>JAAZAD010000184.1 GCA_012514505.1 Rhodococcus sp. (in: high G+C Gram-positive bacteria) | reverse complement strand
GTCCCCCCTCGGCAAGAAACTGGGCCGCGAATGGCATCGGGACACCGCGTACGGGGTCGCGGCCCGCGCATACATCGCGACTCCACGTAGCGAGGACCCGTGGATCACCTCGCATCTCGAACTGCGCGACAGCGCCGGAACCCTGCAAGCCGGCTACGGGTGGGTGTTTCCGCTCGGCACCGGGGACGTGAATATCGGCGTCGGCACGTTGGCCACGTCGAAGCGGCCGGCGACCAGTGCGCTGCGTCCGCTGCTGGATCTGTATCGCACCCAACGCCAAGGCGACTGGCAGTGGGAATCGGAACTGCGCGACGTCGCGTCTGCACTGCTCCCGATGGGAGGCGCGGTATCGAACGTGGCAGGACGCAACTGGGCCGTGATCGGCGACGCCGCCGCCTGCGTGAACCCACTCAACGGCGAGGGCATCGACTACGGACTCGAGGGTGGCCGACTGGTGGCGGACGTTCTGGGCGAGGACGATCTGACGCATGTGTGGCCGACGATTCTGCGGGAACATTACGGGCGGGCGTTCTCGGTGGCCCGTCGTCTGTCCGGACTGCTGACGGTGCCGCGTGTGTTGCCGATGTCCGGTCCCGTCGCCATGCGCTCGCGGGCACTGATGACCATCGCCGTCCGGGTCATGGGAAACCTCGTCACGGACGAGGACACCGACCTGACAGCCCGGGCGTGGCGGGCATCCGGAGCCGCGTCACGGAAGGTCGATTCGCGGCCCATGTTCGGTTAGGCCGCTCCGCGGCCTGTGCGCGGTTAATGAGTCCAGGGACTCGTTGTCCGCTCACGAGCGGCGAAGCCGCCTACCTGGTGGCCCGGTGTAGGGCTACGACTCCACCGGTGAGGTTGCGCCACTGCACGTTGCTCCAGCCCGCGGCCTCGATGCGTTTGGCCAACTGTTCCTGGGTAGGCCACGCCCGAATCGACTCGGCGAGATACACGTAGGCGTCCGGGTTGCTGCTGACCGCGCGTGCCACCCGGGGCAGCGCCTTCATCAGGTATTCCATGTAGACAGTGCGGAACGGGCCGAACACGGGAGTGGAGAACTCGCTCACGACGAGACGTCCACCAGGTTTGGTGACGCGGGCGATCTCCCGCAGCCCGGCGTCGAAGTCGGACACGTTGCGCAGTCCGAACGAAATGGTCGCGGCGTCGAACACCGCGTCCGCGTACGGCAGATGCATGGCGTCACCGGCCACCATCGGCACGCGACGGCCCGCACCGGCCTTCAGCATTCCCTTGGAGAAGTCGGTGGCCACACACCACGCACCGGAACGTCCGAGTTCCACCGTGGACACTCCGGTCCCGGCGGCCAGGTCGAGCACCCGCTCCCCCGGCTTCAACCCGAGCGCGGACCGTGTCGCCTTACGCCAACTGCGATCCTGCCCGAACGACAGAACAGTGTTGGTGAGGTCGTAGCGCTCGGCCACGCCGTCGAACATGGACGCGACCTCGTGCGGGTCCTTCTCGAGGGAAGCCCGTGAACCGTGTGTAGTTGCCACGACCGAAACGCTACCAACCGGTGTGCCCGACGCAGCCGTTCAGGCTGCGCGGCCTTCCCGGAGGCCGGGCCTCCGTGCCACGTCGACGTAGTGCTGCACGAGTTCGTCGCAGATCGCGGGCCAGGTGCGATGCAGGACGGACTGTCTCGCCGCCTCCCCGAATCGGGCGCGCATCCGACGGTCGACGAGCGCATCGACCGCGCTCGGGAGTAATTCGGCGAATCGGTCGACCGGCAACAGGTAGCCGTTGCGACAATGCGCGACGAGGTCCCGCGGGCCGCCTGCATCGGGGCCGATGACCGGAACACCACTCGACAGAGCTTCCTGCACGGCCTGACAGAACGTCTCGTGCTCACCGGGATGCACGAAAACGTCGAGGCTGGCATACGCCTCGGCCAGTTCCGTCCCCCCGAGTTGGCCGGTGAACACGGCACCGGGCATCGATGACTCGAGTGCACCCCGGTCCGGCCCGTCGCCGACGATCACGAGTTGGATCCGCGGGTCTGCGGACAAGACGGCGAGCCGCTCCACATGCTTCTCGGGCGCGAGCCGGCCCACGAAACCCACCACAAGTTTGTCTTGGCCGTGCAGCCAGCTCTCACGCAACACCGCGCTCCGCCGCGACGGAGCGAAACGCGTGATCTCGACACCTCGTGCCCACTTGTGGACGCGCGGAATGCCGTGGGTGGCCAATGCGTCGACCGCGGACGTGGACGGCGCCAACGTTCGGGTACAGCCTTTGTGCAGTCGGCGGGTCCACGCCCATGCGGCGCGGCTGGTGATGCCGAGTCCGTAGCTTTCGGCGAATCCGGCCACGTCGGTCTGGTAGACCGCCACGGTCGGAAGGTCCAGACGATGGGCAGCACCGAGCCCGCCCGCACCGAGCAGGAACGGTGATGCGAGGTGCACGACGTCCGGCGCGAAAGCCCGTAGTTCCGCGGTGAGTCCCGGCTGCGGGAGACCGACCGGCAGCGAGCTGACCTTGGGAACCATGATGGCGGGTACCCGGTGGACCGGAACACCGTCGTGTTCCCTGGGTGCGGGAGGCAGGCCGGCGACCGTGTCCGGTGCGACGAGCATCGCCTCGTGCCCGGTGCGGCCCAGGTGTTCGAGGATCCGGAGCACCGAGTTGGCAACCCCGTTCATGTTCGGCAGGAACGACTCCGCGACGATGGCTACTCTCACGACCTCCAGCGTGACAGCACCGCGGATCACGGCGGCGAGTGCGCAGTTACGTAGAGGCGAACTTCGGGGAAACCTCCGGCGCCGCCTCGGCACCGGATCGACGACGCAGATACCAGATCAACGGGCCGGCGATCAGCCAGGTAACGGCGATCACCGACCCTGCGGGAATCACGGCCACGCTTGCATCGCGTCCCGCCACCCGCACCAGGTCCGCTTCGCTTCGTGCGTATTCGACGTTGATGTGCTGACCCACGGTGAGGTTCGTCGGGTACAGAACACCGAGTTCCGGATTGTGCATCACGCCGTCGGGGGTGACGAACGCGATCGCGGACCGCAAGGAACCGGCGGAGAGTACTTCGGCGGTGGCGGTACCCATGTCCGACTCGATCGTCTGATCGTTGCGCCATGCGCCGATCACGAGAAGCACGGACAGCACCGAAATCAGAACGGCCGCGATCACCACTCCGACCTCGATCCGTCGGAGCACCTGCGGGCTCACAGCTGCGCCCGCACGGCCGCGTGAAGTTCACGCAGCCCCGACCGTTGTGTGGCCACCTCGAGAACCCTGATGCCGTCAGCGGATTCCGCCAACTTTTCGGTCAGCCCGTCCAGGTCCACCGCATGATGTTCGATCCGGTACGCAGCGCACAGTGCCGCGAGATTCATTCCGTGCGGTGTTCCGAACACTCGCTCGAAAACGCCCGCGTACTGGGGGTCACCCTGCTCGAGCAACTCGAAGATGCCGCCCCCGTCGTCGTTCGCGACGACGATGGTCAAGTCGCGGGGCCTCGGTTCGCCTGTGCCGATGAGCAAGCCGGACGCGTCGTGCAGGAAGGTGAGGTCACCGAGGAGGGCCACCGTGCGCCCGTCGTCGTAGGCCATAGCCGCGCCGACGGCCGCCGACACCGTGCCGTCGATTCCGGCTACGCCGCGATTGGACAGCACTCGCACCTTCGGTGACGGGTAACTGACCAATGCTGCATCACGCACCGGGTTGGATGCACCGAGCAACAGTTGATCCCCCGGCCCCAGCGCATCGGTCACCGCGGCGGCGACGTGCATCCCCGTCGCTTCCGTGTGGGCGGCGAGTTGTCCCCGAACAGCCTTGTCCGCGTGTTCGGACAGGGTGCGGCACCGTGCCACCCAGGCGGGGTCTGCGTCGCCGCTCACGACGGCCCGCGTCCCGGTGGCCAGCACGTTGCCGGACACGTCGGGCCAGCGCGGGCCCGTGGTCAGCGCGTACACGTCCACGGATGGATCGGCCAACAGCTTCGAGACGGGCCGGTGCAATGTGGGCCGGCCCGTGACGATCACCTGACGCGGCTTCAGCTGGGCGACAGCGAGTGGATGCACCGGGATACCGTGCATCGGCGCCGTCGGCTCGGCGACAGTCGGCATCCCGGCCAGCTCGGGCAGCAAGGCAGAGCCGTGGCCGGAGATGACCAGGGTGTCGGGGGTGATGTCGATGTCCACGGGAACGTCCAGCGTCGCATGCTGGGTGGTCGTCCAGGCTGCTCCGCCAGGCCGACCCTCCGGGACCGGCCCCTGGGCGTGGACGTCCGGAACCAGAGGCTCGCGCAGCGGAATGTCGAAGTGGACCGGGCCGGCATTGCCGGATCGAGTGCCTCGCGCTGCCGCCAGGACTCGGCACACTGCCGACCGCCACTGACTGTTCTGCCCGGCGTCGTCCTCGGCCAATCCGAGACTGATGGTGGCGCGTACCTGGGTTCCGAACAGGCCGAGCTGCTCCACCGTCTGGTTCGCGCCGGTGCCGAGCATTTCGTAGGGCCGGTTCGCGCTGAGCACGATCAGGGGTTGCCGCGCGTAGTTGGCCTCGAGTACTGCGGGCCCGAGATTGGCGACCGCGGTTCCTGACGTCATGACCACCGGAACCGGCCTGCCCCCGGCAACGGCGAGACCGACGGCGAGGAATCCGGCGGTGCGCTCGTCGATGCGCATGTGCAGGCGAAGTCGTCCCGCACGGTCGGCGGCCTCCAGCGCGAATGCCAACGGCGCATTGCGCGAGCCCGGGCACAGCACTACTTCACGAACGCCGCCGCGAACGAGTTCGTCGACGACTGCTGTTGCCTGCGCGGTGGACGGATTCACACTCCAAGACTGTCAGATCCCCCACGACGTTCGTCGAGCGACCTGGTCGGCGATATTTCCGGGCAGGCGGCCGCTGGCAGGATGAAGGCATGCGCACCGTCTACGACCCGACCGAACTTCCGCCGGGCCGCATGTACCAGGTGTTGACCTCATCGGTGGTGCCCCGGCCCATCGCGTGGGTGTCGACAGTGTCCGAAGACGGGATCGCCAACCTGGCGCCGTACAGCTTCTTCTCGGTATCCAGCGCCAATCCTCCGATAGTTCAATTCACGTCCGTCACACGCAAGGACACCCTGCGCAATATCGAGGCCACCCGCGAGTTCGTGATAAACGTGGCGACCGAGCCGTTGATGTCCGTCGTGAATGCCAGCTCCGCCGGGTACGAGCATTCGGTCGACGAGTTCGTCGAACTGGGTGTCCCAACCGAGCCGAGTGCTCGTGTCCGCCCACCCCGAGTTGCGGACTCCCCAGTATCCATCGAGTGCGCCCTGAATCAGGTGATACCCGTCGGCAACTCGTTCGTGGTGATGGGCGATGTGCTCGCCGTCACCGCACGGCACGAGGTCATCGACGACGATGGTCTACCCAACTTTTCGGCCCTCGCCCCGCTCAGCAGGCTAGGTCGCAACGAGTGGGGGCTCCCGCCTCGAGTCGTAGCGTTGGACCGCCCAACCCACCCATGAGCAAAACAAGTGGTTAGGCTTACCTGACCATCGCACACGATCAGGGGAGCCCACGCGCCATGAGCAAGTTCGTCAAGCCAGACCATCGCCAGATCGCGTCGGCACGCGTGGTTGCTGCCAAACAGATCAGTCCGAACTTCATCCGCGTCACCATCGCCGGCGAAGAACTCGATTCGATCCGCCCGATGGGCTTCGACCAGTGGTTCAGAATGTTCTTCCCCCAGCCTGGACAGGAGGAGTTGAAGCTTCCGAGCAGCGCAAGCGCCTTCTGGTTCGCGCAGTGGAAGCTGATGTCCAAAGACTCCCGCCCGAACGTGCGCAACTACACCATCCGTGAGATGCGCCGGGCAGGCTCGGGCACCTTCGGCGACACCACCGAGATCGACATCGACTTTGCCGTGCACGGGGACCTCGGCCCCGCATCCGCGTGGGCCGCGAAGGCTGCGGCAGGTGACGAGGTGGCGATCTTGGACGAGGGGCTCATCTACAACCCAGTTGCCGATGTGGATTGGCAACTACTGGTCGGTGAGGAGAGCGCGTTGCCCGCGGTCGTGGGAATCCTGAACTCCGCACCTGCAGATCTGCGGGCCGAGGTCTTCATCGAGGTCGCCGATCCCGAAGACATCCAGGAAGTTTCGGGTGTCGGCGAGGGAGTGAACGTCCGCTGGCTGGTTCGCGAGGACGCTGATGCCCGACCGGGCATCTTGGCGCTCGACACCGTCAAGAACGCCGACCTCCCCTCCGGATCGTGCTACGCCTTCGTTGCGGGAGAAAGCGAATTGGCCACCTCCCTGCGACGCCATCTGGTCAACGACCGCAACGTTCCGAAGTCGAACATCGCGTTCACCGGGTATTGGAAGTTCGGTCGCGCCTCCGCCTGACCACACCTGACGTATGACGAAGGGGCGCCGACGAGTTGATCGTCGGCGCCCCTTCGTGTGAGCGGTATGTCAGGCGGCGAACTTCTGCACCACGGCGCCGAGGCGCGGCAGGGCCTCGATCACGTGCTTCTGCGCAGACGCGCGCAGCGACGAGTACACCTTCTTCACGGCCGCGCGATCGCTTCCCTCGATGCGCGCATCCGTGACACCCAGGAGCGAGTTGGACACGTCTTCGTCACGGGCAACCAGGTAGTCGGAGAACGATCCACCGCCGGTGGCGGAGAAGTCCTGCCAGTACGGCTCGAGCTTGTCGACGAACGCGGGCAGAAGGCCTTCGATGGCGTCCGGAACGATGGACGGGCCGACCTTCTTCACAGCCGCGTAGCCGCCCTTGAGTGCCAAGCCGGAAGCGCCGGACTTGTCCCCCACCTCTGCGTCGATCAGGGCCTGCACGTCCTTCACGACCTCAGGGACCTGCGACTCGGCGAGCAGGGATTCTTTCAGAGCTGCAACCACTTTCAATGCCTCCGTTTGACCGATCGATCTGTTCCGCGGCAGACACTATACGAAAAGTGAACTACTTCCAGCCTCCAGCAGTTCATGACAGCGCCGCATGCGCTCGAACCACCAGTTTGCTCGATCGACGCTCACGGTCAGCTCGTCGAGGCGGCTCTCGTCCGGCTCTGCTGCGGACACCACGAACCCACCGTCTTGGAAGACGCGCCCTTCGGCAACGTCCTCGACGAACAATCCTCCGGTCCCCAGACCACAAGCGAATTCGAGGTCGGGCAGCGCCGCGGCCGCTGCCAGACCCGCCGAAATGCCCACGGCCGTGTCCAGAGCGCTCGACACCACCACAGGCACACCATGCTCCGACAGTTCCTCAGACAGAGCCAGCAGTGCTCGCATGCCGCCGAGCGGCGCCACCTTCACCACGGCGACGTCGGCGCCGCCCGCTCGCACCACCTTCATCGGATCCTCGGCACGCCTGATGCTTTCGTCGGCAGCAATACGTACGTGCGGCAGGCGGCGACGCACCTCGACGAGTTCGTCCACGGTCGCGCACGGCTGCTCCGCATACTCGAGCGGCCCGTCCGAGGTGAGCGCGGACAACACCCGAACGGCATCGTCGACAGACCAGCCACCGTTGGCATCGACCCGCACGTTCGGGATCACTTCGCGTACGGCGGCAACGCGGGCGATGTCGTCATCGGGACTCTGGCCACGCTCTGCCACTTTGACTTTCGCAGTACGAGCGCCGTCGAACCGCGCTAGCACCTCGGGTACACGTGACGGGTCGACCGCGGGGACCGTTGCATTGATGGGCACCGTATCTCGAAGTGGCGCGGGTGGACCCATCCACGCGGCCTCGATCCCTGCCGCGAGCCAGTTCGCCGCCTCGTCGTCCGCATACTCCGGAAACGGCGCGAACTCCCCCCACCCCGCAGGACCGCGAAGCAGCAACGCTTCTCGCGTCGTGATGCCCCGAAAACGCACGCGCATGGGCAGACCGACCACAACGGCGGACTGCGCGAGCTCGTCGAAGGACGGTAGCTTCACGGTTGGCCGGGAAGTAGCTGCACCATCAACGCTTCACAATCGGCAAGCAACTTGTCGCCCTGCAGAAGTCGGGCTGTGATGTACGTCTTTCGGCCCTCGACCCGATCCACGGACCCCTCGACCGTGAGCTCCGTATTCAGCGGGGTCACCGCCCGGTAGTTGACGTGAAGGTACGCGGTACGACTGATCGGGCGTCCGTACGCGTGCACGATCATGCCCATCAGATCGTCGAACAACAGCGGCAACGTGCCGCCGTGCGCCGCACCGTTGCCACCGAGATGGAACCGGCGGAACACGCCCCTGCTCTTCACCCCGTCGGGGCCGAACTCCTCGACCGTCCACGGCAACATGAGCAAGCTGCCCCGGCCGGGAAGCGCGATGACACGACCGGACGGCGACTCGCCTTCCGGCACCACGTGCGGCGTCAGCAGTTCGACCAGCTCTTCGACTCGGTCGGCCGCGTGCGCCAACACGTCCTTCGGCGGGTCGACGGATACGGCCAGGTCCTGCAGCTTGCGCATCGCCTCCACGAACCGCGGCCAGTCCGGGCCCGGATCTGCGGCTTCGAACTTCGGGAATCCGCCGTGGTGCTCGTAATCCGAATCGCCCTGCCCGTTGGTGTCCACCGCACCGACTGTGTGCTCACTCATACCTGCACTAAACCACGACGGCCGGATGGGAGCGAGACGTTGTTCACGAACCTCGGTCAGGCCCTATTCTCGGACGGGTGACCTTCAATGCAGAGCTCTGGCGCCCCGTCCCCGGTTTCGAGAATCTGACCGACATCACGTATCACCGACACGTCACGGAAGGCATCGTGCGCGTGGCCTTCGACCGGCCCGAGGTTCGCAATGCGTTCCGGCCGCACACGGTGGACGAACTGTACGAGGTTCTCGACCACGCCCGCATGCTGTCGGACGTCGGCGCCGTGCTCCTCACCGGCAACGGCCCCAGCCCCAAGGACGACGGCTGGGCATTCTGCTCGGGCGGCGACCAGCGGATCCGTGGACGCAGCGGTTACCAGTACGCGGACGGAGAAACAGCGGACACCGTCGACCGCGCGCGTGCCGGCCGCCTGCACATTCTCGAGGTGCAGCGCCTCATCCGATTCATGCCGAAGGTGGTGATCTGCCTCGTCAACGGTTGGGCAGCCGGCGGCGGGCACAGCCTGCACGTGGTCTGTGACCTCACCCTGGCGAGCCGTGAACACGCGCGGTTCAAGCAGACCGATGCGGACGTGGGCAGCTTCGACGGCGGGTACGGCAGCGCGTACCTGGCCAAGATGGTCGGACAGAAGTTCGCTCGCGAAATCTTCTTCCTCGGCGATACGTACACCGCCGAGGAGATGCATCAGATGGGTGCGGTCAACAAGGTCGTCGACCATGCAGAGCTCGAAAACGTCGCCATCGAATGGGGCACCAAGATCAACGGCAAGTCGCCGCAGGCGCAGCGGATGCTCAAGTTCGCATTCAACCTGCAGGACGACGGCCTGACCGGCCAGCAGTTGTTCGCCGGCGAGGCAACCCGCATGGCCTACATGACCGATGAGGCCGTCGAGGGGCGCGATTCGTTCCTCGAAAAGCGCGACCCCGACTGGAAGCCGTACCCCTGGTACTTCTGAAGGGCGACGTTTTCGCAGTTCACACCGCTATCGTGGTCCCGCCACGCGGCGGATCACCTCGAGCCGATCCAGGCTGGTCGGGACGGGGATCGTGCAGTCGGCACCCAGCGCCAACCGGTCCCGTCCCGCTGATGCGATCAGCGACCGCGTCTCGGCCACCACCTCGGCGGTGGTTCCCGCGTCGATGAGTGATCCGGGATTGTTGTCGAAGCCGCCCATGACCACCCCGTCGAAGATCTCCTTGCCCTCGGCCAGGGAAACACCCTCGGTGTGCACCGCCCAGTTGTATGCGCTGGCCGGGTACTGCGCGTAGTAGGGGAGATCGTTCCGGTAGTGCTCGTAGCCGCAGACGTGCAGGATGTTGTGTTCCCACAGCTCGTTGATCCGCTCGAGAACGCGGATATCCGACGGTTTGATGTAGCGGTCGTGGTGTTCGCGGTCGCACTCAGGACGCTGCGCCGACTGGACCGAGTAGTAGATGCCGTCGACCTTCGTCTCGGTTTTCAGGGCCTCGACGAGCAGGAGCGTGTCGTCCGCGATCACCTCCGCGGCCCGCGCGACCGCTTCCTTGTGCTCCCAGAGCATGCCCTGAAAGCCGTTGACGTCCTTGACGACGTACTCGATGAAAAGGCGGAGCTGCTGCACCGGCGCGAATATGCTGTAGAAGGTCATCACCTCGCCGCCGTAGAAGTCGGTCAACTCCTTGACGAACTCGACCTGGCGACGGATCCACGGGTGGTCGGCCGTGATCGGAGTGACCTTGTGCAGGTCTGCGGCGCTGGAAATCGCGTGGTCGATGATCGACGGGTGGCTGAAGAATCCGTCGGACATGATTTTCACGAAGTCCGGCTCGAGCGCCTCGTAGTCACGCTTGTGTCCCGCGAGGCTGTCCGTACGACACGGTCGTCGACGTAACCGCAAAAAGGGTTTCGCGGCATGACCTTCCAGACCACCCCTGGCGGGACCTTGGACGGGCCCTGCATCCGGCTCTGCACCGCCGCGACCAGGGGCGGCGTCGAGAAATAATGCCACCAGAACCCCACGGGCACTCGGGGCACGACCCCGCCGCCGAGCAGTGTCTGCATGAGCTGTTTACGGTCTTCGGTCATGGCGAAAGCTTAGGAGCACTTGGGCATCACGGTGGCGACACACCCCTGAGCGAAGATGCGATTGACAGGATCGGCCGGCGCCTGTCACACTCCCTCACAGGTCACGAGTATCAGCGTTCAGCCCCGGCTTGCTGGTCGGCAACCCTCCTCCGCGGTGGGGTGCTCCGGGTGACGACCAGGCCGACGCCCGAAGTGGGCGCGGCAAGCGCGGACTCTCACCTCCTCTGGAGCGAGTCCCTGAGCCGACGGGATTTCGTCATGACCGCTGTTATCGACCCCACCTGTGCACTCGCCGCCGTTTCCGGTGCTGACCTGCGGGTTCCGCTTGTTCAAGGCGGCACCAATTCCTACGCCAACTTCGACTACGCGGCGAGCGCCCCGGCGTTGAAGCAGGTCACCGACCGGATTTCGACGTTGTTGCCGTTCTACGCCAGCGTGCATCGCGGTGCGGGATACGCCTCGAGGATCTCGACCGAGCACTACGAGGCTTCTCGTAGCGCAGTCGCCCGGTTCCTCGACGCCGACCACGACCAGGTAGTCGTGTTCACCCGCAACACCACTGATTCGCTGAACCTGCTGGCAGGTTGCGTACCCGGGGAAACGGTCGTTCTCGATATCGAACACCACGCGAACTTTCTGCCGTGGACCGAGCGCGGTCGCCGGGTGGTGCATGCCGCAGACACCGTCGACGAGACGATTGCGCGGATCGTCGCCGAGTTGTGCAGAAGGCCTGCCGCACTGCTCGCGGTGACCGGCGCGTCCAATGTCACCGGTGAGGTGCTGCCGCTGGAACGCCTCGCGTCCATCGCCCACCAGTGTGGCGCGCGCATCCTCGTCGATGCCGCGCAGTTGGCCCCGCATCGGCGGATCTCGTTGCGTAAAAGCGGGATCGACTACCTCGCCTTCTCCGGGCACAAGCTGTACGCACCGTTCGGTTCAGGTGTGCTGGTGGGTCGACGCGACTGGCTGGATCAGGGTGAGCCCTACCTGGCAGGCGGCGGTGCCGTACGCAATGTGGGTGTGTCGGAAATCGAATGGGCCAGAGCGCCGCATCGGCACGAGGCCGGTTCGCCGAATGTGCTCGGCGCGGCCGCTATTGCCGGAGCGTGCGATGCGCTCGCCGCGATCGACCCCACCGAACTCGTTGCGCACGAGCATTTTCTGGCAGATCGCCTACGCACCGGGTTGTCCGCGATTCCCGGCGTCGACCTGGTGAGCATCTGGTCCGACAGTCCCGACTGCGTCGGCATCGTCGCCTTCACCATCGCCGACTACGCCCCCGGCAAGGTCGCCGCTTACCTCTCGGCCGAACACGCCATCGGCATCCGCGACGGTCGCTTCTGCGCCCACCCGCTGCTCGCCAACCTCGGCCTCGACGCCGCCCTCCGAGCCAGCATCGGCCTCGGCACCACCACCGCCGATGTGGATCGCCTGATCGGAGCGGTCTCGGCATTGGTGACCACCGGCCCCGCTTGGACCTACGCCTCCACCGACGGCCACTGGAACCCCACCCCCGAAACCCGCCCCCTCACTGCCACTTCAGCCGAAGGCGCGACGCCCTGCCAGGTCGGCTGAAATCGGTGAGCGCCCCGGCACAATTACTCCGGGGGCGCGAAGAACTCCAATGCAATGTTGTCGGGGTCTCGGAACGAGATGCCGGAATCAGACGCGTCACCGGTATGTGCATGCAGCCCGAACAGCATTCCGCCGTCCAGCGCGAACACGGTGTGATGGAAGGCGCCCGATTCCTCGATCGGGCATCACCCCCACTCCTGTGAGTGAGTAACGAGTCTGGAGGGTCGTTAACCACTCACAGGGGGCGAAGCCCCCATCAACGTCCACAACTCCGGCTTCCATTCGTCGAACTGGTCGGGAAAGCAGGTCGCGAGCAACTCGACCATGATCGACGGCGCGGTGGAGGCTCCCGGAGATGCCCCGAGCAGGCCGG
>JAAZAD010000183.1 GCA_012514505.1 Rhodococcus sp. (in: high G+C Gram-positive bacteria) | reverse complement strand
GCGCGGAACTCGACGCGCTTGGCCTTCGGGTTCGAGCCGGTGATCGGGATGCGGACCGCAGCGGAGCGGTTGCGCTGGCTGTACACCAGGTTGATGGGGGCCTCGTAGCCCGGCACCAGACGGTGGTACGAGTTGATCGTCGGGTTGGTGAACGCCAGCAGCGACGGTGCGTGGTGCAGGATGCCGCCGATGTAGTGGCGTGCCATGTCGGACAGGCCCGCGTAGCCGGCCTCGTCGTGGAACAGCGGCTTGCCGTCCTTCCACAGCGACTGGTGGACGTGCATGCCCGAACCGTTGTCACCGAACAGCGGCTTCGGCATGAAGGTGGCGGACTTGCCGTGCTTCCACGCGGTGTTCTTCACGATGTACTTGAACAGCTGCAGGTCGTCTGCCGCAGCGAGCAGGGTGTTGAACTTGTAGTTGATCTCCTGCTGGCCGCCGGTGCCGACCTCGTGGTGGCCGCGCTCGAGCTCGAAGCCGGCATTCTGCAGGTTGGTCGAGATCTCGTCACGCAGGTCCACGTAGTGGTCGTACGGAGCGACGGGGAAGTATCCGCCCTTGGGGCGAACCTTGTAGCCCAGGTTGGGGGTGCCGTCGGCGTTGCGGTCGGAGCCGGTGTTCCAGGCGCCGGACACGGCGTCGAGCTTGTAGAACGCGCCGTTCATGCTCGAGTCGTAGGACACGGAGTCGAAGAGGTAGAACTCGGCCTCGGCACCGAAGAAGGCGGTGTCGGCGATACCCGTCGACTTCAAGTACTCCTCGGCCTTACGGGCGACGTTGCGGGGGTCGCGGCTGTAGGACTCGCGGGTGAACGGGTCGTGGACGAAGAAGTTGATGTTCAGCGTCTTGGCAGCGCGGAAGGGGTCGACCTGCGCGGTGGTGACGTCGGGGAGCAACATCATGTCCGACTCGTGGATCGACTGGAAGCCGCGGACGGACGAACCGTCGAACGCGAGGCCGTCCTCGAAGACATCCTGGTTGAAAGCGGAGGCCGGGATCGAGAAGTGCTGCTGGACGCCGGGCAGGTCGCTGAACCAGATGTCGACATACTCGACGTTTTCGTCCTTGATGAACTTGATGACCTCTTCGGCCGTGGTGAACGCCACGCTTGTGCTCCTTAAGTCGCTTCAGCCAAGTGGGTATTGGCGAATTCGTCGTGCCAGACGCTATGGACCTGGTGTTGCCCTCAGGTCAACCTTTTGTTTCGCCCGTGTTACGCGTCGCAACATCCTGGCTGTTTCGCGCGGTCATCGACCGCGCACACAGTCTAATCGCCGGTCGTGAGGTCCCGTGAGCCGGTTGGTGGACGCGGACGCCTATCCTGAGAGACATGGCACGGATTACGGGTACTTGGCTCTCCGGGCCGTCGGCGGCGCTTCCAGAAGGCGACGATGGGCGGACCCCGCAGGCGTTTCGGGGCGAGCGGCTCGGCCTCCCCGCCGAAGGGCCTGGCTCGCTGGCAGGAACGGGGCGTCGAGTGGCAGCCCTGATGATCGATTGGCTCAGCTCCGCCGGTGTGGCGGCCCTCATCATCGGCGAGGGCGCGCTGGAGGGGGCGATCGGCACGGTCACGCTCATGGTGTGGTTCGTCGTCGGCGTCGTGACCGTCAGCATCTTCTCGTTCACACCCGGCCAGATCTGCATGGGTATGCAGGTTGCACGTGTGGACGGACCCCACCGAGTCGGCATTCGTCGTGCTCTCGGCCGACAGGCGCTGCTCGTGTTCGTCGTGCCGGGTCTCATCACGGACGTCGACGGTCGCGGGATGCAGGATCGCGCTACCGGTACCGCGCTCGTTCGCACCCGCTAGATCGCACAGCTCAGTTCCCCCACCCCGACGAATGTCACACCGGTTCGCGTGAGCTGAACCGGTGTGACATTCGTCGGGGGAGAGGGGTGAGGCGCGGGAGTCAGCGGCGACGGATCGTGCGCTGAACGCCCTTCATCTTCGCGCCACCGGGCATCGGGCCCTTCGGCAGTGCGGCACCGCCGCCGCGGTTGCTGAGGGCTGCGAGACGGCCCTCGATGGCGTCCATGCGCTTGGTGTCGATGTTCTTCGGCAGCTTGTTGAGGTGGCGCTGCAGCTTCGACAGCGGGATCTGCCCCTCGTCGTTACCGACGATGATGTCGTAGATCGGGGTGTCGCCGACCATGCGAGCAGTCTTCTTCTTCTCTTGCGCAAGAAGCGACTTGACGCGCTGCGGCGAGCCTTCCGCAACCAGGATGATGCCCGGGCGGCCGATCACCCGGTGCACGGCATCGAGCTGTGTCGTGCCGGCGATCGCGCTGTTGACTCGCCAAGAACCCTGCATGTTGTCGAGCGCCCACGCGGCTGCACCGGCCTGCCCCTCGGCCTTGCTGTAGACCGTTTTCTGCACACGGCGACCGAAGATGATGAACGCGCCGAGAATGCCGAGCACGATTCCGACCGGGAGAAGGAACCACTCGATTCCCCAGATCAGGCCGACCAGGAAGAAGAGGATGGCCAAGCCGACCAGGGTGCCGATCATCAGCGGCAGGAGCAGCTTGTCTTCCTTGCGCTGCATCTGGAAGGCCTGCCAGAGCTGTGTTCGGCGCTCCTTGGATGCCTGCTTGCGGGCAGCCTTGGCGGCCGCCTTCGCTTCCTTGCTGGGTTTGCCCGCTTTACTGCGCTTGCTGCCGTTCGCCATGTTCCCAAGGATACGTCGCCGGGGATGCGCGCTCACCACCGCTCCGGCGACGGAAAGGAATCAGCGCGCGAGGCGTGCGAGAAGCGAACCGGCCTCCTGCGATGCTTCTCCGCCGTCCATCAGATGTTCCTGCCCCGCGGGCAGTTCGCGGCCGTGATGTGCCATCGCCTGTGCGTACAAGCGTCCCGCCCGGTACGACGAGCGAACCAGGGGGCCGGCCATGACCCCGGCAAACCCCATCTCCTGCGCCGCATTCGAATGCTCGACGAACTCTTCCGGCTTCACCCACCGCTCGACGGGGTGGTGACGGGGTGACGGACGCAGGTACTGCGTGATGGTGAGGATGTCGCAACCTGCCTCGTGCAGGTCGCGCATCGCTTCGTTGACTTCCTCGGGAGTCTCGCCCATGCCGAGGATCAGATTCGATTTGGTGACGAGGCCGTATTCGCGGGCGGCAGAGATCACGTCGAGGGACCGCTGGTAACGGAAGGCAGGACGAATGCGCTTGAAGATCCTGGGCACCGTCTCGACGTTGTGCGCGAGCACCTCGGGGCGCGACGCGAACACCTCCTCGAGCAACTCGGGCTTCCCGTTGAAGTCGGGGATGAGATTCTCGACTCCGGTGCCGGGGTTGAGTTCGTGGATCTTGCGCACCGTTTCCGCGTACAACCAGGCGCCGCCGTCGGGCAGGTCGTCGCGAGCCACACCTGTGATGGTGGAGTAGCGCAGGCCCATGGACTGAACGCTCTCTGCCACTCGTCGCGGCTCGTCGCGGTCGAGTTCTGCGGGCTTGCCCGTATCGATCTGGCAGAAGTCGCAGCGCCGGGTGCACTGCTCGCCGCCGATGAGGAAGGTGGCCTCGCGGTCTTCCCAGCACTCGTAGATGTTGGGGCAGCCGGCCTCTTCGCAGACGGTGTGCAGGCCCTCGCTTTTCACGAGACCCTTGAGTTCGGTGTATTCGGGCCCCATTTTTGCGCGGGTCTTGATCCAGTTCGGCTTGCGTTCGATGGGGGTCTCCGCATTTCGGATCTCGAGGCGGAGAAGTTTGCGCCCGTCCGGAGTGGCGGGAGTGGCAGCGGTTTTGTCGGGTGTGACAGTCACGCGTCCGATCGTACGCCGCACAGATGGGCGTTCAGGGGCCGGGGAGAGGTCCTCAGCTGTACTGAACAGTAGCGAAAGTCGGCGCAGTCGGCGGCTCGGTCGACACGGGAACCACGACTCGTTCGATGTCGTGTTCAGTGAGTTCGAGATCACCTTCCAGGGCGTCGACGACCGCTGACGTCACCGCTCCGGTCACCTCGTCGACGGTCACGTCGCGGCCGAGTTCGGCCGACAACGACGTCACGCCCGCATCGGTGATCCCGCAGGGCACGATGGTGTCGAAAGCGCCGATATCCGAATTGCAGTTGAGTGCAAATCCGTGGAGCGCGACGCCGCGCTGCACACGGACTCCGATTGCGGCGATCTTGCGCTCCGGGAGCCAGCGTCCGTCGCGGGGCGCCGCGGGAAGCCACACACCGGAACGTCCCTCGACCCGGCCGCATACGAGTCCGAGATCCTCGCACACGACGATCAGGGCCTGCTCCAGTCGGCGGACGTAGCGCACCACATCGATCGGCTCGGCGAGCTTGACGATGGGGTACCCGACGAGCTGGCCCGGACCGTGCCATGTGATCTTTCCGCCACGGTCCACGTCGACGACCGGTGTGCCGTCCGTGGGGCGATCCTCGGGAGCGGTCCGTCGCCCGGCCGTGTACACCGCCGGGTGCTCGAGCAGCAGCAGAGTGTCCGCACCGGTACCTTCGGCGCGTCCGGCCGCAAGCTCACGTTGCTTGTCCCACGCCTCGACGTAATCCACGAGTCCGAGCCGCTCGATGCTCATCGGAGTGGCGGACGAGCGTGCCGATCGTGTGGGGGTGGCGGCCATGCCGTCGAGATTACGCCGTGGGAATCACACCTCGATGACCGAGTGCAGGGCTTCGCCGATGGTCTTGCGTCGGAACTCGAAACCCGCGCCTTCGAGCACGGTGGGAATGGCACGTTGCCCGGCCAACAGTCCGACGCGGGCGAACTCGCCGAACACAGCGGACAAAGCGAAACTCGGAACCACCCAAGGAGCGGGCC
Organism: Rhodococcus sp. (in: high G+C Gram-positive bacteria); assembly: GCA_012514505.1. GTDB lineage: Bacteria > Actinomycetota > Actinomycetes > Mycobacteriales > Mycobacteriaceae > Rhodococcus_F. The sequence continues at coordinate 17,620 of JAAZAD010000183.1, read as the reverse complement.
GGTGTAGGGCACGGGCCAGCGCACTCGTGAATTCGGCGTTGGTGACGGGTGCAGGTCCGGTCAGATTGACCGGACCGTCGATCTCGGTGTGCGAGAGCAGAAACTTGATGGCATCGACTTCGTCCTCGAGGGCGATCCAAGGAAAGTATTGTCGCCCGTCACCCAGGCGCCCACCCAATCCGATCGAGTACAGGGAGCGCAACCGACCGAGTGCGCCGCGTCGATGGGACATCACGAGACCACTGCGCAACAACACGGTTCGGGTGCCCGCCGCAGATGCTGCCTTCGTCGCGCTTTCCCAGTCTCTGCAGGTGGTGGCCAAAAAGTCGTCACCGTTGGGTGAGCTTTCGTCGACGACCCGCGCACCGCAGTCGCCGTAGTAACCGACCGCGGATGCATTGGCGAGCACCGGAACCCCAACCGACGCGACGGCCTCGGAGAGAAGATCGGTCGCCAGAATTCGGCTGTCGCGAATCAACTGTTTGTAGGCGCCGGACCACCGGCCGTCACCGATGCCCACACCACACAGGTTCACGACGGCGTCGGCGCCCTCGAACGTGGAGACAGAGATGTCGCCGCGGTCGGGATCCCACCGTGCCTCGTCAGGTCCGGCGGTGGGGCGCCTGACCAACCGGACGACCTCGTGGCCGTCCGAGCGCAGCGAGGAGACGAGCGCGGTCCCGATGAGACCCAACGACCCCGCTACTACGACTCTCATGATCACCCTCCTGAGCTCGGTAGGGGCGCCATCCCGGTCTGGGATGACGCCCCGGCCAAACCAATCCTATTGGTCAGAGGCCCAGATCCGCTTCGAACGAAGCCTCCTCGAGGCGCTGCTTCACCGTGGTGAGGAAGCGACCGGCGTCGGCGCCGTCCACGAGTCGGTGGTCGTACGTCAGCGGGAGGAAGCACATCGACCGGACGCCGATCGATTCACTGCCGGCCTCGTCCGTGACGACGACGGGACGCTTCACGATCGCACCCGTACCCAGCATGGCGGCCTGCGGCGGAACCAGGATCGGGGTGTCGAACAGTGCGCCCTGGCTTCCGATGTTGGTGATGGTGAAGGTGCCGCCCGACAGTTCGTCCGGCTTGAGGCCACCCGACCGCGCACGCTTCGCGATGTCCGCGATGGCACGTGCGAGCCCGGCGAGCGAGAGGTCTCCGGCATTGTGAATGACGGGCGACAGCAGGCCCTGTTCGGTGTCGACTGCGATGCCCAGGTGCTCGGCGTCGTAGTAGGTGATCTGCTTGGCATCTTCGTCGTAGCTGGCGTTGATGTTCGGATGCGACTTCAACGCCTCGACGACGGCCTTCGCGAAGAACGGCAGGAATGTGAGCTTCACGCCCTCGCGCTCGAGGAAGGTCGCCTTCGCCTGGTCACGCAACGCCGCGATCTTGGTGACGTCCACTTCGAACGTCTGGGTGAGCTGCGCGGTCGTTTGCAGCGACTCGCGAGTCTTGGTTGCGGTGATCTGACGAATACGGTTGGCCTTCTGCGTGGTTCCGCGCAGGTGAGCCAGTTCGGGACGGACACCAGCCGTAGCCGAGGACGGTGCCGCGGCTGCAGCGGGGGCCGCCTGTGACGGTGCAGGAGCCTTCTTGGCTTCGGCTGCCGCAAGAACATCCTGCTTGCGGATGCGTCCACCGACTCCGGTGCCGGTGACGGACGACAGGTCGACGTTGTTCTCGGCGGCGAGCTTACGCACCAGGGGAGTGACGTATGGAGTGCTGTCGCCCGAGGGCTTCGACTGCGCAGGCGACGCCTGTGGTGCCGGCTTGGGCGCGGCTTCCTGCTTCGGTGCTGGTGCCGGTGCGGGAGTTGGTGCGGGCTCCGGCTCGGGTTCCGGAGTCGGTTCGGGCTCGGGTGCAGGGGCGGCGCTCTGTGCGGGTGAGCCGGACCCGACGACGGCAAGCTGTCCGCCGACGTCGACGACGTCGTCTTCCTGCGCGCTGATCTCGAGCAGTACACCGGCAACCGGAGACGGGATTTCCGTGTCGACCTTGTCGGTGGAGACTTCGAGGAGTGGTTCGTCGACGGCAACCTCGTCACCGATGGCCTTGAGCCAGCGAGTGACGGTGCCTTCGGTGACAGATTCGCCGAGTTCGGGCATCGTCACCGAGGTGCCTTCTGCCGACCCGGATGCCTGACCGGCGTCACTGGGCTGCGCCTGGGCGCTTTCCGCGGCGGCGGCCGGTGCGGACTCCTCCGCTGGAGCGGGTTCCTCGGCGGGCGCCGCTTCGGGCGTCGGCTCTGCGGCGGGTGCGGGCGATTCACCGGCGTCACCGATCTGGGCAAGTTCGCCACCGATCTCGACGGTGTCGTCTTCCTGCGCGACGATCTTGGTCAGGACACCTGCGGCCGGAGACGGGATCTCGGTGTCCACCTTGTCGGTGGAGACTTCGAGCAAGGGTTCGTCGACTTCGACCGTGTCTCCTTCCTGCTTGAGCCACCGCGTGACAGTTCCCTCGGTGACGCTCTCACCAAGAGCTGGCATCTGGACGGAGAAGGCCATGTCGTTTGACTCCTCGACAGTTGTGTTCGGGTTTCATTGAGTTGTGTCGACTTGTGGTCGTGAACCTGTGCTCGTGAACCATTGTGCTCGAGTTACACACGCAGGGTGGGTTACTGACGGGTAGTGCAGTGAACCGTCACCCAGTCACAGTGTCGGCGCGCTCTCATCCTTCCACTGTTGCCTCGATCGGGTCCGACGAGGGTGACCGTGTCGCGAATTCGATCGGTCTCACATTTTCGCTACCGGCCGGTAGCATCACGCCCGCCGTCACGCCTACCGACATGCTGGCAAACTTGAATGACGGGCATGTTTCGCAAACGATCCGAGGAGGCACGGCGTTGGGGCTGTTCAACCGGTTCTCACGGAAGGTGCGTGCGTCCCCGCAGACTGCGACAGGCGACGCGGCATATCTGGCGCAGTGGACGCACACCCACATCGGTGTCGAGGCGTATGTGGAACCCGAGACCACCGTGACCCAGGTGACGGTGGTGCTGGTCGCGGCGGACGGGGAGTGGACGCGCCGTCACGTGGGCGGGGAACAGGGCGCCCGCAAGCTGGGCAAGGACTTGCACATCCCGGTCTACGACGTCCGGAAAACTGGCTACCCCCAGCGGATGCGGGACTTCGATGCGCGCCGCCGCGTGGAACGAAAGCGGCAGCGCGAGAGCGAACTCTGAGGAAGTCCCGCCCGCATGAAGGTCAGCCGTTGGCGGCGATGTCCTCGATAACGCCGATCATGGTGCGTACCGGCACGCCGGTGCCGCCCTTGCCGGTGTATCCCCACGGTCCGGCCGTGTTGTAGGCGGGTCCGGCGACGTCGATGTGTGCCCACTGCACGTTGTCGGAGACGAACTCCTTCAGGTAGATGCCCGCCACGAGCATTCCGCCCCAGCGCTGATTGGTGACGTTCGCAAGGTCCGCGACCTTCGAGTCGAGGTCGGCCCGCAGTTCGCCGGGGAAGGGCATCGCCCAGCCGTTCTCGCCGACTTGCTGTGACACCTGCGCGACGCGATCACGGAACTGGTCGGTGCCCATGACACCGGGGGTGCGGGTGCCGAGCGCCACCATCTGCGCGCCGGTGAGGGTTGCCGTGTCGATCAGGTAGTCGGGGTCGTCCTCGCATGCGCGCACGATCGCGTCCGCGAGTATGAGTCGTCCCTCTGCGTCGGTATTGATCACCTCGACGGTGGTGCCGCCGTACTGGGTCAGGACGTCACCGGGACGCTGCGCTGTGGAGGACGGCATGTTCTCGGCCATCGGCACAGTGGCGGTGACATCGACGGGAACGCCGAGTTCTGCTGCGAGAACCACCGTGGCGATCACAGCTGCGGCACCACCCATATCGGAAGTCATGTTCTCCATGCTCGCCGCCGGCTTGATGGAAATGCCGCCGGTGTCGAAGGTGATGCCTTTGCCCACCAGGGCGACCGACGGGGCACCCTTCTTCTTCGACGAGTAGGACAGCCGAACGAGGCGAGGGGGCCGAGACGAGCCCTTGCCGACTCCCAGGATTCCGCCGTATCCGTTCTTCTCGAGAGCCTTCTCGTCGAGGATCTCGACCTTCATGCCTGCGGCGCTGCCGAGAGCACGTGCCCGATCCGCGAACTCGGCGGGGAAGAGGTGGCTCGGTGGCGTGTTGACGAACTCGCGTGCCGTAGCAACAGCCTTGGCGATCGCTGTGGAACGTTCGAGAGTCTCCTTGGCGCTTTTGTCCTTCGGTGCCGTCACGAGGAGTTCGACCGCGCCGAGCGGGCCCGCCTCCGGACCCGGCGCAGATTTGGCGGACCGGTACTCGTGAAACACGTACGCACCGAGCGCGAATCCCTCCGCTGCGGCACCGAGGTCGAGGATCGACAGCGTCGTGGCGGCGGTGCCACCGCCCTTGATGCTGCGGGCTGCTGCGCCCGCCGACTTGCGGATCTGTTCGGCGTCGAGTTTGTCTGCCGCGCCGAGACCCACGGCGACGACACTGTCCACCGGCAGTGATTCGGGGGCCGGAATTCTCGTGATCTCCTCGGCGCCGCCGGTGGCGCCGACGCGAACGAGGTCGTCGAGAAGACCTGACAGGATCTGGTCGTCGACGACGCCTTCGGCCAGTGCGAGCTCGGGGCCGTCGGCGGACTTGGTCAGGCCGATCACCAACACGTCCGCACGCTTCCCGACGCTGCCCGCCAACGCGAGTGTGGGTCCGAGTGGTCGGGGTGTGTAAGTGCTCACTGTGTCTCCTGAATCGTTGTCGGATACGAGGCCTGCGTCGGGCGCACCCGACGTCCCGATGCTAGCCCTGCGTCCACTGTCCGTCGCAGAACCGGATGCAGCATCTGCGTCAGGTCCGATAAGTTGACACGCATGACCGACGACCAGTTGTTGCAAGGGCCACTCCATTCCTCTCACACCGATCTGGGTGCGACGTTCGCGCCGTTCGGAGGGTGGGAGATGCCCGTGTCCTATGCGGGCGTGGTCGCCGAGCACATTGCTGTTCGTGAGACGGTCGGGGTGTTCGATGTCAGCCATCTCGGAAAGGCACTCGTCTCCGGCCCAGGGGCGGCCGAGTTCGTCAACGCCACCCTCACCAACGACCTGAACAAGATCGGTCCGGGCAAGGCGCAGTACACGCTGTGCTGCACACCGTCGGGCGGAGTGATCGACGATCTCATCGCCTACTACGTGGGTCCCGAGGAGGTGTTCCTCGTGCCGAATGCCGCCAACACCGCAGATGTCGTGGCGGCACTGCAAGCGCAGGCGCCGGAGGGTGTCTCGGTGGTCGATCAGCACCGAGAGTTCGGTGTTCTCGCCGTCCAGGGCCCGAAGGCAGTGCAGGTTCTCACCTCGCTCGGGATACCGACCGACATCGAGTACATGGGATTTGCGGACGCCACCTGGAACGGGCTTCCTGTGCGCGTCTGCCGCAGCGGTTACACCGGTGAGGTGGGGTACGAGCTCCTTCCGCGTTGGGACGACTGTGAAGCACTGTTCAAGGTGTTGGTCGACGCCGTTCGCGCCGAAGGCGGTCAGGTCGCGGGCCTCGGCGCCCGCGACACTCTGCGGACCGAGATGGGATACCCACTCCACGGGCACGAACTTTCGCTCGACATCTCGCCGCTCGAAGCCCGTTGTGGGTGGGCCGTCGGCTGGAAGAAGCCGAAATTCTGGGGCCGGGACACCCTTGTCGAAGAGAAGGCAGCCGGGCCGGCGCGGAAGCTGTGGGGAATCAAAGCTCTCGACCGCGGTGTCCTGCGCGCCGGGCAATCGGTCCTGCGCGACGGTACGACCGTCGGCGAGAGCACGTCGGGCACCTTCTCGCCGACGTTGAAGGTCGGAATCGCGCTCGCGCTGATCGACACCGCAGCGGGAATCGCGGCCGGTGATCAGGTCGAGGTCGACGTGCTTGGACGTGCATTGCGCTGCGAAGTGGTCTCGCCACCGTTCGTGGACGTCAACACCAAGTAGGGGCGTCGGAATCGTTCGATAGGATCACCCGCATGACAGGTGCCTCCGAGTTCGTCCGCGTCCAGCATCCCTCGCCCGCTTCGGCGCAGGCGCGGAAGGAAATCCTGGACGCGCCGGGCTTCGGTCGGTACTTCACGGACCACATGGTGTCCATCGATTACTCGGCCGGTAAGGGCTGGCACGACGCGCGCGTCGAACCGTACGGACCGCTGTCGCTCGATCCGGCGGCGATGGTGTTGCACTACGGTCAGGCGATATTCGAGGGACTGAAGGCCTACCGCCAGGCAGACGGTGCGATCTCCTCGTTCCGTATCGAATCGAATGCGGAGCGGTTCGCGACGTCCGCCCGGCGACTGGCGATGCCCGAACTCCCGACCGAGACCTTCGTGCAGTCCATCGTCGAATTGCTCGATGTCGATCACGAGTGGGTGCCTGCCGCAGGCGGCGAAGACGCCCTGTATCTACGGCCGTTCATGTTCTCGACCGAAGCGGGCCTCGGTGTGCGGCCGGCAAACGAATACCGCTACCAGCTGATCGCGTCGCCCGCGGGCGCGTACTTTCCGCGCGGGGTTCACCCGGTCAGCGTGTGGCTCTCGACGGAGTACGTGCGTGCAGCACCAGGTGGCACGGGTGCGGCCAAGTTTGCCGGCAACTACGCAGCCTCCCTTCTCGCACAGGCCGAGGCAGCCGAGCACGGTTGTGATCAAGTGGTGTGGCTCGACGCCGTCGAGCGTTCGTACGTCGAGGAAATGGGCGGCATGAACCTTTTCTTCGTGTTCGGATCCGGCTCCGATGCTCGTCTGGTCACGCCCGCACTCTCCGGTTCACTGCTCCCAGGTATCACTCGGAACTCGTTGCTCAGCCTTGCCACCGACTCCGGCTTCGCCGTCGAGGAACGAAAGATCAGCACCGAAGAGCTGCGCACCAAGAGTGAATCCGGTGAGATCACAGAGGTTTTCGCGTGCGGAACCGCAGCCGTCATCACGCCGGTCGGGCGCGTCAAATCCGAGTCGGGTGAGTTCGCCATCGCGGACGGCCAGCCCGGCGAGGTGACCATGGCGTTGCGCGACACACTCACCGGCATTCAGCGAGGCACGTTCGCCGATATTCACGGCTGGATGACCAAGCTGCGCTGACGCAGCTGCGGAACCGGTGACGCTGACGTCAGGGTGTCGTTGCAGCCATCGCCACCAGTAGGGCGGTGACGGTCAGCTCGAGGGTGGCGCCCAGGACGTCCCCGTTCAATCCACCGAAGCGCCGCGCGCAGTGGCGAACGAGTGGAATGGCGAGCGCCAACACCACCGCTGTGGCGAGTGGTCCGTACCAGACCGGCGTGGCAGCCGCGGCCGCGACGAATAGCGCGGCCGCGCACCACAGCCCGATGCTCCAGCGGGTCTGTGTGCCCGCGACCAAAGCGCCGAATCCCTGATCGGTGGCCGCCGGTACGCCGCGGCGGCAGGCGATCACCACCGCAACACGCCCGACGAAGATCGCGACGGCGACGGCGATCCAGCGGTCGGCCTCGGCCAGTACGCCCAGGCTCAGTGCCTGCAGTCCCAGGCACACGACGAGCGCGGCGACACCGAACGGGCCGGCGCCGCCGCTGTGCATGACTTCGCGCGCTCGCTCGGGGGAGCCGTAGCACCCGAGGCCGTCGAAGGTGTCGGACAGCCCGTCGATGTGCATTCCGCGGGTGACGAGTGCGTGCGCCGCTACCGTGAGCAGGCCTGCGATCGTGGGGGTGAGACCGGCGTTGGTGAGTAGCCACAGCAACGCGGCCGCGCCGACGCCGAGCGCGGCGCCGGTGACCGGAGCCGCAGCTATCGCACGTGCTGCGGCGCTCCTGTCCACCGTGTCCGGTCCACGAACCGGAAGCACGGTGAGCCACGAGAACGCCAGCTGCACACCGTATCCGATACCGGCCATCGTCAGTCCGCGTCGGTTCCGGTGGCGACGCCTGCTTCCGTGAAGGTGGCCATGTTCGCGAGCGTGCCGATCGCCGCCTGCAGAATCGGGAGCGCAGTGACTGCGCCGGAGCCCTCGCCGAGCCGCATGTCGAACTCGAGGAGCGGATCCAGTTGGAGGTGTTTGAGTGCGATGGTGTGAGCCGGTTCGGTGGAACGGTGTCCGGCGAGCCACCACTCGCGAGCGCCGTGTGCGAGCTCCTCGGCGACCATGGCAGCGGCCGTGACCACGACGCCGTCGAGGATGACCGGCGTGCGCCGCGCCGATGCCTGAGCCAAGAACCCCGACATCGCGGCGATGTCGGCGCCGGAGGCGGTGGCGAGCAGCGCGACGGTGTCACGTGCGTGTGGGCGGGCGCGGCGCATGGCGTCGCGGATGGCGGCCGTCTTGCGGATCCAGCCCGCATCGTCGATACCGGTGCCGCGACCGACCGCTGCAACAGGTTCGGTGTCGGTGATTGCCGCGATCAGGACCGTGGCGGGCGTGGTGTTACCGATGCCCATGTCGCCTGCGATGAGAAGGTCCGCGCCGGAATCGATCTCGTCATCGGCGATGGCGCGACCCGCAGCGATGGCCTGCAGCGTCTGCTCACGAGTCAACGCGTCCTCGACGTCGATGGCTCCCGAGGAGCGCCGCACCTTGTGGACGGAGACCTCGGGCGGAGTATCGGCGTCCACGGCAAGGTCGACTACGCGAACTCCGGCACCGGCCGTCGCGGCGAGCGCGTTCACGGCGGCACCACCGGAGGCGATGTTCGCCACCATCTGCGCGGTCACCTCGGCGGGGTAGGCAGACACACCGCTTCGTGCGATGCCGTGATCACCGGCGAAAACCACCACGCGTGGTTGGGTGAGGGGGTGCGGCGGGCACTGACCTTGGCAGGCGGACGCCCAGCACGCCAGGGTCTCGAGTCGTCCCAACGATTCCGCGGGCTTCGTGAGGATCGACTGGCGTGCGCGAGCTTGTTCGAGTACCTCACGGTCAGGTGGGGACACAGGTTCGAAACTCGCAGCATTCGAGCTCAACTTCGGCCTTCCGTTGGGGATGGAGAGTCCTTCAGGACAAGAGGCAGGCCTGCCACGATCAGCACGACCCGGTCACATTCGTGTGCCAGGCGTGCGTTGAGGGCGCCGATCTCGTCACGGAACAGTCTTCCCGATCGCGACTCGGGCACTACGGCCAACCCCACTTCGGGTGTCACCAGAACGAGGTCGTGTGGATAGGTGTGCACCCGGTCGACGAGCGCGTCGATATCGGCGGCGACGGTGCCTCTCGGTCGATCCCAGGCATTGGCCCGGTCGATCACATCGGTCAACCAGGTGCCGAGGTCGTCGACGAGGGTGGCGGACCAATCGGTGCGCGTCAGTTCTTCGACGAGTCCGCCGCGGTGTGCCGTCTCGACAACGGTCCAATGAATGGGCCGGCGTCGCCGATGGCCGTCGATGCGGTCTTCCCAGTCGGTGTCTTCCGGGCGGCGTCGTGCGGTGGCGAGGTATCGCACGTTCACGGAATCCGGCAGGGTGGCGAAGAGCGATTCGGCGTGTGCCGACTTGCCGGACCGCGCACCCCCCAACACGAGCGTGCGTACTCCACGGGATGCGGGGGTGCGAGTGTCGCGAGAGTGCTCGGAATGGGCCACAACGGGTGACGCTATCAATCGTGCACGGTCGTCCAGTGGCATGGACGAATGTTCGACAGATGGCGTCGCTGTCTGTCAGATGGCGTCGCCAGGGCCCACACGAGGCTTGGGGGCGCGCAACTTGCGAATCTGTGACGCGCGAACGAATGCGTACCAGCCGAGTCTGAATCCGCCGTCCGGAGTGTCCGGGAATCGGGCACGAACGCGGTTGTTGACGAGGCGGCCGAGATAGAAGCCTTCGACAACCATGAACACCATCATCACCAGCATGGCCAGAGTGATGATCGCCTGGAGTTCCGGGCTGACGAACATGGCCATGATCAGCACCAGTGCCAGCGGCATGAAGAGTCCGACCAGGTTACGGCGCGCATCGATGATGTCGCGTACGTACGCGCGCACCGGGCCCTTGTCGCGAGGGAGCAAGTACTTGTCGTCGCCGGCCAGCATGCGGGCGCGGCGCTCCTGAGCGCTCGCGCGGCGCTCGGCCGCGGCGATCTTCCGCTCTTCCTTGTTGCCTTTGTTCGCCTTCTTGCGAGCCCGCGCCTCTTTTGCGGTCATCGGTGCCGGCGCGACCGGGCCGCGGCGCTTACCTTCGGCGTCTCGACGTTTCGGCGTCGGTCGACCCTTACCGACACGTGCAGGTGTCGAGGGCTCCTCGGTCGCCGTGGTCTCGGTGACCTCGACGTCTGGTTTGTTCGGCTTGTCCGAATCGCCTCGGCGTAGCAGTTTCACAGTTCCAGGTTATGGGATGAACCGGCACCGGGGGAAACCGGCCGTACACTTTCGCGATGCGCGTACTGATCGCCCCCGACTCGTACGGAGGCACCCTGACTGCGGCAACTGCAGCCGCAGCGATCGCAGTGGGATGGGCTGCCGCGCGGCCAGGTGACGAATTGGTGCAGGCGCCCTGTTCGGACGGAGGCCCCGGGTTCGTCGACGTGCTGTCCCACACGATCGGCGCCATTCGAGAAGTCGAGGTGGACGGCCCCATCGATTCCCGCGTGCAAGCGCGATGGCTCCTCGACGACAGTGATGGCGGGGCCGAGGACAGGGACCGCGAGCCCACTGCATACGTGGAATCGGCGCAGGCCTGCGGACTGCACCTCATCGGCGGGAAGCCGTCGCCGGGTACCGCGTTGGCCGCGCACAGCAGGGGAGTGGGCCAGTTGGTCGCTGCCGCGCTCGACGCAGGTGCGACTCGGATCGTCGTGGGGCTGGGCGGTAGTGCGTGCACCGACGGTGGTCGCGGATTCGTGACGGCGCTCGGTGGCCTCGATGCGGCTCGCGACCTGTTGTCCGGGGTGCGAGTGACCGCCGCGACGGACGTCGAGAATCCGCTCGTCGGACCGGACGGAGCGGCGTACGTCTTCGGTCCGCAGAAGGGCGCGGACTCCGCCGCCGTAGCACTGCTCGAGGACAAGAACATCCAATGGGCGCATGACCTTGCACGGGCGACAGGTCGGCCGGTCGCCACTCTCTCGGGAGCCGGGGCAGCAGGCGGCCTCGGGGCCGCGTTGCTCGCCCTCGGCGCGACACGTGTGTCCGGTGCCGACGTGGTGGCCGAACGAACCTCGCAGGACGAGGCGCTCCGCACAGCCGACCTGGTGATCACCGGGGAAGGACGACTGGACCGTCAATCTCTGCAGGGCAAAGCAGTGGTCGCGCTGGCTCGGCGGGCGCGGGCGCGTTCGGTGCCGGTCCTCGCGCTGGCCGGTCAGGTGGACCTCGACAAGGAGGCACTGATCGCAGCGGGAATCGACGACGCCCGCTCACTCGTCGGAATCGCCGGATCCGTCGCCGCCGCGATGGCCGACGCTCCGCTTCACCTGAAGCGGCTCGCAGAACTGGCCGCGAGGAAGTACGAATGAGCGCATCGGTCTGCGAGGCGTGACACGAGCGATCCGTCCGATACGATGGTGGGGACCGCTTGGTGGTGTCCCGACAGGGCTGTTGGGATTCATCACGGGCAGATGACCCGGGAATAAGATCGGCGCGAAGTACCGTTGAAGCGTTCACGGGTTGGTACGAACTACAGGGAGAGCCCATGACTGTGCAGAACGAGACCGACGTCCACGGCGTGAAGATGACCGAGGCAGCGGCCTCGAAGGCGAAGGCGCTTCTCGACCAGGAAGGTCGTGACGATCTCGCATTGCGTATCGCCGTGCAGCCTGGTGGTTGTGCAGGGCTGCGCTACCAGCTCTTCTTCGACGACCGCAACCTGGACGGCGACCTGGTCGTCGACTTCAGTGGGGTCAGCCTCGCCGTCGATCGCATGAGTGCCCCGTACGTGGAGGGCGCATCCATCGACTTCGTCGACACCATCGAGAAGCAGGGCTTCACGATCGACAACCCCCAGGCCACGGGTTCGTGCGCCTGTGGCGACTCGTTCAACTGAGTCGACACAACCACCGAAGCGCGGGGCCGAGTATCGGTCCCGCGTTTCGTCGTTTCCGCAGCCTCGTGTGACTGCGACCGCCCGCCCGCCGGGTACGGTGAGGGGTCTCTGTCCGCCTCGCTGAAAGGCATCCGCCCGTGACCATTGCGGTATCCGGCTCCATCGCCACCGACCATTTGATGCGGTTTTCCGGCCGATTCTCCGAACAGTTGGTCGCCGATCAACTCAGCCACATCTCGCTGAGCTTCCTGGTGGACGACCTCGTGGTCCGCCGTGGCGGGGTCGGCGGCAACATCGCGTACGCCATGGGCGTGCTCGGCGGGGCTCCGGTGCTGGTCGGTGCGGTCGGCGCCGATTTCGCCGAGTATCGCCAATGGCTTGAGTCGAACGGTGTCGACTGTGGCGGTGTTCGCACGTCGACGAGCGCGCACACGGCTCGGTTCGTGTGCACCACCGACGAGGACATGGCGCAGATCGCCTCCTTCTACCCGGGGGCGATGAGCGAGGCTCGGGAGATCTCGTTGGCAGACGTGTCGAAGGACACTCCGGACCTTGTTCTCATCGGCGCGAACGATCCCGAAGCGATGATTCTCCACACGGAGGAGTGCCGCCGGCTGAGCATTCCGTTCGCCGCCGACCCCTCCCAGCAGCTGGCTCGCTTGAGTGGTGAAGACGCCGCCAAGCTGATCGGTGGTGCGGAGTACCTCTTCACCAACGAGTACGAGTGGGGATTGCTCCAGCAGAAGACCGGCCAAACCGAGGAGCAGATTCGCGCGCAGGTGAAGGTGCGCGTCACCACGCTCGGCGCCAACGGAGTCGAGGTCGTCGACGCGGACGGCAACGTCACCCGAGTCGGCGTCGTCCCCGAGAACGGAAAGGTCGATCCCACCGGTGTAGGCGACGGCTTCCGGGCAGGATTCCTGCTCGCGCATCGCCGCGGCCTCGGATTCGAGCGGGCTGCCCAGCTCGGTTCGTTGGTCGCCGTTCTCGTCCTCGAGACCGTCGGCACCCAGGAGTGGACGTTCGACAAGGACGAGGCCCTGAAGCGGCTCAGTGACGCGTACGGTGCGGCCGCGGCCGACGAGATCGCAACCATCCTGTAAGGGGCTTCGCCCCCTGTGCGTGGTCAGCGAGTCCAGAGACTCGCTGACCACGCACAGGAGGTTATAGCGAAACCGGGTACGCCGGCTCGGAGATCTCCGGCACGATGCGCTTCTCGACGAAGATCCCGTGCCACACCATGAAGGTGAGGACGGTCCACAGACGCCGGCTGTGATCGGACACCCCGGCGCGGTGATCATTGAGCATCTTCGTCACAGCAGCCTTGTTGAACAGGTGGTCCGTGTTCGAATCCGCGATCTGCTGGTGCGCCCAGTCGAACAGCTCGGTACCGGCGAGCCAATGGCGCAGCGGCACCGGGAAGCCGAGCTTCGCGCGATGCAGCACGTGGGGCGGGACGATGCCCTCCAGGGCCTGACGGAGCGCGTACTTGGTGGTGCCCTTCGTGATCTTCTGATCGAGCGGTACCCGCGACGCCACGTCGAACACCTCGGGATCGAGGAACGGCACGCGCAACTCGAGCGAGTTCGCCATCGTCATCTTGTCGGCCTTGACGAGAATGTCACCGCGCAACCACGTGAACAGGTCGAGGTGTTGCATGCGCGCAACCGGATCCCAGCCCTGCGAGCGCGCATAGATCGGGGCGGTGACGTCCTGATGCGTCCACTCCGGCCGAAAATCCCGCAGAACCGAGCGCAGCTGGGCATCGCTGAAACTGCGCGCATTGCCGTAGTAGCGCTCCTCGAGCGGCATCGAACCCCGGTGCAGGAGGCTTTTGCCGCGGGTGCCCTCCGGAATTCGTTCGGAGAGGCGGCCCGCAGCCCTTCGGAGGCCACCGGGAAGCAGCTCGAACGGCTTCAACGACAGCGGCTCGCGGTAGATGGTGTAGCCGCCGAACAGTTCGTCCGCACCTTCACCCGAGAGCACCACCTTCACGTGCTTGCGGGCTTCCTTCGCCACGAACCACAGCGGAACCAACGCCGGGTCTGCAACGGGATCGTCCAGGTACCAGACGATCTCGGGAATCGCCGCCGCGAACTCCGCCGGGCTGACCACCTTCACGACGTGCTTGGCACCGATCGCCTCGGCAGACTCCGCTGCGACGTCGACCTCCGAGTAGCCCTCGCGTTCGAAGCCGGTGGTGAAGGTGATCAGGTTCGGGTTGTGACGCATCGCCAGTGCAGCGATGGCCGTCGAGTCGATGCCGCCGGACAGGAACGAGCCGACGGTGACGTCTGCCCGCATGTGCTTGGCGACCGAGTCTTCGAGGGCTTCCGCGATCTCTCCGTAGCGGGCCTTCTCGGTGCCCGGCGCGAACGGTCGGACCGGAAAGGTGGGTTCGAAGTAACGGGTGATCGTCGGTTGCTCGCCGGGACGAACCCGCGCGTAGCTGCCCGATTCCAGCCGGCGAATCTGCCTGTGCAGGGTCTCCGGCTCCGGCACGTACTGCAGCACCGTGTAGTGCTCGATCGCACGCGGATCGAGTTCGAGGCCGATGCCGATCAGGTCGGACAACTCGAGCAGGCTCTTCTTCTCGCTGCCGAACGCGGTTCCGCCCGCGCCGGTCGCGAGGAACAGAGGCTTGATACCGAACGGATCCCTGGCGATGAACAGCTCACGGTTCTGGGTATCCCAGATGGCGAAGGCGAACATTCCGCGCAACCGGCGAACCGCCTCCTCACCCCAGAAGTGGTACGCGGCGACGATGGCCTCGCTGTCACCTTCCGTCTCGAAGCGCGCGCCGAACTGTTCGGTCAACTCGGCGCGGATCTCCAGATAGTTGTAGATCTCACCGTTGAAGGTCAGCGCGTACCGGTCCGGCGATTCTTCGGGGCCCCAGCGCAAGGGCTGGTGTGAATGTTCGATGTCGATGATCGACAACCGGTTGAACCCGAAGACGATGTGGTCGTCGTGCCACGTCCCATGCTCGTCCGGTCCGCGATGACGTAGGCAATGCATTGCCTGATCGACTTGCGAAACCGCATTTTCGCTGGTCTCGCCGGAGGTCAGTAGCCCGAGCAGTCCGCACACAGCGTCCGGTACCTCGATTCAGAATTGGAATAGCGCTCCACCGAGTGGAGATGACAGGAACTCTTCGGGAAAGTATGCCGCAGATATTCTCGAGGGCCTGCCCGGGCATGCGACGACACGAGTGTGACCCTGAGAGTGGACGGCGCCCGGCTTTGGTCTACGCTGCGTAGTAATTGGGCCTTCCTTTCGGGTGTGCCCTGATGGAATCTGTGCGATCAGGAAGGCGTGAACGTGGCGCAAGGTCGGATCCTTCGGCGGGCGACGTTGGCAGTAACTGTGGGCATCACTGCCTTGCTGCTGTCGGGTTGCTCAATCGACAACGAGGTGCTTCGTTTCGGGTGGCCGTCAGGCATCACCCCGCAGGCGACGCGTATGCGTGAGCTCTGGACATGGTCGGTCATTGCGGCCCTCGCAATGGGCGTGCTGGTGTGGGGCCTGATCTTCTGGACGGTGCTCTTTCACCGCAAGAAGAAGAACTCACCCGAGTTCCCACGTCAGACGGCATACAACGTGCCGCTGGAATTGGCGTACACCGCCGTTCCGTTCCTGATCATCGCGGTGCTGTTCTACTTCACCGTGGTTGTGCAGAACGACGTGCTGAAGAAGGACGACAACCCGAACGTCGTGGTGGACGTCACCGCCTTCCAGTGGAACTGGAAGTTCGGATACCAGTCCATCGATCTTCGCGATGGTGAATCCGAGTACGACGGTGCCGACCAGGAAGCTCAGGCTGCCGTCGAGTCGAACGTCGCGCCCGAGGGCGAGCACTCGCTGCCCGGCGCCGTTCACGGCAAGGATCCCCAGGACCTGTCGTACCTGAACTACAACAAGATCGAGACTGTTGGCACCAGCCAGGAGATCCCGGTTCTCGTTCTGCCGACCGGCAAGAGCATCCAGTTCGAGCTGGCCTCGTCGGACGTCATCCACGCCTTCTGGGTTCCCGAGTTCCTGTTCAAGCGGGACGTCAACCCGAACCCGAAGGAAAACCACTCCGACAATGTCTTCCAGATCAGCGAGATCGAGGAAGAAGGCGCATTCGTCGGCCGGTGTGCAGAGATGTGCGGCACCTACCACGCGATGATGAACTTCGAGGTTCGTGCCGTGAGCCCCGACAAGTTCGCGCAGTACATCGAGCTCCGCAAGCCGGCGGAGGATGGCGGCCAGGGCATGACCAATGCCCAGGCGCTGGCGGAGATCGGAGAATCTCCGATCGCCACCTCCACCACGCCGTTCAACACCGACCGTGAGTACCGTCAGGCAACGGTTGCCGAGGGCAACTGAGCCAGCCACCGGTTACCACGAACGTCGATTTCACTGACCAAGGACAAGTGCTGATATGAAGATCGAAGCAAAGCTCTTCGAGATCCTGACGGTATTCTTCATTCTCGTCGCGATCGTGTACGGCGTGTTCACCGCGTTGTCGCGGACCGGCATCGAATGGGCCGGCCTCACCGCCATCTGCCTATCTGCGGGCCTGACGTTGATCATCGGCACCTACTTCCGCTTCGTTGCGCGCCGACTCGACACGCGTCCCGAGGACTACGAGGATGCCGAGATCGCCGACGGTGCGGGAGACCTGGGCTTCTTCAGCCCCGGTAGCTACTGGCCGATTCTGCTGGCGGCGGCCGCGGCTCTGTCCGCCGTCGGGTTGGCCTTCTTCGAGCCCTGGCTGATCATCGCGGCCACCGTGGCCGTCATTGCCGCCGCGGCGGGCCTGGTCTTCGAATACCACGTAGGACCCGAGAAGCACTGAGTTCACGCGTTACACACGCATACAGAGGTGCCGAATCCCATCAGGGGTTCGGCGCCTCTGTCGTTATTGATGCCCTTACGCGGGCGCGCTCCAGATCGACGAATGTCACACCGGTTGTCGTGAGTCGAACTTCCGGGGAGCAGTTCAAACGGGTGTGACATTCGCCGGGGTGGAGTTAAGGTCCTCACCTTGAACCGCGGACAGCCAGTGCATCTGGGAGGCGCGGGCTGCACTCATGGATTAATCGCCGTCATGGATTCGATCGAGACCTTCTCGGCGCGAGATGCCGGCGAACTGCTCACGTTGCAACGTGCTGCGTACGTGACCGAGGCGCAGGCCCACGACGACGTGAGCCTGCCCCGCTACTGCAGACTCTCGACGAATTCGCGAGTGCGTTGGCCAGGCTCGAAGTGACCGCTGTTCACAGGCGAGCACAGTCTCGGAAACCTGCGGCTCTACTCCAGGTTCGGATACCAGGAAACGCATCGCACCGGAACTCCCGGCGGCTATGCGCTGGTCCATCTTGCCAAGCCGATCCGCGCGCGACACCGACCGTAGTCGGTCCGAGGTCCGCCGACGCGAGAGGCGCCGACCCCCGATGGGATTCGGCGCCGTTCACATTATGGGTTCCCTTACGCGGGCGCGCGTTCCGACGAATGTCACACCGGTTGTCGTGAGTTGAACGTGTGATGCTCCTATGTTTCGTCAAGGGGCGGGTGCGGGTTCGGTGGTGAGGTCAGGAGTCGGTAGATCTCGCGGGCGACGGCACGTTTGAGGCAGCGGATGATCTCGCGGGTGGTTTTGCCTTCGGT
>JAAZAD010000182.1 GCA_012514505.1 Rhodococcus sp. (in: high G+C Gram-positive bacteria) | reverse complement strand
GAACTACCGCGCGGTGGCACACGTCATCGACCGGCCGCCGTACACCGTCATGCACGGTGACGCGCACCCCGGCAACGTGTACTTCCGCAACGGTGAGGCCGGGCTGCTGGACTGGCAGGCGGTCCGTCGTGGGCACCCGGGCCGCGAACTCGCCTACACGCTGGTCACCAGCATGACCCCCGTCGACCGCCGCGCCACCCAGGACGACCTGCTCGACGTCTACCGGAACGCGCTTGCCGCGCACGGCGGCCCTGAGCTCGACCGCGACGAGCTGTGGAACCGCTACCGGCAGGGCGCGCTGTACGCCTACGTCGCCGCGCTGATCACCGCCGGGATGGGCGGCATGCAGGCCGAGGACATCGCCTTGGCGGGGTTACGGCGAGCGGTGGCCGCGCTGGAGGACCTGGACACGGTCGCCCTCCTGACCAGATCGCTGTGACACAGGGCCTAGGATCGACGGAACCCAGACGATTGCGAGACTTCCACGTGAACGGTTCTCCATCCGCTGCATCCGGAGTTATCGAGGACACCTCGACCCGCCACCGCATTCTGGTCGCCACTGCTGAGGTGCTCGCTCGCAGCGGCCAGACCAAGCTCAGCCTCTCGGAGGTCGCGTTGCAGGCCGGCGTATCGCGGCCGACGTTGTACCGCTGGTTTGCCTCCAAGTCCGACCTGCTCGACGCGTTCGGCGCCTACGAGCGCGACCTGTTCGACGACGGTGTCAGCGCGGCCACCGCCGGCCTGCGGGGCACCGAGAAACTCGACGCCGCGTTGCGGTTCATCGTCGACTACCAGCAGTCCTATTCGGGGGTGCGGATGGTCGACATCGAACCCGAGGTCGTCATCCCGCAACTGACGACCGTCATTCCGGTGATGCGGGCGCGGCTGGAGCGGCTGATGAGCGGTTCGAATCGAGCGGTCAAGGCCGCCACCGTGATTCGCGTCGCCATCTCGCACTTCATCGTGCGCAGCGACGACAACGACGAGTTCCTCGCGCAACTTCGCCACGCCGCCGGTATCAAACAGCAGCCCTGACCCGCCGGCGCGGTCCGGCTCCGCCTAACAGGTGACACTTGTGGGAAAAAATGTAAAGCTGTCTGCATGACCGACGTGCAGACGGAGACCGGCGTGCTGGCCGGCGAAGAGCGGATGTTGATCGATGGCGAACTGCAGTTCACCAGTAGCGGGGCGAAGTTCGACGTCATCCATCCGGCCAGCGAGGAGGTGGTCGGTCAGGCCACCGACGGCACCGTGGCCGATATGGAGCGCGCCGTCGGGGCGGCACGCCGGGCGTTCGACGACGGCACCTGGTCGCGTGACCTGGATTTCCGCTACCACTGCCTGAGCCAGTTGCACGCCGCGCTGGAGAAGGACAAGGAGCGGCTGCGGCGCATCCTGATCACCGAGGTCGGGTGCCCCGTCACGGTGTCCGGCAGCCAGATCGAGAGCCCGATCGAGGAAGTCAAGCACTGGGCCGAACACGGCAAGGCGTTCGACTACCTGGTCGACACGGGCGTGCATCCCACGCAGTTGGGCCCGGCGCGGCGCAAGATCCACTACGAGCCGGTCGGCGTGGTGGGCGCGATCACGCCGTGGAACGTGCCGTTCTACCTCAACATCGCCGAGACGGTGCCCGCGTTGATGGCGGGCAACACCGTGGTGCTCAAGCCCGCGCAGCTCACCCCGTGGTCGGGTAGCGAACTCGGCCGCATCATCGCCGAGGAGACCGATATCCCCGCCGGGGTGTTCAATGTCGTGGTCTCCAACGCCAACGAGGTGGGCGCGGCGCTGTCGGCCGACCCGCGCGTGGACATGATCACGTTCACCGGTTCGACGGCGACGGGCCGGGCGATCCTGGCCGCGGGCGCCTCGACGGTTAAGAAGACGCTGCTGGAACTGGGCGGCAAGTCGGCGCACATCGTGCTCGACGACGCCGACTTCAACTCCGCACTGTCGATGGCGGCGATGATGGCGTGCGTGATGTCGGGACAGAGCTGTATTCTGCCCAGCCGGATCCTGTTGCCGCGCAGTCGATATGACGAGGGCATCGAGATCCTCAAGACCATGATGGAGGGTTTCCCGGTCGGCGACCCGTGGACGGCGGGCAACATGCAGGGTCCGCAGATCAGCGAAACCCAACGCCAGAAGGTGTTGGGCCTGATCAAATCGGGCATCGACTCCGGGGCGCGGTTGGTCACCGGCGGCGGTATCCCGGAGAACCTGCCCACCGGGTACTACACGCAGGCCACGCTGCTCGCCGACGTCGACCCGGATTCGCAGGTGGCCCAGGAAGAGATCTTCGGCCCCGTGCTGACGGTGACGCCGTATGACACCGACGACGAGGCCGTCGCGATCGCGAACAACACCATCTACGGATTGTCCGGTGAGGTCTCCGGGGGCGATGTGGACCGCGCGTTCCAGGTGGCCTGCCGCATGCGGACGGGCAACGTCACGATCAACGGCAAGAGCCACTTCGGCATCACCAGCCCGTTCGGCGGCACCAAACAGAGCGGGCTGGGCTATCGCAACGGCGAGGAAGGCTACAAGGAGTACCTGGAAGCCAAGACGATCGGCATGCCCGAGTGACCCATTTTGTGCCGAAAGGGACAACCGGGCGGGTAAGTGCTAGAGAAATCTGACATTTCGTCGATCTCGACGACTGAATGAAGGGCGCGGCGGGCATGGACGTCGACCGGGTCAGCGACGAACTCGAGATTGCCGGGCTGCTTCACCGCTACGCCCGCGCGGTGGACACCAAGGACTGGGAGCTGTACCGGTCGCTGTTCACCGACGACGCGCACATCGACTACTCATCGGCGGGCGCGGTCGTCGGGAACCGCGACGAGGTCGTCGACTGGTTCGCGGTCAACTTCGGGGTCCTGCCGTGGAGCATGCACTACATCACGAACATCGAGTGCGATATCGACGGCGATACCGCGACGGTGCGGGCGATGTTCTACAACCCCATGCAGCTCCCCGGCATGGCGGAGATGAGCAGCTGCGGCGGGTACTACCATCACGAACTCGTGCGCACGCCGGACGGCTGGCGCAGCCGCCGCCTGCGCGAGGAGAACGTCTGGTTCGTCAACAAACCGGGCTGATCGTCCGCAGTCTCATCGACCTCAAGCGCTGGCCGGAACGAGGCTCGACACGATCAGCTGCAGATAGGGGCGGTAGAGGTCGGCGCCATCGAGGTGACTGCCGAGTGTGACGCCGTCGTTGACCGCGAGGATCAGCTGGGCCAACGTATCGGCGGGCATCGTGAGGGTCGCGCCCAACCGTGCGACGTCCTTGCTGATGAACTCGGCGAGCGATCGGATCGTCTCGCGCCGTTGCTTTTCGAGTCGTTCGCGCGCTTGCGCGTTGCGTAACAGGTACAGCGTGAGTTCGTAGTTGAGGGCTGCCCGGTTCGGGTCACTGCCCACCTCGCGCCACCGCTCGGCGAGTTCGTCGACGCTTAGTTCGTCGAGCCGCCCGAACGACTGGATGATGTCGCTGAAGCCGTCGAGGAAGCGCTGCCGCTGACGGTCGACGACCGCGAGGAACAACTCTTCTTTCGCGCCGAAGTGCGAATAGATCGCCCCGCGCGTGTAGCCAGCTATCTCGGCGATGTCTTCCAATGCCGCCCCGGTCAGGCCTTTGCGCGCGAACACCTCTTCGGCGGCGTCGAGCAGCAGGTTACGGGTGTGCTCGAGGCGTCGCTCCCTGGTCCACCGCTCCGGCATGCGCCGATCCTCCCACAGCGCCGCCGCCACACGAGCCGTCACGGCACCAGGGCTGCGAGCGAGGTGTGCACGAATCTTCCTGTCAGCAACGTGTTTGAGGGTGCATCCAGCTTGAACGTTTCGACTTCTGCAGTGCTCACCGGTAGACCGGCGAGCAGCAACGCCCGGGCTTTGAACGCGCGCGCGGCGACGCTGACGCGATGGCGCACAATGTCGGGCTGAAGACAGGCGACGTCTCCCGGCGGCGGGCCGTACACAGCAGGCACATCGGTCGGAGCGGCCGAGTCGCGGGCCGTCACCCCAAGCACTGACAGAGACCGGACGTGGTCACGATCCGGAACCCACACTGTCACCGTCCAACCGGCCATTGCACGGTCGCAGAGCCAGCCGCCCGCGACGCTGATCAACTCCGCGACTCTGGCCGCACTGAGCTCGAGTTGGCATTCCATCGCGATCCCTTCGTCACGGTCACACCCGGGCAGATGTGACTCAAGCCACTTTAATGCATCGTTGTATATTTCATACATTGCTGTATATGGTGATGGCCATCACACAGCTCGGTGGGTGACCACGCGCACCCCGGCCCGGTAACGCCCCGCTATGGCCCAGGAGGTTCGATATGACTCAGATTGCCCGCCCCGGCGAGTGGCTGAATCCCGACTCAGGAATCGGCCTGGGCCTGAACGAGGTCACGCCGGGGACGTTCAATATGCGGATCCCGACCGACCGGTACACCTCCCCCGAGTACACCGCCCTTGAGCGCGAACGCATCTGGTCGCGGGTGTGGCAGGTCGCCGGGCGCGTCGACGACCTGCCCAAGGTCGGTGACTGGAAGCGCTACCAGATCTTCGACCAGTCCTACGTCATCGTCCGCGGCAAGGACGAGAAGCTACGCGGCTTCGTCAACGCATGCCGGCACCGCGGAAACATGCTGTGCATGACGAACACCGGTAACGCCAAGCGGGGCTTTCTATGTCAGTACCACCTGTGGGCCTACGACCTCGAAGGCAAACTGCGCGGTGTGCTGAGGGAGGAGGTCGCCGGCCAGGTCGACAAGAGCGACAACTCCCTGTTGCCGGTGTGCGTCGACACCTTCGGCGGGTTCATTTTCCTCAACCCGGACCCCAATGCTCAACCACTACGGGAGTACCTGGGTGACGAGGTGATCGACCTGCTCGAGCCCTACCACCTCGATCAGATGACCACCGTGATGGACGTCCGCGAGGCCCTCGACTGCAACTGGAAAGTTGTGATGGATGCCTTCGAAGAGGGCTACCACATCAACGGAATTCACCCGCAGTTGCTCGCGGTCCTCAACATCGACCCGGCCACCACCCGCTACCGGTTCTTCGAGAATCACAGCGTCGCCGTCGCACCGTTCGAGGTGCAGGGCGCGGGGGCACAGAAACAGGTCGACGGCATCATGGCACTGCCCGAGACGTTCCCCGGCACCGCCGCGGTGATCCCCCGCTTCCAGGAGCTCGTTGCGCCATATCAGGGCGCGGACGGTGAGGTGGAGTTCCCCGAT
>JAAZAD010000181.1 GCA_012514505.1 Rhodococcus sp. (in: high G+C Gram-positive bacteria) | reverse complement strand
GATGGCCGAAGACAAGAAGAAGAAGCCGGTACGGCGTCCGCCGTCAGCAAAGCTGACGCGACGCGCGTTGGTGTTCGTAGCTGCGGGCGCGGTCCTCGCCGCGATCGCGACGTTCGTCGTCGCGGGTTTCCAAGGCGCCGATACCGTCGACGGAAACAACAGCGGTGCGTCCCCGTCGACCGGCGCCGTCGCCGGTGACGCGTTCGGCACCGCCACCAGCGGAGACTGCCTGACCTGGACGGCGCTCGATGCGAGCGACCTCACGAAGGTGGATTGCGAGCAGACCCACCTGTTCGAGGTGGTCGAGGACATCGACCTGAGCGTGTTCCCCGGGGCGGAATGGGGACCGGGTTCACGTTTCCCATCGGTCATGCGGTTCACCGAGCTCCGCGACGAGCAGTGCGCACCTGCGGCGATGGACTACCTGGGCGGACGCTTCGATCCGCACGGCAAGTTCAGCATCGGGCTGATCAATCCCGGCGAAGCGGGGTGGGCTGCCGGCGAACGGACGCTGCGCTGCGGGCTGCAGTTCTCGTCGACCACCGGCAACCTGCTGCCCATCGAGGGCAGGGTCGCCGACCAGGACCAGTCCCGCGCGTGGGACGTCGGCCTGTGCATCGGCATCAACAACGGGGTCCCGGCCGATCCCGTCGATTGCGCGAAGCCGCACGCCTTCGAAGTAGTTGCGACGGTGAACCTGGCCGAGAATTTTCCGGGCGGACTGCCGAGCGTCGAAGACCAGGATGCCTACCTCGAGCAGACCTGCACGGAGCGAGTGAACGAGTACCTGGGCGACCCGGAGGCGCTGCGGAACAAGACGCTGACGCTGTTCTGGGACAACTTGAACTTCGACAGCTGGCTGGCGGGCAGCCGCAAGGTCAACTGCTCTGTCGGTAAGCAGGTCGAGGGCGGGGGATTCGCTTCCATCACGGGCAGCGCGAAGGGCGACATCCTGATCGACGGGCAGCCGCCGATTCCGCCGCCTGCGCAGCCCGAGGGCAGGTCGCTTCCCACGCCGCTACCCGGTGCGGCTCCCCTGCCGGGGGCCTGACCCGATGGTGAAGATGAGCGATGAGCGCTTCGACGGACTTGTCTCCGACGCTCTCGACGAGATTCCCGCGGAACTCACACGGGCAATCGACAACGTGGTGGTGCTCGTCGAGCCGCGACACGAGGACGAGCCGGACCTGCTCGGTCTCTACCAGGGGATCGCGCTGACCGAACGCGACAGCCACTACGCCGGGTCGCTACCCGACACGATCACGATCTACCGCGACGCGATCCTCGACATCTGCGACACCGACGACGATGTGGTGCACGAAGTCGCGGTGACGGTCGTGCACGAGATCGCGCATTATTTCGGAATCGAAGAGGAGCGCCTCCACCAGCTGGGCTGGGGGTAGGCGCTCGAACTCTTGCTCGGTCGGACTCCTGCTCGGTGGGGCGGGGTCAGACGCGGGCGGGCGTATTCCGCTCGACCTCGGCGTTCTTCTTGTCCGAGGCAAGCAGGAAGTGGGGGCCGATGGTCGACGCCACGAGCAGGATCAGGCAGCAGGCGACCACGACGGCAACACACGCGACCACGATGATCATGCCGATCAGTTCAAACATGCCCGATTACCTCCACGCTCGATCTCACAGCGAAGTGCGGTCGGTCCGGCACTTCCGACCTTCACCATAACTGTCCGCCCCGGCTTGACCGAACCCGGCTTTCTGGCGACGGTCAGAGTTCGTCGAAATGGGTGAGCTTCGGCGCCCCTGCGAGCAGCGGCCCGAGATCGGTGATCGCGCCTTCGCCCGCACGGAACTTGCGGTACGCGGTGTCGTGCTCCTGCGACTGCCACTTCT
>JAAZAD010000180.1 GCA_012514505.1 Rhodococcus sp. (in: high G+C Gram-positive bacteria) | reverse complement strand
TCCCGACGCGCGGGAACTGCACGAGCGGAGCGCCGCGACACCCCGGTGGCCGGAACGCTTCGCGATCCTCGACCGCATCCTCACCCGACGACTGGCCGGTGCCGACGGTGCCGCGGAGATGGATGCGCGTGTGGCGCACGCCTGGCACCAGCTCGTCACCCACCCCGGCGCCGCGGTACGAGAGGTGGCCGACGAAGTCGGATGGAGCCGCCGCTATCTCACTGCGCGCTTCACAGCGGAACTGGGTGTCACGCCGAAAGAATCCGCGCGTATCGCCAGATTCGACCGATCGAAGGCGATGTTGCGCAGGCCCGAAGTGCGTCTGCCGGATGTGGCAGTTCGCTGCGGGTTCTACGACCAGGCCCACCTCGCCCGCGAATGGCGTGAGTTCGCGGGTGTCCCGCCGTCGCGCTGGAGGCAGGACGAGGTGTTCCCATTCGTCCAAGACTCCGACGTCCCTCCCGGAGAAGACTCTGTCCCATGACCAATACCGCAGCAGACCCATATCGCACCGATACCGGAACCCACGCCCCGAACGTATGGCCGTGTCTGGCGTACACCGACGCGAGAGCCGCGATCGGCTTCCTCGTCGACATCCTCGGTTTCACCGAATCCGCCTGCTACGGGGAAGGCAGCACCGTGGACCACGCAGAGTTGACGTGGCCGTACGGCGGCGGAGTCATGCTCGGCTCCGCCGGCCGCGACACCCCCCTCGACCAACACGCCGACACGGGATCGGTGTATCTCGTCGTGCCCGACCACGCCGTCGCCGACGCTCTCTACGACAAGGTCCGCGCCTCCGCCGCGACCATCACCGTGGAATTGCGCGACGAGGACTACGGTTCACACGGTTTCTCGTGCCGCGACCCGCAGGGTGTGAACTGGAGCATCGGTACCTACGCAGGGCACGGATTCGGCGACTGACGGATCACAGTGGAGTGTGATCGGAAGGCACGGTCTCCTCTGCACGCGGCGGGGGAGGCGGTGTGCCGTCGCCGAACGGCCGGCCGCCGAGCGCTTCCCGGCCGTGCGGCGTCAGCCAGCCCGACAGGTCGGGCCCCTTCGGCACGATCTGTGTGGGATTGATATCGGTGTGCACGATGTAATAGTGCTGCTTGATCTGCACGAAATCTGTCGTGTCGCCGAACCCGGGCGTCTGGAACAGGTCGCGCGCGTAGCCCCACAGCGAAGGAAACGCGGTGAGCGGATTCCGGTTGCACTTGAAATGGCCGTGATAGACCGGATCGAACCGCGCGAGAGTTGTGAACAAGCGGACGTCGGCCTCGGTGATCGTGTCGCCCACCAGGTAGCGCTGGTCGGTGAGCCGCTCCTCCAGCCAATCGAGCCGGGCGAACAACCGGTCGAACGCGGCGTCGTACTTGTCCTGTGAACCGGCGAATCCGCACCGGTAGACGCCGTTGTTGACATCGCGGTACACAAGTTCGGCGACCTCGTCGATCTCGCTCCGCAGCGATTCCGGGTACAGGTCCGGCGCACCGTCACGGTGGAACGCGGTCCACTCGGTCGAGAAGTCCAGTGTGATCTGCGCGTAGTCGTTCGTCACGAC
>JAAZAD010000179.1 GCA_012514505.1 Rhodococcus sp. (in: high G+C Gram-positive bacteria) | reverse complement strand
TACCGCCATCGCCGCGCCTGTATATCCCTGGTATCGACCACGATCACGCGGTGGGATGATGCTGCCGATAATGGCGACGACCAATGCCGTCAGGCCGCCCATTCCGATGCCCTGGATCACGCGTGCGAACAGCAGCAGCGACACGTTGTGCGACAGTCCGGCGATCATCGAACCGACAACGAAGATGACGATCGCCGATTGCACCAGCATCTTCTTGTTGAACAGGTCGGCAAACTTGCCCCAGATCGGCGTCGACGCTGCGGTCGCCAGCAAGGTGCTGGTGATGATCCATGCGTACTGCGTCTGGGTGCCCTGGAGGTCACCGATGATCGTGGGTAGCGCGGTGGCGACGATGGTCGTACTCAGGAGAGCGGTGAAAAGCGCCGCGATCAATCCCGTGAGAGCTTCGAGGATCTCGCGGTGACTCATGGCACCGCCCTCTTCGGTCACCGAATCCTCGTTGGGATTCTGTCCAGTGGACACTGACATGAGCGGTTATCTCCCGAGATCTGTATGGTGTGCGAACTCACGTGGATGCTGAGCGGCACTGAATGTTTCGTTGAGTCGGTTCACCGCGTCGACGGCCGCTTTCGCGTCGTCCTGCGACCAGCCTTCGAGCATCTCGCGCAGGCGCGCCGCGCGACGTTCCTTGGTTACCCGGAGAACTTCAGTCCCCGCGGATGACACCTGCACCCTGGACGCACGTCTGTCTTCCGGGTCGGTTTCCCGGATGACGTATCCGCCTTCGACGAGTTCGGAGATCTGCCTACTGAGCGAGGACTGGCTCACGAACAGTTCCGAAGCCAGTTCGTTTTGCCGGCACTCCCCCCTGCGCGCGAGAACGACGAGCACTCCGATCAACGCAGAGGGCAGTACTGCACCCCCCTCATGGACGAGAAGGCTCCGCAACGAGCGCCCCAACATGAAGACGGCGTCGACGAGGGCTTGAGTTGTGTCTGGCTGAACGGACAACGCGACTCCCTGCAGGCATATATGTACTTGCAGCAACCAACTATATACCTAGTTGCATGCGCTAAGCAATTAGTTTGCAGCGACGCCGGCGTAAGTTCAGCGAATCAGCGGGTGAGCAGAGCCATACATTCGACGTGGTGCGTCAGGGGGAAGGCGTCGAACGCGCGCACTTGCTCGACCTCGTACCCGAACTCACGGTAGAGCGCCAGGTCACGGGCGAACGACGCCGGATCACAGCCGACGTGGACGACCCGGGGAACATCCGATGCAGAAACTGCGTGCACCACGTCCCGCCCTGCGCCGGCCCGCGGCGGGTCCAGAACCGCCACCGTCGCGCCTGCCTGCAACTCGCCGAGCGCTCGCTCCACTCGTCCGGCATGGAAACGAACCTGAGAGAGACCGCTCAGCGAGGCCCGACCATCCGCGACCGCACCGACCGAGTACTCGACCGATTCGACCAGACCGTCGACACCGACACGATCCGCGAGCGCGGAGGCGAACACCCCCACTCCCCCATACAGGTCCCAGGCAACATCGCCGGACGACACTCGCGCCCATTCCGCCACCAGATTCGAGTACGCGCTCGCCGCGCCGCGGTGCGCCTGCCAGAAGCCGGTCGCCGACAACGTCCACGCCCGGTCCCCGACATACTCGACCGGCCGCCCCGTCCCCGAGACGACCCGTTCCGCACGCACGCCGCCACGAGCTGCCCGGCGCGCAGTCGCACCGCGACGCCCGCCACCTGCCCTGCCTGCCTTCGACATCTTCGGTGGCGCGATCTCGACAACGTGCCGGTCCCCGGCCGAATCCATCACGATCGCCACTTCGGCTCCAGGGCGAAAGTCCATGTCCCTCAGACCCACATACGCGTCTGGCACCATCTGTGGGCACGAAAGGTCTGTCTCGATCTCGGCACTGCGATGACGGTGAAAGCCTGGCCGTCCGTTGGCATCCACTGCGAGACGGACGCGGGTACGCCATCCACTCCCGTTTCCGGTTCCCGGCAACTCCTCTACCGAAACCGTCCTGTCGGTACCCCCGATCCGGCTGAGCAGTTCCTCCACGACAGCCGATTTCATCGCCCGTTGCGCCGGAAGAGAAGCATGGGAATAGTCGCAGCATCCCGCTCCGTGTGGCCCCGACTGCGGGCACAGCGGAGGCACGCGATCAGCCGACGCGGAGACGATCTCGACGGCGTCGGCGCGGCAGAACGAGCCTCCGCGATCCTCGGTCACCCGGGCGACGACGCGCTCCCCGGGAAGTCCGTGTCGCACGAACACGACGCGCCCCTCGTGTCGGCCGACGACGAAACCACCGTGTCCGGGCTTGCCGAGATCGATCTCGAACGTCTCCCCCAACCAGTTCTCGCTCAACGCACTTCGCCTCACATATCGTTCGCGTCGTAACCGCGGCGGGTGGACCCCGCGGTGTGATCGACAGTCAACGGTTTGGTCTTCTCCGACGAATTCAACTGCCACGGAACACTCGTCACCATCACACCGGGCTGGAACAGCAGACGGCTCTTGAGGCGCAGCGCGCTCTGGTTGTGCAGAATCTGCTCCCACCAATGCCCCACGACGTACTCCGGAATGAAGACGGTCACCACGTCTCGAGGCGAGTCGCGACGCACTCGGCGCACATAGTCCAAGACGGGTTTCGTGATCTCCCGATACGGCGATTCCACGACCTTCAGGGGCACGGTCACGTCGCTCTTCTCCCAGGCGCGCACCAGTTCTCGTGTGTCCGGCTCGTCGACGTTGACGGTGATCGCCTCGAGTGTGTCCGGTCGTGTCGCCCGTGCGTACGCGAGTGCCCGCAGGGTGGGCATGTGCAACTTCGAGACGAGAACGATCGAATGGGTGCGAGACGGCAAAACCCCGTCCCATTCCGCGTTCTCGAGTTCGGCGGCAACGCTGTCGTAGTGCTTGCGAATCAGCTTCATCACCACGAAAATCGCGATCATCGCCACGATTGCAATCCATGCGCCCGCTGCGAACTTGGTGATGAGCACGATGATCAACACTGCACCGGTCATTCCCAAACCGATGGAGTTGATGATGCGCGATCGTGTCATCTTCCATCGCTGGTCCGGGTCGGTCTCCGACTTCAAATGTCTGGTCCAGTGCTTGATCATGCCGGTCTGACTGAGCACGAACGAGACGAACACCCCGACGATGTAGAGCTGAATCAGATGGGTCACCTCGGCGCCGAAGATCACCACGAAGGCGATTGCAGCCCCTGCCAGGAACAGAATGCCGTTGCTGAAGGCAAGCCGGTCGCCACGCGTATGCAGTTGGCGCGGCAGAAAGCGATCCTGGGCCAGCACCGAAGCCAGGACAGGGAAACCGTTGAACGCGGTGTTCGCCGCGAGGACGAGAATCAGCGCGGTGACTACGGCAATGAAGTACAGCCCGATCGGAAATCCACCGAACACCGTCTCCGCCAACTGCGCGATCAGGGTTTTCTGCTGATACCCCTCAGGGGTGTTCGACAGCTGTGATTCCGGATCGTAGGCATACTTGATCCCCACTTTCTGGGCCAACATGATGATGCCCATCAGCAGAACAATCGCCAAGGCACCCAGCATGAGTAGCGTCGATGCCGCATTCTTCGACTTGGGCTTACGAAATGCGGGCACGCCGTTGCTGACGGCCTCGACTCCCGTGAGTGCGGCGCAACCCGACGAAAACGCCCGTGCGATCAGGAAGGCGAACGCGATTCCGTACAGGTGCGCATCTTCCGCGTGCAGTTCGAAGCTCGCGGACTCGGCTTGCAGGTTTTCGCCCTCCACGTAGATGCGGAAGAAGCCCCAGCCGAGCATCACCGCCATGCCACCGATGAAAGCGTACGTCGGCGCCGCGAAGGCCGCGCCCGACTCGCGGATACCCCGCAAATTCACGGCCGCGAGCAATGCGATCGCCACGACGGCGAACAGAACTTTGTGATGAGCCACGAACGGTATCGCCGAACCGATGTTGGATGCGGCCGCCGAAATCGACACAGCAACCGTGAGGACATAGTCGACCATCAGTGCGCTACCGACCGTGAGACCGGCCGACTGACCCAGGTTGACCGTCGCAACCTCGTAGTCACCACCGCCGGATGGGTACGCATGCACGTTCTGCCGATAGCTCGCGACGACCACGATCATCACCGCAACGACAGCCAGCCCCACCCACGGCGCGTAGACCAGCGCCGAGATTCCGGCCACCGACAACACCAGGAAAATCTCTTCGGGCGCATAGGCCACCGACGAAATCGCATCGGACGCGAAGACCGGGAGCGCGATCCGCTTCGGGAGCAGCCGCTGCCCGAGCGTGTCGCTCCGGAACGGTCTGCCCAGTAGTAGCCGCTTGGTGGCGGTCGAGAGCTTTGACACCGCCAAAGCGTATCCGTCTCCCCGTCGGATAACTCCACGGGCGACGGAGTGTCCTCTTCTCGGCCGGACCATGCTTGTTCTTTCCCTCCGGACCGGTAGCGTTCTTCCCGGTATCGCCCATCAGAAATGGAGTGCACAGGTGTATGTGGTCATCATGGGATGCGGTCGGGTCGGCGCATCCCTGGCGAGCGCGCTGACCCGGATCGGGCACGAGGTTGCGGTCATCGACCGAGATGCCAGTTCGTTCTTGCGCCTCGACGCCGACTTCTCGGGGACGAAGGTCGTCGGGATGGGTTTCGACAGAGACGTCCTGATCAAAGCCGGTATCGAGCGTGCAGACGCGTTCGCCGCGGTCTCGTCCGGAGACAATTCGAACATCATCGCCGCCCGCGTGGCGAGAGAAACGTTCGGCGTCGAGCGGGTGGTCGCGCGTATCTACGACGCGAAACGAGCTGCGGTGTACGAGCGACTCGGGATCCCCACCGTCGCAACCGTGCCGTGGTCGACCGACAGATTCCTGCACACACTCACTCGAGACAGCCAGACCGCAAAGTGGCGTGACCCTTCCGGGACGGTCGCCGTCGCCGAGCTGGACCTCCACGAAGAGTGGGCGGGCAAGCGCGTCACCGCACTCGAGTCGGTGACCGCATCACGTGTCGCGTTCATCATCAGATTTGGATCCGGGGTATTGCCCGATCGCAGAACGGTCATCCAGGCAGATGACCAGGTGTACATCGCGGCCGTGTCCGGGACCGTGGCAGAAGCGCTGGCGCTGGCGAGCAATCCCCCACCGAGCGACGACTGAACCAACTCGAACACCCACCTTCCACCCCATCCACCGAACCGCAGGGGGAACGAACCATGAGAGTTGCGATCGCCGGAGCCGGTGCCGTCGGCCGTTCCATTGCACGCGAGCTTGTCCGTAGCGACCACCAGATCATGTTGATCGAGCGCAAACTCGAACATGTCGAGCAGGAGTCCGTGCCAGAAGCGCACTGGGTGCACGCAGACGCCTGCGAGCTCACCAATCTCGAGGACGCCGAACTCCAGACCTACGAGGTGGTCATCGCCGCCACCGGCGACGACAAAGCGAATCTCGTGCTCAGTCTTCTTGCCAAGACCGAATTCGGAGTCCGACGAGTGGTCGCTCGCGTCAACGACCCCCGCAACGAATGGCTGTTCGACGAGTCATGGGGAGTCGACGTGGCGGTATCGACACCTCGGATGCTCGCGTCACTGGTCGAGGAGGCGGTGTCGGTCGGCGATCTCGTTCGATTGATGACGTTCCGGCAGGGCCAGGCGAACCTCGTGGAAGTGACGCTTCCCGACAACACCGGCCTGGCGGGCAAGCCCGTTCGTAAGCTACGCCTCCCCCGGGACGTCGCCCTCGTCACGATCCTGCGCGGCGGCCGGGTGATCGTGCCTCAGCAAGACGATCCCCTCGAGGGCGGTGACGAACTACTGTTCGTCGCCTCCGCCGAGGTGGAGGACGAACTACGCGCCGCTGTCGGCCTTCCCTGACACTTCCTCGGCATCGGAACCGCTCTCGGAATCGGTGTCGGCCTCGGTGTGAGTAGCGGCGTGCGGAGCAGCGATTCGGTCGGCGCGCCGCACCGCCCACACGGTGACCACGAATGCCGCACCAGCGAGCGGCCACCCCATGGCAATCCGGGCGAAGGCCAGCCAACCCGTCAGATCCGAGTCGTAGAGCTGCGACTGAACCAGGTAGCGCGCGGCAAACACCACTGCCCAAGCCGCAGTGGCGATGTCGTACGCGCGCACCGCACCTCGGTGCTGCCGCCACGAGTTGCCGTGACCGTTGAGGAAACCCCAAATGAGGCCCACCACCGGCCAGCGAACCAGGATGGACACGAGGAATACCCCACCGTAAAGCAGGCTCATGTAGATGCCGTACAGGAAATAGCCCTTGGCGTCACCGGTGCGATAGGCGATGAACGCAGAGATGCCGACACCGAAGAAGCCGGAGATCGCGGGTTGAATCGGTTCCCGCCGAATCAGTCGCCAGACGAGGATCGCCACGGCCACGCCGAGTGCGGACCAGATGGCGACGGTCAGATTGAAAATACTGTTGACCGGCACGAACACCAGAATGGGGAGCGTGGAATAGGCGAGCCCGCTCAGCCCACCCATCTGTTCGAGGATCGATTCGTTCTTCGTTTCGGTCACCCATAAAGGGTGCCACATGCAAAGTCTATGACTCTTCGCGCAGCTCGTAGTAGGGGTTGAAGATCGCCTTGCGTCCACCGCGATCACCGATGCGCCCGCGGACGAGAAGCGTCTTACCGGTCTCGATGCCGGGAATGCGACGACGGCCTATCCAGACCAACTGCACTTCTTCGGTTCCGTCGAAGAAGTCGGCTTCGATACTGGCGTTGCCGGACTTGGGGCAGGCCTCGACGCTCCGAAGTCGACCGACCATCGTCACCTCTTCACCGCGACTGCAATCGCAGGCGTGCTGGGCGCCGGATGCCTGCGAGGTTTCGACCAACTCCTCGGCATCCAGATCTTCGAGATCCTCGGTCAGCCTGCGGGTGAGCCGACGGAAATATCCTGCCGTGGCGGGTGCCATTGCGCGCTCCTGGAGCATGTGCGGGTACAAGAGTTCGAGCCCACATCGTAGGGCCATCTGATCGCCACTGTAGACCCATTCGTCTCGGACAACCACACCACCGTGCGCGCGATCAACCTCCCCGTGCAGACGTGATGTGTGACACCCGGCAAGATCGATCCCGTGCCTACATCTCGGTCTGATTCCCCGCTCACTTCAGCCTGGCCGTCCACCGCGGTCATACTGCCCGGAACCGGCTCGGACGCAGACTTCGTCGACCGCGCATTCAGCCCATCGCTCAACGCTTCGGGAGTCCGCGTCATCGCCGTCGAACCCGACCCTCGCCGAGTGGTCGAGAGCTACCGCGACGCGATGCACGCTGCCACGGACCGCTCCGGATCCATCCTCGTGGGCGGCGTATCGATCGGCGCAGCCATAGCTCTGCAGTGGGCGGCGCAGCACCCGCACACCACTGTCGGAGTGCTCGCCGCACTCCCCGCCTGGACGGGTGCGCCACACGACGCTCCCGCAGCGGCGAGCGCCAGATTCACTGCGGGCCGGCTGCGTGAACTCGGGTTGGCGGCCGTGACAGCCGAGATGACCGAATCGAGCCCGTCCTGGCTCGGTGACGAACTGGCAAAGTCCTGGAAATCGCAGTGGCCTCACCTGCCGAGCGCACTCGACGAAGCTGCCGACTACTGCGCCCTCGACGAAGCCGAACTGGCAGACCTCGAGGTCCCGGTGGGGATCGCCGCCGCGGTGGACGACGCCGTCCACCCGTTGACCGTGGCGCAGGACTGGGCCACCCGGATTCCCCGAGCGGCCCTGTCCCGCCTGACGCTCGACGAGATCGGGTCCGACCCCTCTGCCCTGGGAAGGGCCGCGCTGGGCGCGCTCGCCGACCTGATTCAGTAGGCCTGATCGAGCAGGTCAGCCCAGCTGTTGCATCGCCGATCCGGACTCCCCGCGCCGCTGCTGTTGCGGTTGCGGGGGCTGCGCTTGCTGCGGCTGTGCTTGCTGTTGCGGTTGCGGCTGCGGCGGCTGTGCTTGCTGTTGCGGAGCCCCCTGCTGCTGGTCCATCTGCTGCTGTTGAGCCTGAGCCAACTGCTCGGCGAGAGCTGCCGGTAGCACGACAGGAAGCGGTGTGCGCACTGGATGCGGATCGGAACCACGTTTGACGACGGTGTCCTGCAAAATCTCCCGCGCAGCCGCCACCAGCGACGAATCTGCTGCATTCGACCCGCTGGGCCCGGCCACCACGCAGCGGACCATCCACCTGTATCCGTCGACACCGATGAATCGCAGGTCGGCGTTGGGAGTCACCGCGAGGATCTCGCGCCCCCACGGGCCGTTCTCGATGGTGACGCTCGCATTGTCGCCTCGAAGCGACTCGGCCAAGTCGCCGGCTACCTCACGCCACTGACCCGGGGATTTCGGAGCCGCGTACGCCGCGACGGTCACACGGCCGTGCTGCGTCACCACGTGCACCGCCTGTGGGCTTCCGTTCGGCGCCATCTCGACCTGCAACTGTGACCCGGGCGGCATCGGTACGAGCACCGAACCGAGGTCGAGTCGCTGCCCGTTCACCCCCACCGACAGGTCGGCGTCGGGCTCGAAGTCGCCACTGTCGTAAGGACCGGCGTCCGAATCCTCTACGTGGTCGAGGTCGTCATGGCCACCTTCGACATAGCCCCCGCCGGCGTTTTCGGCGTCCTCGTAACCAGCGTCTCCGTAGGCGCCGTCGGCGTAGTCACCTTCGGCGTAGTACCCCTCGTCCACACCCGCCTCGTCGCCGAAGAAACCGCCCTCGGCGTAACCGTTGTCAGCGTCCTTCTTCTTTCGGCGTCCGAACATGATCACGCCCCTTCTGTCGTGTGCTGGGCAAGACTCGCGTGGCCCCCACTCGAGCCGTATCCCCCGGACCCACGCGTCGTCTCGTCAAGAGTGTCCACTTCCTCGAAGTGGACCAGTTCCACTCGCTGTACGAGCAGCTGCGCGATCCGGTCACCTCGGCGAATGTCGATCGGCTGATCCAGATCGTGATTGATCAGGCACACCTTCACCTCACCTCGATAGCCGGCGTCGATGGTGCCCGGCGTGTTCACCACCGACAGCCCCGACTTGGCAGCGAGACCCGATCGGGGATGAATGAGACCGACAGTGCCGATGGGAAGCGCTATCGCGATTCCGGTGCCGACGAGAGTGCGCCTGCCTGGGGCAATTGTCACATCGGTCACGCTGTACAGATCCACGCCCGCGTCGCCCTCGTGCGCACGCACAGGTACGGGAAGGCCGGGATCGAGCCGCTGAAGTGGGATGGACTGCACCGCGCCCGAGTATTGACCGTCGGCGTGCAGAGGAGTCGTAGATACGTCCGTCACGTGCACCGAGCCTACTCTCAGCTCGACACGAGCGACCTAGGACTATCCTGGGTGCGTGCCACAATCGCCAAGCCCAGAAGTAATGCCCTCCAACAGCACCCCGACAACCGTCTATTCCGAACGGTTGTGGGTGCCGGTGTGGTGGTGGTTGCCGGGCTTGTTCGTGGCCGGTTTGCTTGCCGCCGAGATCCACATGGGCGCGCCCGGCCTACGGGCGTGGCTTCCCTACCTTCTCCTGCTGCCGCTGCCGATCTGGGGAATGATCTGGCTGAGCCGCCTGAGGGTGGAGGTGGTCGACGAAGCAGATGGCCGGCACCTTCGTGTCGGCGACGCGCATCTCCCCGTCGACATCATCGCCCGGGCCGCCGAAGTACCGGCGTCGGCCAAGAGTGCCGCGCTCGGTCGTCAGCTCGATCCTGCCGCATTCGTGCAACACCGGACCTGGGTCAAGACGATGATCCTCGTCGTGCTCGACGACCCTGACGACCCGACCCCCTACTGGCTCGTCAGCACACGGCGTCCTGCCGAACTCCTCGCCGCGCTCGGTCATGCACGCCCCCCTGCCTGACGTTCTCGTCTGGTGACGATCGAAACTCAGTTCGTGACGATCGAACTAGGCAGCGCAGTCCAAGCAGATCGGTTGCCCGCCGGCCTCGCTGGCGAGCCTGCTGCGGTGATGGACCAGGAAGCAGCTCGAACAGGTGAATTCGTCCGCCTGCTTCGGAACGACCCGAACAGACAACTCCTCGCCGGAAAGATCGGCACCGGGAAGCTCGAACGACTCTGCGGTGTCCGACTCGTCTACGTCGACAACAGCAGACTGCGCCTCGTTGCGCCGCGCTTTCAGCTCCTCCAGCGAATCTTCCGAAACCTCGTCCGACTCCGTCCGACGCGGTGCGTCGTAATCAGTAGCCATCTCGTCTTCCCCTCATCCTCTTCCGTGTAAACCGGCTCCATGCCGGGCGTCGAACCGCCAGTCGGTCGACTGCCCGCACAAAACCGCCTTCGGTGCAGACCACACCCTGTCGCTGCTCAACGCTTCGGCTGCCGAAAAAGTGCCCGGAATCGCATCCGGAAACCATGATCTACGCCTCATTCGTCTCGTCGATCAACCCTCGCCGTACACGGTGCCGAACGACTCGGGCCGCCAGACAGTAGCCGAAAGAAGGCCGAACCCGGTAACTGAATCGGCGGATCTCGCAAATTGTCTGCTAATTGTCACCAACAACACAGCAACCTGTGACATTCCACAGCCCGGTGAGTCTGCACGCACCCAGGCGATGGCCCTCTAAGGTAGGTCGCGAACCTGTGCCGCATAGGCTGTGGCCGGGCACCGACACGCGATCACAGTTACGCGGTCACACAGTTTCGGTGCGCAACATATTGCAAGCGCAGCAGGAGAGGTCGAGGCACCCGTGGTTTCACTGATCACCGACGGTAGTTCCACCGATGACCGCGGGCGTCCGTTCCGCCGACGCCGAGCGACACCGATCATCGTGGTGCTCTCTGTTCTCGCGTTGCTCGGGGTCTTCGTCTGGATCGGCGTCTTGGCCAAGACCGAAGGAACTGCGGCACCCGTCGCGTGCAACGCACCACCGGCCGACGACCCGAAGGACGACAACCCCGCTCCGGCACCACTCGGTGACAAGATCGATGGCGATGCATTGCGCGACGTGGAACCTGCCGCGCTCTCGGCAGTCCAGGTTCGTGTCTTCAACGCGAACGGCGAATCCGGCCAGGCCACGCAGGTCGCCGCACGCTTGAACGACTACGGCTTCGCGAGCGCTCCCGACATCCAGGCCGGCAACGATCCCGTGTACGTCGATCAGAACATGCAGTGTGTGGGTCAACTTCGCTTCGGACCGAACGGTTTGGCCGCCGCGAGCGCGGCGTGGCTCGTGGCGCCGTGTACGGAGCTCATCCAGGACGAACGGACCGACAACACGGTGGACTTGGCCCTCGGTACCTACTT
The DNA here is from genome assembly GCA_012514505.1 of Rhodococcus sp. (in: high G+C Gram-positive bacteria). Taxonomy (GTDB): domain Bacteria; phylum Actinomycetota; class Actinomycetes; order Mycobacteriales; family Mycobacteriaceae; genus Rhodococcus_F. The sequence goes on along the minus strand of JAAZAD010000179.1, from coordinate 21,490 downwards.
CCGGTCCATTTCACCGAACCCGGACGCCGAAGAGGCGCTGCGCTCCCTTCGGGACACCGCACCTGGCTCCGACCCTGCCGCACTGGACATCGAACTCCTCGAGGCCGCACGCACCGCAGCGTGCTGAACCACGCAGGCCGATGAGGTTCACCTCGGTCAGCCGGCGGTCAGCCCCTCGGGGATCGGCTCGAGCGCACCTGCCCGGTCGAGGATGGCATCGATCTCGTCCGCGATGCCCGGTGCAGCGGCCACCACGACCTCACCCGCCGCACCGTTCGAATCCGGGGCAGGAACCCGTACCCGAGCCCCGGCTTCGGCCGCGATGAGCGAACCGGCCGCCCAGTCCCAGGGATTGAGCCCGTGCTCGTAGTGCGCGTCGACACGCCCCGCCGCCACCATGCACAGGTCGAGCGCGGCCGAACCGATGCGGCGCACATCCCGCACCTGCGGCAGGATCTCGGCGATCAAGCGGCCCTGCGCCCGTCGTCGCTCCTTCGCGTACCCGAATCCTGTGGCAAGCAGTGCCATCGATGCGCTCGTCACGGGATTACATCTCAAGGGATGTTCCGTTCCGCGCGCGTCCCTCAGTGATGCGCCACGCCCTTTCACCGCGTGGAAGCAGGCGCCGGCGGCGACATCGGCCACCACACCCGCTACCGACACGCCGTCCACTTGAGCCGCGATGGACACGGAATAGGCGGGAACTCCGTACAGGAAATTCACGGTGCCGTCGATCGGATCGACCACCCACCGCACACCGGCCACCGGTTCCGACGCTCCCCCGCCTTCTTCACCGAGAACGGTGTCGTTCGGACGCAGCTGCGCCAGCCGGTCACGAATCAACTGCTCCGTCTCCGTGTCGACAACGGTCACCGGGTCGGTGACCGTGCTCTTCGACTCCACGGACGAATTCGCCTCCACCGACGCACCGACGCTGCCGAACACCTCCACGCGCCGAGACCGCACATGTTCGGCCGCCTCCCAGGCGATCTCGAGCGCCACCTCGAGCAGCTCCCGCGGATCCACCACATCGGCTTCGCCCTCCATCGCTCCACTCCTGACGGCGCCCGCCGAGGCGCCTTCCACGTCGTCGACGACGTTCTCGTGTGCCTGCACCCGTCCATCGCAACACACACGTCGCGATCTTCACCACCGGTGGAGTCACCGATTCCCGTCCACCCACCCCGCACGGTCGAGCGGGCTAGGGTTGCACACACAAGATTTGCCGCGACGATCCGTTCGAACGACGAGGAGCGCACGACATGACGAAAACAGGCTTCGGTATCGACGTGGGCGGCAGCAGCGTCAAGGGCGGCACAGTCGATCTCACCACCGGCGCGCTGATCGGCGACCGCATCAAGATCGCCACACCACAACCGTCCACCCCCGAGGCCGTCGCCGAGACCGTCGCCGAAATCGTCGATCGAGCGGGTTGGCAGGGGGACGTCGGAATCACCCTGCCCAGCGTGGTGCGGGCCGGGGTGGCCTTTTCTGCCGCCAACGTGGACAAGGCATGGATCGGCACCGACGCGAAAGCGTTGTTCACCGAGCGTCTGGGCTCCCGTGGAGTCGTCGTACTCAACGACGCCGACGCAGCCGGTATCGCCGAGGATGCGCTCGGCGCAGGTCGGGACGTCGACGGGGTGGTGGTCCTGCTGACGTTCGGCACGGGAATCGGATCCGCCGTACTCCACAACGGCGAACTACTGCCCAACACCGAGTTCGGGCATCTCGAGGTCGACGGCAAAGAGGCCGAGCACCGGGCTGCGTCATCGGTCAAAACAGCGAAGAATCTCAGCTACAAGGCGTGGTCGAAGGAAGTGACGCGCATCCTCGAGCGGATCGAGGCGCTGCTGTGGCCGGACCTGTTCATCGCCGGCGGCGGGATCAGCCGCAAACACGAGAAATGGATTCCGCATCTCAAGAACCGAACCGAGGTCGTACCTGCTGCTCTGCTCAACGCCGCAGGCATTGTCGGGGCGGCAATGGCGGCAGATAAGGGTATCGCTCCCTAACTATTTCGATTCGGTCGTTACAATGGTGGGGCCCGGCTCCGAGCCGGCGAAACCAACAGACCTCTCCGCCGGATGATCACTCTGGCGTGACGCCGCACGACACCGTCACGAAAGGGCGTACGTGGCAGCCACGGATACACGTCAGACTGCTGACTCCGCCGAGTCAGTGCCGGAATCACCCACCGCAGATGCGGTGAACGGTACTGCCTCAGCAGGGAAGGCACCTGCCAAGAAGGCGGCGGCGAAGAAAGCCCCCGCCAAGAAGGCCGCAGCGAAGAAGGCACCAGCCAAGAAGGCCGCCGGCAAGAAGGCTGCTGCGAAGAAGTCCACCAAGGCGGGACCCGACGCCGAGGGCACAGAGACCGACATCGAAGACATGGACGCCAGCGAGAGCGATCTGGCCGCTGCCGCGTCCGATGTGGTGGAGGTTGTCGCCGTCGCCGACGACGAGGAAGACGGCACGTCCGAGCCCACCGAGAAAGACAAGGCCTCCGGAGACTTCGTCTGGGACGAAGAAGAATCCGAAGCACTGCGTCAGGCACGCAAGGACGCCGAGCTCACCGCCTCCGCCGACTCCGTGCGCGCCTACCTCAAGCAGATCGGCAAGGTTGCGCTTCTCAATGCCGAGGAAGAGGTCGAGCTCGCAAAGCGCATCGAGGCCGGCTTGTACGCCACTCAGCGCATGCAGGAGATCGCCGACGCCGGCGAGAAGCTCCCTGCAGCTCAGCGTCGCGACTACAGCTGGATCTGTCGCGACGGTAACCGCGCCAAGAACCACCTCCTCGAAGCGAACCTCCGTCTCGTGGTGTCGCTGGCCAAGCGCTACACCGGTCGCGGCATGGCGTTCCTCGACCTGATCCAGGAAGGAAACCTGGGTCTCATTCGCGCGGTCGAGAAGTTCGACTACACCAAGGGCTACAAGTTCTCGACGTACGCCACCTGGTGGATCCGTCAGGCCATCACCCGCGCCATGGCCGACCAGGCCCGAACCATCCGTATCCCGGTCCACATGGTCGAGGTCATCAACAAGCTCGGTCGCATCCAACGTGAGCTGCTGCAGGATCTCGGCCGCGAGCCGACTCCCGAAGAGCTGGCGAAGGAAATGGACATCACGCCCGAGAAGGTGCTGGAGATCCAGCAGTACGCCCGGGAGCCCATTTCGCTCGACCAGACCATCGGTGACGAGGGTGACAGCCAACTCGGTGACTTCATCGAAGACTCCGAAGCCGTTGTCGCCGTCGATGCCGTGTCGTTCACGCTGCTTCAGGACCAGTTGCAGTCGGTCCTCGAAACGCTTTCCGAGCGTGAGGCGGGTGTTGTTCGCCTCCGCTTCGGCCTGACCGACGGTCAGCCACGCACGCTCGACGAGATCGGGCAGGTCTACGGCGTCACCCGTGAGCGAATTCGTCAGATCGAGTCGAAGACCATGTCGAAGCTCCGCCATCCGAGTCGTTCCCAGGTTCTGCGCGACTACCTCGACTAGGAGTCGCACCAACTTCACACCCGTTCGCCCCGCCGCCTCGTCGGTGGGGCGAACGTCGTTTTCAGGACCAGGCCGGAAACCGGCCTGATTCGTCCGGCCGGTACTCCAGAACCGCTGTCACGGCATCGACCGGCAACGGCCCGTACAGGTGGGGAAAACGCATCGAATCGGGGTCGTCCGGCACGCCCGCTTCCCAACGCACCGGAGAGCCGAGCCGGTCCGGGTCGAGCCGCAAGAGCACGAGATCGGTCCGGCCGGCAAACAACCGATTCGCGGGCAGGTGGACCTGTGACGGTGCAGAGAGGTGTACGAACCCTTCCGCGGCAAACGAAGCAGGCACTCTCGTGCCCGACTCGACAGCTACCGCCCACTCGGCATCCGAGCAGATGTGGAGAAGCACGGACGAGTCTTCTGTGTGCTGGTTCACACGTGCACTCTAGCGTTCACGTTCACCGCGAATCAGCTGTGAGCGAACGCAGCTCGGCGCATTTTCGTTTGTACTGCGAGTTTCCATACAGTGGCAACAGAAAGAAACGCCGACGGGAACAACGCGTGAAGCCCGAACGTCTGACAGAGTAGATCTACCGCGCCATCCCGGCACGGCGGACCAAGGCCCCAGGCAACAGGCAAGAGCCCAGAGCCAGTACGGAGGAGTCATGCCCGGAACACTGACCACCCCCCAGTTGACTGCAGCCGACCGGTGCGACCGGTGCGGAGCCGGAGCGCGCGTACGCGCAGTTCTCCCCACGGGAGGCGAACTGCTCTTCTGCAATCACCACGCCAACGAGCACGCGGATCGCCTTCGCGAGATGAATGCAACTGTTGTCTCCGACAATGAAGAGCTCGTCTGATCAGTCACCCGGGTGAACCCGTTCGGGGCTCACCATTGAAGTAAGACGCTCGAACAGAAGCGGCGGGTGCATCACCGAGGTGATGCACCCGCCGCTTCGTCGTGCAGTCGGTTCCTCCCGTCACCACTTTCGCAATGTGGCAATCCGATCGGTCAACTGTTCGACGGTCGCGATCGCAGTCGGTGGTCCGCCACAGGTACGCCGCAATTCACCGTGAATGACTCCGTGAGCCTTCCCGGTGCGGTGATGATGCATCGCCACCAGAGAGTTCAATTCGCGTCGCAGCTGCGCCAGCTGGCCCGCCGCTGCCACCCGCTCGGCCGCCTGTGGCGGCGGGGTGGGAGCCGCAGGCTCCGATGGTGACTTGTCCAGCTGCTCCTGCTGGCGTTGACGTAGCAGTGCCCGCATCTGCTCGGCGTCGAGCAGGCCTGGCAAACCGAGGTAGTCGGCTTCCTCGTCGCTACCGGAGAACGTGGCCGATCCGAAAGACGATCCGTCGTAGATGACCTGATCGAGTTCTGCGTCCGCGCCGATGGAGGTGAAAGCCTTTTCGTCCTCCCCCGGCTCGTCCTTCTGCTTGTTCGCATCGGCGAGGAGATCGTCGTCGAACCCTTCCTTCTCCCGATGCGGTTTGCCGAGAACGTGGTCGCGCTGCGCCTCCAATTGGCTGGCGAGGTCGAGGAGAACGGGGACCGACGGCAAGAACACGCTCGCCGTCTCGCCCTTGCCCCGTGACCGCACGAATCGCCCGATCGCCTGCGCGAAGTACAGCGGCGTGGATGCGCTGGTCGCGTAGACGCCCACCGCCAATCGCGGTACGTCGACACCTTCGGACACCATTCGGACCGCCACCATCCACTTCTGGTCGCTGGCGCCGAAGTCGGCGATGCGCTTGGACGCAGTGGGATCGTCCGACAGAACGACGCAAGGTTCTTCACCGGTGACTGCGGTGAGAAGTTGTGCGTAAGCGCGAGCAACGGTCTGGTCTGTCGCGATGACCAGACCGCCCGCGTCGGGCATGCCGCCGCTGCGCAACTGTCCCAGTCGAGTGTTGGCGGCGTGCAGCACGGCCGGTATCCATTCACCGGCGGGATCCAACGCGGTGCGCCACGCCCGGGCTGTCTGCTCCGCGTTCAGCGGCTCACCGAGACGAGCAGTGAACTCCTCGCCGGCGTTGTTCCGCCACCGAGCCTCACCCGAGTAGGCCAAGAACACGACGGGGCGCACGACACCGTCCGCCAGGGCGTCGGAGTACCCGTACGAGTGGTCCGCCTTCGACCGCATGAGGCCTTCACGGTCCGGCTCGTAGGTGACGAACGGAATGGCACTGTCGTCGCTGCGGAACGGTGTTCCGGTCAGTGCAAGACGCCGGGTCGCACCGTCGAACGCCTCACGGATGGCCTCACCCCAGCTCTTCGCATCGCCGCCGTGGTGAATCTCGTCCAGAATGACCAGGGTTCGGCGGGCCTCGGTGCGAACTCGATGCTTGAACGGATGAGAGGCGACCTGCGCATAGGTCAACACCACACCCTGGTAGTCGCTGGAGGTTTGCCCTGTGGAGTTCGAAAAGCGGGAATCGAGCGCGATGCCCGAGTTGGCGGCCGACTCGGCCCACTGATGCTTCAGGTGCTCGGTGGGAGCGACGACGGTGATCTGGTCGACGGTACGGTCCCGAAGCAGCTCCGACGCCACTCGAAGCGCGAACGTGGTCTTACCGGCGCCAGGTGTCGCCACCGCCAGAAAGTCCCTCGGGTTGCTGGCGAGATACTTGGTGAGTGCCCGCCGCTGCCACGCGCGCAGAGCACGCCCCTGGGCAGGTGTAACGATCGGTGTGATGTCTGCGGACGCTGTTTCAGCACTCACAAGCAGTCCTGCGCTGAGATGGCACTTGGTCCTCGAGCTCCTCTGTACGTGAAGGTCAATCGGGAAGCATATCGGTCCGCGCGGTCACGACGCGCATCCGATCTTGGCAGACGATTTGCGACACGGGGACACCGACGGTGGGCATTCGGGCGTGTCGTACGGAATGCTGGAACCCATCATGAGCGAAACGCCTGCGAAGAATCCCAATGGTGGGACTGCTGTACGCAGATTCGCATGGCATCCGCTGCGAACCGCACTGCGCGTCGTCGGCCGCACGGCTGGCAATGCGTGGGACGATTCGATCTTCGCCAAGGCGGCGACCGCGGCGTTCTGGCAGACACTGTCGCTACCTCCGCTGCTGCTCGGGTTGCTCGGAATGCTCGGTTACGTGGGCGGATGGTTCGGCCCCAATACGGTCGAGATCATCCAATCGAAAATCATCACGTTCAGTGGGAGCGTGTTCAGCGACAGCGTCGTCGAGCAGATCATCGCGCCCACGGTCGAGGATGTGCTCCTTCGTGGCCGACCTCAGATCGTGTCGCTGAGTTTCGTGCTGTCACTGTGGGCGGGGTCCTCGGCAATCTCGACATTCGTCGACTCCATCGTCGAGGCGCACGGCCAGCAGGACGCTCGCCATCCGGTGTGGCAGCGAGTGTTCGCCCTCTTGCTGTATGTGATGTTCCTCATCATGGCGGTGTTCACGCTGCCACTCGTAGCGCTCGGCCCCACACTCATCGGCGAGGTGCTGCCGACTTCGTGGCACGACACGAGCGCCGAGGTGGTCGACACGTTCTATTACCCCGCGGTCGGGCTGCTTCTGATCGTCGGACTGACCACCCTCTACAAAGTTGCGCTGGTCAAATCGCTGCCGTGGCACCGGTTGCTCGGCGGGGCATTCGTGGCGGGCGCATTCTTTCTTGCGGCCAGTTCCGGCCTGCGGTGGTACCTGACCTGGGTCACCCAGACCGGGTACACATACGGAGCCATGGCGACGCCCATCGCCTTCCTGCTCTTCACGTTCTCGCTGGGCTTCTCGATCGTGATCGGCGCCGAATTCAACGCGACGGTGCAGGAATTCTGGCCTGCACGTGCCACACGCATCGAGCAGATGCGTGAATGGATCGCAGCTCAGGCAGCGCTGGACGACTCGTCCAATGGTCCGGTCACGACAATCACACGACGACTGGCCACAGGACCGATCCGCACGAGCGACGCCCGCACCGAACCGGAAGAACCTGCGAGCCCCGCTGCGGGCGTGCGACAGGGACGATGAAACGGACGCAGGAGGCGACCGGTCACTCGCCCTTGCGTAGGCCTTCGTAAACCTTCTTGCAGTCGGGGCAGACCGGCGAGCCCGGCTTCGCCGACTTCGTCACGGGAAACACTTCACCACAGAGCGCGACCACGTGGGTTCCCATGACCGCACTCTCCGCGATCTTGTTCTTCTTCACGTAGTGGAAGACCTTGGGGGCATCGTCGTCGGTCGACTCGTCGGTGTTGACGTCGGGACGTTCTTTCGTCTGAGTACTCACATCTCAATAATGCCGTACCGGCCCAGCCCGTGTCTTGCTGCGCTGCGCACGCTGTCTTGCCGCACGTCGCGCGCGCGGATGTGCAAATGAAGGCTCACAGTGGAACAGTGGGGTCATGGCACGAAGTGCAGGATTCGGCGGAAGTCACGAGGTCGGATCCCCCGAGAATCCCTTTGTCATCACCGAGGCCGCTGATTCGGTCGAGGCACAGCATCGTGCTCGCGTACGCAAGTACATGCTCATCATGTCGGTGCGCTTTCCTGCGCTCATTCTGTCTGCGGTCGCCTACGGCGTCTGGGCCAATCCGTGGATCTCCATGGCGATCATCGGGATCTCGATTCCACTCCCCTGGATCGCCGTTCTCATCGCAAACGACCGCCCGCCGCGAACGAAGGACGAGCCGAGCCGCTACGACCATCGGCCGAGCAATGCGCCTGCGATCTCTCCTTCACATGACAGAACAATCGACAGCTGAGCTCTGACGTCGCATCGGCGGCGGCTCCTGCAACAATGTTTCGGTGACCACCAGTGAGCCACTGACCTCGATCTGCTCTCCTCTTCGGGAGGCGTTGACCCGAAACCGGTACGACACCGACACACTGATCGAGGTGCTCGGCCCCGAGGTGCACGCCGCTCTCGGGCGAAACGAGCCGGTTCCCGTACGGCGCGCGAGCGCATCGTGTGGCGAACTCGGAACATTGATTCGTCTGTTCCTGCTCGCCGACACGTGTCCCGAGAGCGACGCCGCCGCAGCACTCGCGCCACTGACGATGGACGATGCAGTTGCCGCCGGCCTCCTCGAGCGCGAGGATCTCGTGGGCGACGACATCGTGACCCCAGGGATGCGAGCTGCCGTCGATGTGCGCCCGGTCGACACGGGCGCAGGCGTTCGCTGGGTCTTCTCCGACCTCGATGGCGGAATGCGACCGCGGACGACCGGACCGGAACACGTGATCGGTGTCGGGCACGCCTCCCTGTCGCTTTTGCGGGCCACTCCCACGGAGCCGGTGAAGACTCTGCTCGATGTGGGCACCGGCTGCGGTATTCAGGCGATCCATGCAGACTCCTACGCCGAGCGCATCACCGCCACCGACATCAATCCGCGCGCTCTCGCACTCACCGCGGCAACGCTCGAGCTCAACGGTCTGGACATGGAACTGGCGGAAGGTTCGTGGTTCACCCCGGTCGAAGGCCGACAGTTCGACCAGGTGGTCGCAAATCCACCCTTCGTCGTCAGCGAGGCCAAGGTGGTCGATACGTACCGCGACTCGGGGTTGAACCTCGACGGCGCGAGCGAGCTCATGGTGTCGCAGGTGGTCGACCATCTCGTGCCCGGCGGAACCGCGGTTCTGCTCGCGTCGTGGCTGCACGTCGAGAACGAGGACTGGCGGGCGCGCGTCGCGTCTTGGATTCCCGCACACGGCGTCGATGCTTGGGTGGTGCAACGAGACGTTGCCGATCCGACCCTGTATGTCGGCACCTGGATGCGGGACGGGGGTCTCGATCCGTGCGATCCGGATTCGGCACAGCGCGCCGAACAGTGGTTGAACCACCTGGAGGACGCGGACGTCGAGGGAATCGGGTTCGGATTCGTGTACCTGCGCCGCACCGACTCACCGTCCGATCTGCTCGCCGAGGACCTCACGCACGGCTTCGAAGATCCGCTGGGGTCCGAGGCGCTCGACTATTTCGATCGCGTGGCATGGCTACGCGAACACGACGTCCTCACGGCACGGTTCCTGGTCGACGAGCACACAGCGCTCGAACGCGTCCATCTGCCAGGTGACGACGGTTGGGAGCAGGTGGTCGTGCGGGTACATCGCGGAAACGGTCCCTTGTGGCAACACGAGGTGGACGACCTCACGGCGGCACTCCTCGCCGGGATGCGCGCAGACGGACTCCCCTTGGGCGAACTCGTCGAGATCCTGGCGTACGCGCACGACGAGGACCCCGAAGCTATCGCCGAGGCAGCGGTACCGGTCGTCCACTCACTGGTGCGTCACGGGTTGGTGACGCCGGCCGATCTGGCGGCCGCTGCGCCGGTTCCCTGATTCGCCCCTGAGGGCATCTTCTCAGCAACTTCTCAGGACCGGGCAGGTAAATCTGCAGGTCAAAGCGGATGTCCGGTTGTCTCCTCGGGAACTTTTCCGGGGTCACGGTGCGTTGATCCTTATGAGACACCACCGATGAGGAGGCAAGTCATGACAAGCCCCAGCACCACTACTCGCGTTCGCCCCAGTGCCGCCGACATGGATGCGCAGAGCCCGGCAGCCGACCTGGTCCGCGTCTACCTGAACGGAATCGGTCGCACCGCGCTGCTCACCGCTGCGGAGGAAGTGGAACTGTCCAAGCGAATCGAGGCGGGGCTGTACGCCAAGCACGTGATGGCGACCGGTAAGCGGCTCACCGCTGCAAAGAAGCGTGATCTCGCAACCGTGATCCGGGAAGGCGAATCGGCACGCGCACACCTCCTCGAGGCCAACCTGCGCCTCGTCGTCTCGCTCGCGAAGCGCTACACGGGACGTGGCATGCCGCTGCTCGACCTCATCCAGGAAGGCAACCTGGGACTGATCCGCGCGATGGAGAAGTTCGACTACGCCAAGGGCTTCAAGTTCTCCACGTATGCAACGTGGTGGATCCGCCAGGCCATCACCCGCGGCATGGCCGACCAGAGCCGCACGATCCGGCTGCCAGTGCATCTCGTCGAGCAGGTGAACAAGCTCGCGCGCATCAAGCGTGAACTGCACCAGCAGCTCGGCCGAGAGGCCACCGATGACGAGCTCGCAGAAGAATCGGGTATCCCCGCGCACAAGATTTCCGATCTCCTCGACCACAGCCGCGACCCGGTGAGCCTGGACATGCCGGTCGGCAGTGACGAGGAGGCGCCGCTCGGAGACTTCATCGAGGACTCGGAGGCGACGTCCGCGGAGAGCGCCGTCATTGCCGGTCTCATGCACACCGATGTGCGTAGCGTCCTGTCCACCCTCGACGAGCGTGAACAGCAGGTGATTCGCCTTCGCTACGGCTTGGACGACGGTCAGCCGCGCACACTCGATCAGATCGGCAAGCTCTTCGGGTTGTCCCGTGAACGTGTCCGCCAGATCGAGCGCGAAGTGATGGGCAAGCTGCGTCAGGGTGATCGCGCCGAACGTCTGCGGTCGTACGCCAGCTGATCGCTGAGCTCACCTCATACGTCCGCGGGCATGTTTCCTCCCCTCAGGAAGCATGCCCGCGGATTTCTCGTTGACAGACCTTTCTCGGTGCAGACCGTAGGCTCGTCACCCGAACGCAGTGTCAACGCAAGCGGCGCGGTCCCAGATCCGCCATGCCCAGCTCGGGACCGATTCGTACCCGCGCATCCGTGATCTGCGCGCCTGTCGCGGACGCGAGCACCGGTTCACACGCGAGTTCGCGGACCTCGGGGAGGTCGTCGGCCAAAGCCGAAATTCTCTGCACCAGTTCGATCAACGCATTCTTGTCCACGGGAACCGAGCTGCGGTAGCCGGACAACAGAGGTGCAGCCTTCGGCGCATCGATCAACTCGGCCGCGGCATCTTCCGTCAACGGGAGCACGCGGTAAGCCCGGTCACCGAGTAGATCGGAGATCACTCCGGCCAACCCGAACGAGATCAGTGAACCGAACGACGGGTCGTCCTGAACACCGACGACACACCCGATTCCCTTCGCGCCCATCCTCTGCACGTGCAACAACGGCTCACCGGACGCAGCCGCGAGGTCACGATAGGCAGCCCGCACAGAATGCGGGCCGCCGAGGTCGAGCCGGACGCCACCCAAGTCGGGGCGGTGCCGCCACTGCTCCCCCGTCGCCTTCACCGCTACCGGATATCCCAGTTGTTCTGCGGCCGCGACTGCCTCGTCCTCGGAGCGTGCCGACCGGAACGGCAGAACCTCCACGCCGTAGCAGGCCAACAGATCTGCGGCCTCCGAGTCCGAGAGCCACCGACCCGCCGGGCCAGGATTTTCGCCCAACCATCGTGCGATCAGGTTTTGCGCTCGGTCGGTGTCGAGCGACGATGGTCGCACGACTTTCGAGATCGGTTTGCGCTGCCACTGCGCATAGCGCCACGCACGTGCCAGTGCCATGGCGGCTCGCTCGGGCCCGGGGTACGACGGCACCGATCCCCGAATCGGACGACCGTCGGGTCCGCGCACAGCCAACGCGTCGGGAACACCCACTGCCGCGAGAAACGTCGACAGCACCGGTTTGTCGCTTCCACGAACAGCCTCCTTCAAGGCTGCCGCGTAAGGTTCCACGGCCAGCGCAACCGGCGGCACGAAGACGGCGATCACGGCGTCTACATCGAACGACTGCAACGCCATCCGCACCCCATTCGCGAACTCGACAGGCCCGGACTGCGGGCCGAGGTCGACCGGCTCACCGACCTGCAGGCCCTCGCTACGCGCGGCATCCGCGGCCAGTACCCCCAACGCGGTGGAGTTGCCCACCACCGCCACTCGCGGCCCCGCAGGCAACGGCTGGTACGCGAACAGCAGTGCACAGTCGAACAACTGCGAGATGGAACCGACCTGCACTACCCCGGCCTGCTCGAACAGGGCGCGCACGATCGAATCGTCCATCTCCGTGCCGGTCGCCAGCGCCGGCGGCACCGCGTGACGGCCACTCTTCACGGCGACAACAGGTTTCGTTCGCGCCACCCGCCTGGCGATCCGCGAGAACTTGCGCGGATTGCCGAAGCTCTCGAGGTAGAGCAACACCACCTCGGTGGCGGGGTCGGAATCCCAGTACTGCAGTAGGTCGTTGCCGGAGACATCCGCCCTGTTCCCCGCCGAAACGAAGACCGACAGGCCGATTCGGCTGCGTGCGGCCTCGTCCAGGATCGCGATCCCGAGTGCGCCCGACTGACAGAAGAACCCCACATTTCCCGCCGCTGGCAACACGGGCGCCAGCGTGGCATTCAACGAGATCGCCGGATCGTTGTTCGCGACCCCGAGCGCATTGGGACCGATCAACCTCATGCCGTGCTTGCGGGCAGCGTGAACCAACCGTCGCTCCGACGTTCGGCCTTCCTCCCCCGTTTCGCTGAATCCTGCCGACACCACCACGAGTGCCTTGACGCCCTTGTCGAGGCAGTCGTCGAGTACGGCATCGATGGCCTCGGCAGGAACAGCGACCACCGCGAGATCGACCTCGTCCGGGATCTCCCGAACGGTCTTGTATGCGCGCACGCCGCGGATGGACCGACTCTCCGCGTTGACCGGGTAGACCGGTCCGGTGAATCCACCCCGAAGCAGGTTCACGAGGACAGCACTTCCCACCTTCGAACGATCACCGGAAGCACCGATCACAGCCACCGAACGTGGATTGAGAACGTTCTTCATACTGCGCGTCTCCGCAGCGCGTTCCCGCGAATTGCGCACGGACACCAAGGCTTCGGTGGGGTCGATGTCGAACTCGAGCTTGACCACACCACCGTCGTACGTTCGGCTGACCTGGTACCCCGCCTCCCGGAAGACCGTGACCATGTTCCGGTTCTCCGACAACACCTCCGCAACGAACTTCGTCAGTCCATTCTCGGCGGCAGCTCCCGCGAGATGCTCGAGCAGGATCGGTCCCAATCCGCGCCCCTGATGCGCATCGGCAACCACGAACGCGACCTCGGCGGAATTGCCGTCTCCGACACCGAGAAGACGCTCGTATCGCCCGACCGCAATGATCTCGTCACCGAGAATGACGACGAACGCGACACGATTGTGGTGGTCCACCGTCGTGAAGTTCCTGACGTCCCTCTGCGACATCGTCGGATACGGACCGAAGTACCGAAGATATCGGGTGCGCTCGGACAGCTTGCCGTGGAAGGCGATGAGCCGCTCCGCGTCGTCCGGCATGATCGGCCGCAACGACACCGCCCCACCGTCCGACGCCAGGATGTCTGCCACCCATGCCCGCGGAAACGGATGCGGACCGTCACCGATGCGCTCCTGCAGTTTGGAGATGTCGATAGGTTCAGTCACGTGGATCCTCCGGGTCCAGGCCGAGCAGCGGGAAGCAAGCGCGTCGCGTCGCCATGATTGCGGCGTCGACACGGGTGATCGCCCTGTCCACCACCGGGACACCGGTTTCCGGCGCACCGCCGGGACCATCCCAGTGCGCATAGTCGACGTCGCCCCCGTCGCCCATCGTAGTGGGCAATTCGACGCCGGGTACGACCGTGCGAGCCTTGTCCGCCCACTCCGCGGGGATCGACCGGGAAGGCTCGATCTCGCGGTCGAGGGCGGCGCCGATCAGATGCGTCCACGCCCTCGGAACGACGCGCGCCAGTCCGTAGCCACCGCCCCCGACCGCCAACCAGCGGCCTTCCGCGTAACGATCGGCAAGGTCGCGCATTGCCAGGAATGCCGCCCGCTGGCCGTCCACGGTGAGGGAAAGATCGGCCAGCGGATCTTCGCGATGACTGTCCACCCCGCATTGACTGATCACGATCTGTGGCCGGAACGCCGCGACCGCCGCGGGCACCACTGCATGAAATCCGCGCAACCACAGGTTGTCCGCGGTGCCGGGCAGGAACGGCAGATTCACCACTGTCCCCTCCGCTTGCCCCTCGCCGATCTCGGCGGCCCACCCACTGTTGGGCCACAACGTTGCCGGGTGCTGGTGCAAAGAAACGGTCAGCACTCGCGGATCGTGCAAAAACACGTGCTGCACCCCGTCTCCGTGATGGGCGTCGACGTCGACGTAGGCGATTCGATCGAAACCGTTGTCCAACAGCCAGGAGATTGCAACAGCCACATCGTTGTAGACACAGAATCCCGACGCACGATCAGGCATCGCGTGGTGCATCCCTCCGCCGATGCTCACGGCACGCCTCGTTCTGCCCGACGCGATCTCCTTTGCTGCGGCCAGAGAACCGCCCGCAAGGGTTGCGCTCGCTTCGTGCATCCTTTCGAACACCGGATTGTCTTCGGAGCCGAGGCCATGGGGTGGATCCACATTGGTGATACCCGGCCGACCGGAGTGACCGGCCCGCTTCACCGCTTCGATGTAGGCAGGCGTGTGAATGCGGAGAAGATCCGCGTCCGTCGCGGACTCGGGGCGCAGGACTTCCGTCCCGGACAGCAGACCCAGGCTTTCGGACAGCGCCATGGTGAGTTCGAGGCGGCCCGGGTGCATCGGGTGCTCCGAACTCCAGCGATACCCGAGGTAATCGGGACTCCACACCACAACGTGTTCGGATCCGGGTCCGGCTGCTCCATCGGCGGGTCGGGACGACGCGGTCATGCGCTCACGCTACTGTCCGAAACGATTCGGTGCGAGCAACACCACATGCGACCGCCAATTCCGCCCCGTGCCACACGTTCCGTGTTCGACACTCGGCGCTGCCCCGGGGAACGGCCGGAACAGCCAGCGCCCGGTAGACTGACGGACGACGAAGGGGTGTGAGTGTGAAGGATCTGGTCGACACCACGGAGATGTATCTCCGAACGATCTACGACCTCGAGGAAGAGGGCGTCGTTCCGCTGCGGGCACGTATCGCCGAACGACTCGAACAAAGCGGTCCCACCGTCAGCCAGACGGTGGCCCGAATGGAGCGCGACGGGCTGCTCCTGGTGGCGGGTGACCGCCACCTCGAACTGACCGAAAAAGGCCGTGAACTGGCCGTATCTGTCATGCGCAAGCACCGGTTGGCCGAACGCCTCCTGGTCGACGTCATCGGCCTCAAGTGGGAAGAAGTCCACGCCGAAGCATGCCGCTGGGAACACGTCATGAGCGAGGAGGTCGAGCGTCGTCTCGTCGTCGTCCTCAACAATCCAACGACGTCCCCCTACGGAAATCCGATTCCCGGACTGGATCAACTCGGACTCGAGCAGGGCGCCACGCAGACGGAAACACTGATCCGTCTCACCGAGGTTCCTGCCGGAAAACCCACCGCGGTGGTCGTTCGACGGCTCGCCGAACACGTCCAGTCGGATCCGGACATCATTTCGCAGCTTCGCGAAGCCGGTGTTGTTCCCGACGCCCGTGTCACAGTCGAAACGCGGCCCGGCACCGTGACGATCACCGTGCCAGGTCACGATGCCGTCGACCTTCCGGAGGAGATGGCGCACGCGGTTCAGGTCAAGCGGGTTCAAGGCTGATCGATGAAACTTCTGGTCACCGGCGGAGCCGGTTACGTGGGTAGCGTCTGCGCCACAGTGCTTCTGGAACGTGGGCACGAGGTCGTCGTGGTGGACGATCTGTCCACCGGCAATCTCGATGCAGTGCCCGCCGGTGCCGAGTTCATCGAGGGAGATATCGCCGAGCTTGCCGACTCCGTGCTGGGGACAGCGGAGAGCTCCGCCGGTTTCGACGGGGTGCTCCACTTCGCCGCCCAATCGCTCGTCGGCGAGTCGGTGGAGAAGCCGGAGAAGTATTGGCAGGGCAACGTCGTCACCACACTGCGATTGCTCGAAGCCATCCGGAATTCGGGCACGCCGCGGTTGGTCTTCTCGTCCACCGCGGCCACGTATGGGGAGCCTGAACGATCCCCGATCACCGAGGCGGACCCGACACGTCCCACCAATCCGTACGGGGCGACGAAGCTTGCGATCGACCACGCCATCACGTCGTACTCGGTCGCACATTCGCTTGCCGCAACAAGTCTGCGGTACTTCAATGTGGCCGGCGCCTACAAGGCGGCCGGCGAGAACCGAGTGGTGGAAACGCACCTCATCCCCCTCGTGCTTCAGGTCGCGCTGGGTCAACGCGACAAGATTTCCGTCTTCGGAACCGATTGGCCCACATCGGATGGAACAGCGATCCGCGATTACATCCATGTTCTCGACCTCGCCCATGCCCACCTGTTGGCGTTGGAGTCATCGGTTCCCGGTCGCCACCGCATCTACAACCTCGGCAGCGGCGCCGGTTTCAGTGTTCGCGAAGTCATTTCGGCGTGCGAGCGGGTCACCGGTCTGCCCATCGCAGTGGAGGACGCGCCCCGACGTGCCGGCGATCCGGCAGTGCTGATCGCGTCGAGCGAACTCGCCATCGACGAGCTGGGGTGGGAACCCAAGCACACCGACCTCGACGAGATCGTGGCCGACGCATGGATCTACCTTCAGGCTCTCGGAGATCGTTCACACGCTGCACGGTCCTGATCCCGCTCACACGTCCGTAGGCGGGGGCAACTGGACACCGAGTGTGCGTGCACACCCGAATCCGACGTCCGCCAATTCACGCACCACGGTCGGCCGAACCCCCGACTGCAGTGCAACGTCGAGCATTCGTGCCAGGTTGTGGTCGGGATCCGAATCGAGCGCCGCGGCCAATGCAACGCCGGCCAGTGGCCCATCCCCTCGCACGTAGGCGCTGAACCCGAGGAGGGATGCGGGGCCCGCCCGTTCGGGATCGGGCAACCTCCTGCACAACAGCATCCACATGCTCTCCGCGGCTTCGGCACGATCGCCCACTGCCAGAGCCAGCAAACAGTCCCGCACAGTCACATTGGCGAGGGCCAACGCCAGCTGGGCGCTCGTCTCCGGATGAGGGTCGTGACCCGACGCAAGCTCGGCGATCTCGTCGAGTACGAATGCCAGTTCCCGACGATGACCGCTGTGGGGGTCGTTCCGCTCCGACTCGAGGTCACGCGAACCCGTGGAGCCGTCGTAGGCCTGATCGATGAGTGCCCCGATGCGGACGCTGTTCACGGTGGGGTCCACCTCGACCAACTGCTCGAGTTCTCGGCGGGAGCCGCGGATCACCCTGCCTCCCAGTACTTGTGCGAGGGCGACGCGCGATGCCACGGGATCGGACTGTCGACCACTTTCTCCGTCCGGCAACAGGCTGAACCACTCACACCCTTCCCTGATCTGTGCAGTCAGATAGGAATCGATCAGTTCGACCCCCTGACGATTCACCGCATCTTCTAGATACTCGACCACGTCGACCACTGATGACCGGTGCCGTTCGGACCCGAGTCGGTCGTCGACGAAGACGACGAGCATCCCGGATGCACCATCACGACCACACACGGTGGCGAACTGATCCACCGCCATCCGCATGACGTCCGAGAGTCCGTGGCCCTCACCGAGAATCAGATCGTGACGCATCACCGCGCCGAGCGTGGGCCGGGTCTCACCCGAGAGGCAGATCGCGACGATCGATCTCGTTGGTGTGAATCCCAGCAGTGCAGGTATGGCGGCGATCAGGTCGCCGGGTTCGGACAGCCGAACCGTGGTGTGTGCGATTCGACCGAACGCGCTCGAGGAGTCGGATGTGGATCCGTGCGAAGACGCTGAGGTTGTCATGACGAGAACTGTGCCTGCCGCCACCGCCGCGAAATCTCCCGAAAGCCACGAAAAAACCGTCCTGGGGAATCAGGCTGCGGTTGTGAGGAACCAGCATGGCCACCCGGGTACAGCGTTCACATTCCAGGGAAGGTGTCGGACCGGTGCGCTAGCGTGGCATGCACCCGGCCCTCGCTCACGAATCAGGAGCGTTGCACCTTCTGAACGGCGGAAACGAACGTCTCGTCCAGCGGGGCCAGGTTCGGTCGCGAGGGGCCGAACGACATCATGGTCGCCGCAACACGCACGTCACCGATCGAGGCGATCAACGTCGTCATCGATTGCACGACAGCTTCTCTGCCGCCTCCCGACTGGACCGTACGACGCAGCGCAAGTGTGTCGTCGGCATCGATCGGAGGTGGCGGCATCACCTGCGTTGTCACTGTCGATTCGGTGCCGCTCGACGTGACGGCGAAGCGGCCACACTCGATCGCTTGATCTTCGAGTTCGTCCACGGTGGCCTGTGACCTGGTCAGTTCGACACTGATCGTTGCACGTGTGTCGTTGTCGGTCCCCACTGCCATGGCCGTGGTGACCGGTCCGTAATCCTGTTGCGGTGGAGTACATCCCGACGGCTCCACGGCAGCGTTCTGCGGCACACCGGTCAGATCCGGCGCAGCAACCGACACTGCCTGGGGCGGTAGTACGACTGCATCGAAACCCTCCGGGAACTCGGCCGGGGCCAACAGCAGTTTCGACAGATCCACGAGCTGTTCCGGCCGGGCGTGCCCGTCGACGGTGGTTGAACAGGAGACAAGAGGGATGGTGAACAACCCGGCTGCCAAACACACAGCACCAATGGATGTCCGACGGCTGTTCGCCACGCGCTCTCCTGTCGTAAGCCATTCGAACAAGCGGGAAGAATGCGGTCAGTGTCCGCGGGCAATCCACTCTTCCAGGTGTGGCGATTCCGCACCGATCCGGGTGGCAGGGCCGTGTCCGGTGTGGACGGTCGTGTCGCCGGGCAGCTCGAGCAACCGAGATCGGATGGACTCGATGATGGTGGGAAAGTCGGAGTACGAGCGGCCTGTGGCGCCAGGCCCCCCTTCGAAGAGCGTGTCTCCGCTGAAGATCTCGCCGGCCTCCGGGAGATACAGGCACACCGACCCCGGCGAGTGGCCGGGGGTGTGGATCACCTGAACATCGGTACCGGCCACCGAGATCCGCTGTCCGTCTTCGAGGTCGCGGTACGTCACGTCCGGGTGCGTCTGCCGCCACAGAACGTCGTCACCGGGGTGCAGAAAGATCGGGGTGTCGAACGCCGCCGACAGCTCCGGGGCGACTGTGACGTGGTCGTCGTGGCCGTGTGTGCAGACGAGCGCCCGGACCGTGCGCCCTGCGACGGCGTCGACGATGGGCGCCGAGGTGTGGGCAGCATCCACGACGACGACCTCGTTGTCGTCACCGATGATCCACACGTTGTTGTCCACATCCCACGTACCGCCGTCGAGGCTGAAGGTCCCGGAGGTGACAACTTGTTCGATCCGCAGGGTCACAGGACCACCACCGAACGCAGAACCTTGCCTTCGCTCATCGTGGTGAACGCTGCTTCCACTTCGTCCAGCCCGATGCGTTCGGTGACGAATTTGTCGAGGGGCAGACGTCCTTGCTGGTAGAGGTCTACCAGCATCGGGAAATCACGCTCGGGCAGGCAATCGCCGTACCAGGACGACTTCAGAGATCCGCCGTGGCTGAAGAAGTCGATGAGCGGCATCTCGAGGGTCATGTCCGGGGTGGGGACTCCCACCAGCACCACTGTTCCGGCCAGATCGCGGGCGTAGAACGCCTGCTTCCAGGTCTCGGGACGGCCTACGGCGTCGATCACCACATCGGCGCCGAAGCCGCCGGTGAGTTCGCGCACAGCCTCGACCACGTCGCTCTGTGTCGCGTCGATCGTGTGGGTGGCGCCCAGGTCTTTGGCCCACTCGAGCTTTCCTGGGTCCATGTCTATGCCGATGATGGTCGATGCTCCGGCGAGGCGAGCGCCGGCAACAGCGGCATCGCCGACCCCACCGCAACCGATGACCGCAACGGAGTCACCGCGTCCGACGTTTCCGGTGTTCATCGCCGCGCCCAGACCCGCCATCACACCGCACCCGAGGAGCCCGACGACAGCGGGATCGGCGTCCGGCGACACCTTGGTGCACTGCCCTTGGTGGACGAGTGTCTTCTCGGCGAAAGCTCCGATGCCCAGTGCAGGTGTGAGTTCGGTGCCGTCGGACAGTGTCATCTTCTGGCTCGCGTTGAAGGTGTCGAAACAGTATTGGGGCCGGCCACGTTTGCACGCACGGCAGCTTCCGCAGACCGCGCGCCAGTTGAGCACCACGAAGTCGCCCACCGCGACGTGATCCACGTCCGGGCCGACCTGTTCGACGATGCCGGCGGCCTCGTGTCCCAGCAGGAACGGAAATTCGTCGTTGATCCCGCCTTCCCGGTAATGCAGGTCGGTGTGACAAACGCCGCATGCCGCGATGTCGACGACCACTTCACCCGGCCCGGGGTCGGGAATGGTGACGGTCTCGATGGTGACGGGCGCACCTTTCGATTTCGCTACCACTGCACGAACGTCCTGCGACATGCTTACCTCCGCCGTTTGGTTCTGTGTCCTGCGAATTCACCGGTCGAACTCACCGTCGAACACGCAATCGATCCGCTGTTCGCCAGGTTCCCACATTGCCACACATCACCTGTGCATCTCGCTCTGAGCGAACAGCAAAAGGGCGCGTCCCGGGGAATTACCGAGGGCAGCCGACGCGTTGCACACGAGAGTGGCCGGCCATGCGGTCGGCGGCCCCGGGACCGAACTTTCGATACGGCAGGGGTGTAGGGGACACTGGACAGCAGACACGGACAGATAGGGGCCTGCGATGACCGAGCAGTCGAAGATGTACGAGCTGGAGTTTCCGGCGCCGCAGCTGGCATCCGCCGATGGCCTCGGCCCCGTGTTGGTTCACGGCCTGGAGGGTTTCTCCGATGCCGGGCACGCAGTGCGTCTCGCCACACAGCACCTCCGAGACAGCCTCGAATCCGAACTGGTCGCATCGTTCGCGATCGACGAGTTGATCGATTACCGGTCACGCCGCCCGACCATGACGTTCAAGGCCGACCATTTTTCGGACTACGAGCAGCCGGAACTGAACCTGTACGCGCTGAAGGACACGAACGGCACCCCGTTCCTGTTGCTGGCAGGTCTCGAACCCGATCTGCGGTGGGAACGGTTCACGACGGCGGTGCGATTGCTGGCCGAACAGCTCGACGTTCGCCGCACCATCGGGTTGAGCGCCATTCCGATGGCTGTCCCCCACACGCGCCCCCTCGGCCTCACAGCTCACTCGACCAACAAGGATCTGATCCAAGAAGAGCACCGGTGGACGGGTGAACTTCAGATTCCCGGCAGTGTGTCGTCCCTGATCGAATTGCGGATGGCGCAGCACGGTCAGGAAT
>JAAZAD010000022.1 GCA_012514505.1 Rhodococcus sp. (in: high G+C Gram-positive bacteria) | reverse complement strand
GCGACGCCGGTGCCGGCCAGGACGAGGGGGACGACAGCAGCGGCCACCGTCGCGTATCCGAGAATCCTTCGGTAGGTCATGATCGTGTCCCTGTCGGTCGGTTCCGGCGTCGATGTCGCGCCGAAGTACAGAGTGGATGGACTCATCGTCGCCCCGGAACGCGTTCGAAACATCCGTCGAACGACGTAGTCGGTTCTCGCGTATCGGCCTGCAACGGACATAACCGACCTAATCTTGATCTCATGGAGGAAGATCGGACACCTCGTGCGAATCTGGTCCGATCCCTCGCCGACGATGTGCGCCGATACGTTCGGTGCACCGAACACGGTGCGCTTGCGCTGGTCGGTTCGATCGGTCTCGGAAAGACCACGGTCCTTCGTGAAATCGCCTGCGCACTCGACGATGTCCGTGTCGTGGCGACAACCGCAGACGAATTGGATTCATGCTCACCTTCGTCCGTGCTCGGCCGCCTCTTCCTTGCGGGTGCCGGTGCGACACCCGACATGAAAATCCTCGGATACAACATCGACAATCTCGATGCGATCTACGCAGACGGACCTGTCGCGCTCGTCGTCGACGACGCACATCTCGCCGACGGAGAGTCCTTGGCTCTGCTGCACAGGATCAGTGCGGTCTCGGCTCGACTGCCGCTCACGGTGATCCTCGCCTACCGCCGGGTGCCGGAACGGATGGCGCTGACGATGTTCGCCGCGCAGCCGCACGTACGGACGATCGAGCTCACTCCGCTGGACTCCGAAGAGGTGGCCGCCGTCGTTCGCCTGCATCTCGGTGGCGATCCCGCTCCCGACCTGATCCGGTATCTCGGCCAGGCCGGCGGAAATCCGCTCCACGTCGGGCAGTTGGTGGACCTGCTCGCGAGTCGCGAGCACACCGCCGTCGACACCGAATCCGGTCTCATCACCCTTCGCGGAACCGAAGTGGAACTGTCCGACCAGCTCGGCCAGAGTATTCGATCCCACCTCTCATGCCTGTCGCCGCGGGTGCGTGACCTCGTGCAGGTGTTGGCTGTTGCGGACGGTCCGATGGGCGTCGAGGAACTCGCGGACATCGGTGGGGAGGCACCGGCCCGGTGCGCGGGTGCGGTCGCTGCCGCTGTCGACGCGGGGGTGTTGCGTTGGTCGGACGACGGCGATCTCGACTTCGTCGCACCCGCCTATCGGCAGATCGTGTACGACACCGTTGCGCCCGGCATTCGCAGACTGCTGCATCACGCCGTCGCGGAATCATTGGCCCGAGGTGGTGGGTCTGCCGCACGGTTGTCGGCTCATCGCGAACGGGCCGACGCGCCCGGCACATTCGTGCCGAGTCGCCAGCCCAGTTCGGTACAGACGTTCGGGGTCTTCGATTCGGATGAATTGGCAGCCACTGTTCGCGGCAATCCGACCCTTGCGCGTGCCGCCGTGCTCGCGGAGTCCGGCCGATTCCGTGCGGCTGCGGAACTCGCCGACGGTGTGCTCGAGACCGCGCGTGGCGAACGCACATTTGCCCTGATGGTGTCGTTGACGTCCCACACCGTGCTCGGCGACGTACCTCGTGCCCGAGCCTCGATCGACGAGCTGCTCCGATCGTCGTTGCCGCCGGAGGCG
>JAAZAD010000178.1 GCA_012514505.1 Rhodococcus sp. (in: high G+C Gram-positive bacteria) | reverse complement strand
GACGGTGCGGTACGACCGGCCCAACGGACGAGCATCCACCACAGCAGCGCAATCCAGAAGATGACGAGGCAGGTTTCGAGACCCGATGTTGCGAAGTCCCGGGCCGGCGGCACGGCGATGTAGACGAGCACACCGGCGGGCAGCAACAGGAGCGGGCCGCTCCCGCCGAAGGCCGTTCCGCGGTACAGGCGCGCGGTGCCGAACATGGCCAGCGCAATCGCAGACGTCGACAACACCAGGGCGATCGTGAGTACGACGTATTCGAGACGAATCTCGGTGAGCCAGCTGAACGCGTAGACGATGCACGTCCAGGCGGTACTCGTGTTGGTCTCGACGCGCTCACCGGCGTTGAAGACGGGACCGTTGCCGGCCAGCAGGTTGCGCACCGTTCGGAGCACGATCAGGCCGTCGTCGGCGATCCACCGACGCTCCCAGGCGCCCAGGAACATCAGCGTCGACGCCACCACGACACCACCGAGGAAGACCACCCGCGACACGACGGTCTGCTGGGTGGTCTTCGCAGGCCTTCGAGCGGACGAATCCACGCCTTTCTTGTCCCCTAACAGTTCAGGTGAGCCTGCTGCCAGCTCAGACGAGGTAGACAGCGACACCGACTACTCCGATCCACGCTATCGCGAGGAGTTGGAGCACCCGGTCTCCCAGCGCGATCTCCTCCGGCTCACCCGCCTCGCCGCCATCCACGTCGACCGCGTATCGCAGAATCGCGATGGTGAACGGGACCATGGAGATCGCGTACCAGTTCGTCTCCTTGACTGCGTCCTCCCCGAACGCCCACAACCCGTAGCAGAGCACCACAGCGGTCGCACTCAGTGTCCACACGAAGCGCAGGTAGGTGGTGGTGTAGCTCTCGAGCGATTTGCGGATCTTCGCGCCTGTCCGCTCCGCGAGCTGCAGTTCGGCGTATCGCTTGCCGGCCGCCATGAACAGCGATCCGAATGCCATGACCAGCAGGAACCACTGCGACAGTGCAATTTCGGCGGCTACACCACCGGCGATCGCACGTAGCAGGAAGCCGGACGACACGATGCAGATGTCGAGAACGGCCTGATGCTTGAGGCCGAAGCAGTACGCCAACTGGATACCGATGTACACCGCCATCGTGACGGCGAGCTGCCAGTTGGCGATGAACGAGAGCCCGATCGACGCCGTGATGAGGCCCAGCGACATCAGGTATGCGGTCTTGACCGGCAGCACGCCCGCTGCGATCGGCCGGAAACGCTTGGTCGGGTGAGCGCGGTCGGCTTCGACGTCCATGGCGTCGTTGACCAGGTAGATCCCGGACGCCGCGAGGCAGAAGACCACGAAGGCCAGTGCGACCGGCAGCAGTACGTCGCCTTGAGTGGCGGTGCCTGCCGCGATCGGAGCAGCGAGGACGAGAACGTTCTTGACCCACTGGCGCGGACGCATCGCCTTGACGATGCCGCTGGCCAGGGACTTCGGGGGCCCGCTGACGGCAGCTGGTTCCTCGCTCATTTCTCTCCAAACTTCTTTTCGGCCTTCAACACGGCCGCCGCAGACACAGCCCCCAGAGCGGAGCCTGCGAGTACATCTGTCGGGTAGTGCACTCCCAGGACGAGCCGCGAGAGCAGCATCGGCGGTACCAATACCGCAGGCAAGGGTAGCCCGGTGAGTCGGCCGAGCAGCACAGCCGCCGCCGTTGTGGACGTGGCGTGTGACGACGGGAAGCTCAACTTGCTCGGTGTCGATACGTTGACCTGGATCGACGGGTCGACGGGCCGGGGCCGGCGAACGACGCGCTTGATCACGATCGACGCGGCGTGGGCGCCGACGGCACCCACGGCCACGCCTGCCCACTTCCGGCGGCGTGGCTTGTCGAGCAGGGCACCGGCACCTGCGACGGCGACCCAGCCGAGTGCGTGCTCACCGAAGTGGGACATGCCCCGCGCGGCGGAGACGACGCCCGGTTTCGATGCGATGGTCGATTGCACCGCATTGAGGACGGGCACCTCCCGCGAAGCTGCTCTATCGAATACCGAAGACACTTTCCCACCTCTCCTTGCTGGTCAGTGCGGGTGCGGCACTCCGGTATTCGCTAGCGAGCTCCGGGAAACGCCGAATCAGTTCACGGCGCAGCTCGGTGGCCCTCTTGAGAAGTTCGTAGGCCTGCTTGGGGTTGCGTTTGCGGTAGACGACGCCGCGTCCGTCCGCGGTGGTGACGGTGACGCCGTCGACCTGGGACAGCAGGAACCAACGTGCGTCGAGTGTGGGCACGTTGAGCTGCGGGCGCTCGTGGTGCTGGTCGTCTGCCGGCCGCACGCTGTGCACGAGCCCCTTGACCAGGCGGACGACCTTCGACAGCGGGTTGGTCGGTTCGGCCACCGCGCCCACACCGGCCCCGGACGGCAGCGGCAGTTCGGTCGAGGATTGCAGGACCACGGCGTCCGGGAATTCCTTGCGCATCGAGTGCACGTCACCGAGCGCGGTGGC
The DNA here is from genome assembly GCA_012514505.1 of Rhodococcus sp. (in: high G+C Gram-positive bacteria). Classification (GTDB taxonomy): domain Bacteria; phylum Actinomycetota; class Actinomycetes; order Mycobacteriales; family Mycobacteriaceae; genus Rhodococcus_F. The sequence continues at coordinate 14,651 of JAAZAD010000178.1, read as the reverse complement.
GAGCTGGTCTGCGATGTGGTCGGGTCCGGCGAGGAAGTCCTCGATCGCCTTGTTCTGGATGGCGACCGTGGAGTATTCCAGGCACATGAGGTGCTTGATCGTGGCCTTCACGCTGCTCACCACGACACCCTTGATGCTGCCGGGGAAATGCAGGGCAGCGACGACGAGCCGGTTACGCAGGTGGAAGTACGCCTGCCAGTCGATGGCGTCGTCCTTGTCGGTCCAGGCCATGTGCCAGATCGCGATACCGGGGATGGTGGCGGTGTTGTAGCCGGCAGCCTTCGCGCGCAGTGCGAATTCCCAGTCGTCCCACTTGATGAACAGCGGCATCGGAAGGCCGATCTCTTCCGCGCACACACGCGGGATCATGCACATCCACCAGCCGTTGCCGTCCACGTCGATGCGGCGATGCAGGTTCTTCGAGTTCTCCCGATCACTGAGCGGGTACTTGGAGAAGTCGTGGTCGTACTCGGCGTTCGGTGCGCCGGTCCACATCACGACCGAGCGGTCGACGACCTCACCCATCGTGTGCAGGTGGCTGCGTTCCTGCAGGTTCAGCATCTGTCCGCCGATGAGCATCGGGGACTTCGCGAACCGGGACAGCGCGAGCGCACGCAGGATCGAGTCGGGTTCGATCTCGATGTCGTCGTCCATGAACAGGATGTAGGGGCTGTCCGTGGTCTTCAGCGCCTCGTACATGATCCGGCTGTAGCCGCCCGATCCGCCGATGTTGGGCTGATCGTGGATGGCGAGACGGTCGCCGAGTGCTGCGGCGGCCTCGGCGTACCCGGGCTCGTCCTTGACCTTCCGGTTGCCCTGGTCGGGCATGATCACCGCGTCCAGCACGCCGAGGACGAGTTCGTCGGAGGCCAGTGCCGTCAACGCCTTCACCGCGTCGGTGGGGCGGTTGAACGTGGGGATGCCGAGGGCGACGCGGCCCTCACCCGGCGCCTCGACCGGTGCGTACCAACCGGCGCTCTCGAGGACCACTTCGGAGTCGGTGGTGATGTCGAACCAGATCCAGCCGCCGTCCTCGAACGGCTGGAGCCCCACCTCGAACTCGAGGTCGATGTCGCCGTCTTCGAACTCACGCCCTTCGACGTGGATGCGGGAGCCGTCCGCCTTGGAGCGGTAGACGTCCACCCGGCAATGCCCGGTCAGGGCCAGACGCAGCACCACCGATTCGAGGGTGCTCCACCGTCGCCAATAGCTGGCCGGAAACGCATTGAAGTACGAGCAGAACGAGACCTCGGACTCGGCCCCGATGGACAGCGACGTCCGCGACAACGAGTGGGCACGGCGGCTGTTGGTCCGCGATTCCTCCACGTACAGCGTGCGCACGTCGAGGGGTTCCCCCGCGCGCGCCAAGATGACCCGCTGCAGCAACGCCTTGCCCTTGTACTCGAGTACGTCGACCTCGTCAGCATCCAGCAGATGTCGCGCGCTCATTCGGCGTCCCCTGCCAGCGCCGCACCCGTCTCGAAGTGCGGGCGCAGGGTGTTGTCGAACATCGACAGCGCACTTGCGATCGCCATGTGCATGTCCAGGTACTGGTAGGTGCCGAGGCGGCCACCGAACAGCACCTTCGCGTCGGCGGTTTCCTGCTTGGCTCGCGACCGGTACGCGGCCAGCTTCTCGCGGTCGCCGGAAGCGTTGATCGGGTAGTACGGCTCGTCACCGCTCTCGGCGAAACGCGAGAACTCCCGCATGATGACGGTCTTGTCCTTCGGGTAGTCCCGCTCCGGGTGGAAGTGGCGGAACTCGTGGATACGGGTGTACGTGACGTCGCCGTCGTTGTAGTTCATCACCGGCGTGCCCTGGAAGTCTCCACAGTCGCTCAATACTTCGGTTTCGAAGTCGAGCGTGCGCCAGCCGAGCTCGCCGTCCGCGTAGTCGAAGTAGCGATCGAGCGGACCGGTGTAGATGATCGGAGCGTCCGGCGACTCTGCGCGCAGCTCGTCGCGGACGTCGAACCAATCGGTGTCGAGCCGCACGTCGATCTTCTCGTCGACGGTCATGTTCTCGAGCCACTTCGTGTAGCCCTCGACGGGAAGGCCCTCGTAGGTGTCGTTGAAGTACCGGTTGTCGAAGGTGTACCGCACCGGCAGCCGGGTGATGTTGCCGGCAGGCAGATTCTTCGGATCGGTCTGCCACTGCTTGGCGGTGTAGTCCTTGATGAACGCCTCGTACAACGGGCGGCCGATCAGCGAGATCGCCTTCTCTTCGAAGTTGGCCGCATCTTTCGAGTCGAACTCGGCGGACTGCTCCTTGATGAGCGCGCGCGCCTCGTCGGGGCTGTAGTACTTGCCGAAGAACTGCGAGATCAGGCCGAGGCCCATCGGGAACTGGTACGACTGTCCCTTGTGCATCGCGAAGACGCGGTGCTGGTAGTTCGTGAACTCGGTGAACTGGGTGACGTAGTCCCACACCTTCTGGTTCGACGTGTGGAACAGGTGCGCGCCGTACTTGTGCACCTCGATCCCGGTCTCCGGCTCGGCCTCGGAGTAGGCGTTACCGCCGAGGTGGTGGCGACGGTCGAGCACGAGCACCCGCTTGCCCAGCTGGGTGGCGGCACGCTCGGCGATGGTCAGCCCGAAGAACCCGGATCCGACGACGATCAGGTCGTACTTGGAGGCGGTGGTCTCTGTTGTTGCAGCGGTCACGAGCAACCAGGGTAGGCGACCGTCCCCCGGGTTCGCGTTTCCGGTGCTCCTAGCTGCCCGAAACGGACACCCGAGGCGGACGGCGTTCAAGCTTCAGCAAGTGATCCATAGGTTTGACGCAACGCCCCCTTGACGACCTTGCCGCTTGCGTTGCGTGGCAGTGCGTCGACGAACACGATGTCCTTGGGGTGCTTGAAGCGGGCCAGATGGTCGCCCAGCCACGCGGTCACCTCGTCGAGGGCGGGCTCTGTCGCGTCGGGCTTCACGGCCACCACCGCGACCGGCACCTCGCCCCACTTTCGATCGGGTCTGCCGATGACCGCGACCTCGGCGACGGCCGGGTGACCGTAGAGGACGTTCTCGACCTCGGCGCAGTAGATGTTCTCGCCACCCGAGATGATCATGTCCTTCTTGCGATCGACCACGAAGACGAACCCCTCGTCGTCGACACGCACCAGGTCGCCGGAGTGAAACCATCCACCGGTGAAGGAATCGGAGGTCGCCTGCGGGTTCTGCCAGTAGCCGGCCTTCAGCGTGGGCCCGCGGTAGACGATTTCGCCGACGGTTCCCGGTTCGACGTCGTCCCCTTCGTCGTCCACCACACGGGCTTGGATCGTCGGGATCACCTTGCCGACCGATCCCAGCTTCCGAATCGAGTCTTCGCCGTCGAGCACACACGTGATCGGGGACATCTCGGTCTGCCCGAACACCGCCACGTTCTGCGCATCCGGGAAGGTGGCCGACATGGCTCGAAGCACCGTGTCCGAGGCGGGGGCGGCACCCCACGAAATAACGCGCAGCGCGAGTTTTCTGGGCTTGGCATTCTGGGCCGCACACACTGCCTGCCACTGGACCGGCACGAGGAACAGGGTGGTCACCTGCTCCGCTTCGACAGCGTCGAGGAGTTCGTCCGGATCGAAGGCACCCAGCGGGTGAATCACCGTGGTGAGCCCGAGAACGAGGGACGGAGCGATGCTGCCGAGCGCCGCGATATGGAACATCGGCGCGGCGCAGAAGCCGATCTCGTCGCCGTCCTGCATGCGCAGCGCACAGATACAGGTGAGCGACTGGGCCGCCATGTTCGCGTGCGAGAGCACCGCGCCCTTGGGGCGACCCGTGGTGCCGGATGTGTACATGATCAGGGCCGGGGTGTCGTCCGGGACGTCGGGTTTGGTGACCGCATCACCGCTTTCGGTCAGCAGCTCGTCGTACGCGAACGTGTGGGCGGCAGTGTCGGTTTCACCGCCCACCACGACGGTGGACTCGATCGATCCGACCGTCTCACGAACCTTGGCCACCACCGGCGCCAACGCCGCCTCCGTGACGATCGTTCGTGCGCCACTGTCCTCGACGAGGTAGGCGATCTCGGGTGGCGTCATCCGGAAATTGACCGGGACGGCGATGGCGCCGAGCAAGTTGATAGCCAGGACCGTCTCCAGGTACTCGGGACGGTTGAGCATGACGATCAGCACCCGGTCACCGAACTCGACCCCTCGCCGGCCGAGAGCGTCTGCCAACCGCTCCGTCCGATCGGCCAGTTCCGCCCAGGTGGTGGACTCGCCCTGGAACCGGAGGGCGATGCGATTCGGCCTCATCAGCGCGTGCGCTGCCACCTGGTTGTTCCAATGATTACGACGAGAGCGCATCGGTTCGGTCATGAAGCCTGACTATCCCTTCTCCGTGCCGAGATCGGAGGGACTGTATCCCTCCGGGTAGCCGGGGTACGTCCGGTTGTTCGGGTCTTTCGAAGCCTTCGAGTTCTTCCTGGCCGGCATGAACCGCTCGACCCGCGCTCGCGCGTACATGGCAGTGTCCAGCGCCGATCGCAGTCGCGGCGAGCCCGTCGGGAAACCGAAGGCCGTCGCCATCCGCTCGTCCATGAGGGCGTAGACGACGCGCTCGGCCACCGGCCTCGTCCACGAGGGGTACCAGCTGGTGAACAGATTCAGCGTGTAGGTGCCGACCTTGTTGTTGTCGTCGGTGTAGTGGAACTTCGATCGCTCGTACTCGGACTTGAAGGCATGGAACTGCTGGTAGGACTCGGGAATGTGCTTGATACCCATCCGCTTTCCCACTTCGGAGTAGAAGTGAAACGCTGCCAGTCGCTCGTTCGGATGCAGGCGACGCCATCCGTACTTGTCGATCCAGTCGATCGGCTCGTAGATGAATGTGGAGAGCACGTACAGCATGTCGTCGTTGTCGATGTCGTACTTGCCGTGCATCCGATTGACCGTCCGCAGCGACTCCCGGCCGCGTGGTGAGTCGTAGCCGTGTTCGAGCATCTCGGCCATCAACAACGATGTGTCGTCGTACCGCTTTTGTGGCCGGTACTCGAATTCACCGGTCTTCTGAAGCAACGCCGAGATGGTGGGCACACAGTAGGTACGGAACAGGGCGAACTCGAGCGAGCGCCGATAGTCCCAGGGAAACTCGAAGCCTGCTGTCAGACGGTGGATTTCATAGCAGTCCGCCACCGGATCGAGATGCTCGATGCGCCGACGGTTGGCGTGACGCCCATGGCCGCTCGCGGTCGGTGCAGTCAGAAGATTCATGCCGATCACCCGTGTCTCTTCGACAGCATCCACTCCGAAATCTTCATATCGCGCGGCTTCCGGTTCAAGGTCAGCAGATTCAGTGGAGCATTGAACTGTTGCACCGTCATCGATTTGACCGTGCTGAATTCACGCAGGCCGTCCGCGCCATGAATGCGGCCGAAGCCGGAATCTCCGACTCCACCGAACGGAAGTGCTGCGACACCCGCGAAGCCGAGCACCGAGTTGACGGTGACGACACCGGACTGCAGACGATCCGCGATCTGCTTCCCCTTCCCCTTGTTCTTGGTGAACACCGAGGCGCCGAGGCCGTACTTGGACGCGTTGGCCCGCTCGACGCCCTCGTCCAGGTCGGCGACCTCGTTGACGACGACGGTCGGGCCGAACGTCTCCTCGGTGATCGCCGTGCTGTCCTCGGGGACGCCGGTCAGGACGACAGGGTCGACGTAACGCTCCCGCACGGATTCGACGCCGCCCACCACGGCGCGGCCCCCCTTGGCGAGCGCGTCTTCGATTTGGCCGCGGACGATGCCGATTTGCTTGCCGAGGGTCATCGGACCGTACGCCGAGTCCGTCTCCCCGCCCGGCGTGGTTGCCCGCGCCTTCTCCGACAGTTTGTCGAGGAACTGCTGGTAGACCGGTTTGGCTACGTAAATTCGCTCGACGCCGGCGCAGGTCTGCCCGGCATTGCTCAGGGCACCGAAGGCCGCGAAGTCGACGGCCGCGTCGAGGTCGGCGTCCTCGCCGACCAGCATCGCGTCTTTTCCGCCGCACTCGGCAACGATCGGCACGAGGTTCTCTGCACAGGCCGCCATCACGCGCTTCGCGGTGGCCGTCGAGCCGGTGAACGCAATCTTGTTCACGCCGGCGCGGCACAGTGCGGCACCGGTCGAACCGTCCCCGGTGATCGTTTGCAGCACAGGCTGACTCGGTGCGATCGATTGCCACTTGTCGGCAAGCCAGACACCCACGCCAGGGGTCAGCTCGCTCGGCTTGAACACCACCGCATTACCCGCTGCAAGCGCATAGGCAATCGAGCCCATCGGCGTGTACACGGGGTAGTTCCAGGGTCCGATCACGCCGACGACGCCGTAAGGCCGGTAGCCGACGTACGACGCCTGGTTCGCGCTGACCAGGCCGGACGACACCTTGCGCTGACGGAGGATCTTCTTCGCGTGCTTGGCAGCCCAATCGAGATGCTCGACAGCAAGCATCACCTCGAGCAGTGCGTCCGCGGGCGGCTTCCCGCTCTCACGGGAGACCACAGCGGCCAGCGAGTCGGCGTCCGAGGCAATGGCACGCTTGAATTCGAGCAACCACTCACGGCGCCCGCGAAACCCCTGAACATCCCACCAGCGGGCGGCGGTGCGGGCGCGTTCGACCGCGGCGTCGACAGTAGCTACGTCACTGATCGGGTAAGCGGCTATGACCTCACCGTTTCGGGGGTCGAGGCTCTCGAGATCCCGGTTGTTGCCGGGCTCGTTCTCACGGTCGGCGTCGAACGGGGTCAGCTGTTCCGTCATCGAGATGTCCTTCGGCGTCGGCGATCGCATCACACATATTCGATGTGACCTACTGTTGTGTAAGTCACACTATGTCGACACCGTAGTGCTGACAACCCTTGATGTCAGGGGCTCCGCCACAAACTCCCGTATCGAAAGGGAAGCGTGACTCCTCCCCGGTGACAAACGGTCGAACACTACTGCGAAGAGTGCTGCAGCGCGGGCATTTCGAGCATCGTTCCCGGACTTCGGGTCCATCTATTTATTACTGACCGGTAATACATTTCCTACGATCGTCGCCCGCGTATAACCGGTTCCACTTTGACCGAATCGTGATCAGAGAGGGACCTTTGACCAAGCACCAGAAGTCGCGAAGTTTCACGGCGACCACGAGATCGAATTTCTCCCGCAGACAGTTCATGATGGCGACCGGAATGGCGGCCGGCGCGGCCGTTCTCGCACCGGCTTGGAACGCGACCGCAACTCCGAGACGCACCCTCGACACCGGCGACCGGGTACCCGCTCTCATCATCGGCAGCGGCTACGGCGGTGCCGTCACAGCACTGCGACTGACACAGGCGGGCATCGACACCCACATCGTCGAGATGGGCAAGGCCTGGGACACCCCCGGCGCGGACGGCAAGATCTTCTCGCCCTTGCTCGAACCGGACAAGCGCTCGTACTGGCTGAGAACTCGTACCGCGCAGCCGGTCTCGCACTTCTCCGGCGGCTCGGTCGACAAGAACATAGAGAAGTACGTCGGCGTACTCGACGCCGAGAACATGGGCGGAATCACGGTCTACCAAGGCCGCGGCGTCGGCGGTGGGTCGCTGGTGAACGGCGGCATGGCCGTGGTCCCCAAGCGCAGCTACTTCGAAGAGGTCCTGCCCTCGGTGGACTCCGACGCGATGTACAACACTTTCTTCCCGACGGCGAACGCAACGTTGGGCGTCAACAACATCGACGAATCCTGGTTCGAATCCACCGAGTACTACAAGTTCGCGCGGACGGGGCGAAAGACCGCGGAGCGCTCCGGCTTCCAGACGACATTCGTGCCCAACGTCTACGACTTCGACTACATGAAGCTCGAGGCCGCAGGTTCGGCCACCAAGTCGGCGCTCGTCGGTGAGGTCATCTACGGCAACAATGCAGGCAAACGCTCGCTCGACAAGACCTACCTGGCGCAGGCGGCGGCGACCGGCAAGCTCACCGTGACAACGCTGCATCAGGTCACCGCGGTGTCGCCGGCAGCATCCGGTGGCGGGTACACGGTGGAGATGGACCACATCGACGAGCAGGGCAACGTCGTCGCGACGAAAACCGTGACCGCGGACAAGGTGTTCTTCGCAGCCGGCAGCGTCGGTACGAGCAAACTGCTGGTGGCGATGAAGGCGCAGGGGCATCTGCCGAACCTGTCCGGCGAGGTCGGACAGGGGTGGGGCAACAACGGCAACATCATGGTCGGCCGGGCCAACCACATGTGGGATGCGACCGGCGCCAAGCAGTCCGCGATGCCGACGATGGGCATCGACAACTGGGACGACCCCGAAGGCCCTGTTTTCGCGGAGATTGCGCCGTTCCCGGCCGGCACCGAACTGTGGATCAGCCTCTACCTGGCGATCACCAAGAACCCGGAACGCGCGCAGTTCCTGTTCAACTCGGGCACCGGCCAGACGGAACTGTCCTGGCAGACCTCGCAGAACCAGCCCGGCATCGACATGGCCAAGCGGGTGTTCGACAAGATCAACAAGAAGGAAGGCACGATCTACCGCACCGACCTGTTCGGCGTGTACAAGACGTGGGGCGACGGGCTGACGTACCACCCCCTCGGCGGCGCCATCCTGAACAAGGCCACCGACAACCACGGTCGGCTGCACGGGTATCCGGGCCTTTACGTTATGGACGGTGCGCTGGTGCCGGGCAATCTGGGCGTCAACCCGTTCGTCACCATCACGGCCCTGGCAGAACGGAACATGGCCGACGTGATCGCGAACGACATACACTGACCCTTCACCCGAGACGGCGGTGCATGGATCGACCGCCGTCACGAAGGGGAACAGAATGAGTGTTCGACCCAATCTGAGCGACTTCGTCGGCGAGAGTGTCCTGTTTCTGGGTGCGGGCTCGACGGTCCTCCTGCAGCTCGCCAGTCCGGGCGTCGGCCACGGGGTCGCCGACCACAGCACCACGCTGGGACGCCCGATGGATCGCCTCCGCACGACGATGACGTACGTCTACGCCGTCACCCTCGGTACGCCCGAGGAGAAACGTGCGATCGTCCGCATGGTCAACAAGGCACATGCGCCCGTCCACGCTGATACCTACAACGCATTCGACCCGGCGCTGCAATTGTGGGTCGCCGCGACCCTGTACAAGAACGGCGTGGACCTCTACCAGCGATTCTTCGGTGAGTTCGACGACGAGACGGCGGAACGCATCTACCGCCAGTCGGCGGTGTACGGCACGGCTCTCCAGGTTCCGGAAGATTCGTGGCCGACGAGTCGAGCAGAGTTCGACGCCTACTGGGAGCACATGATCGATACCTCCGTGGTCGACGACCAGGTGCGCAACTACGTACATGCTCTCCTGGGTGGCGGCGACGCCCCACTCCTCGGCCGAATACTGCTGCCTCTCAACCGCTTCGTGACCGTCGGGTTGCTACCGCAAACGATGCGCGAGAAGTTCGAGCTCCCGTGGAACCCCCGAGATCAACGCCGATTCGATGCATTCATGCGGATACTTCCCACCGTCTACAGGCTCGTACCCAAGCCGCTGCGGTGGGCCCCGGCGCACTACTACCTACGCGACATGCGACGACGACTGAAGACCCACCGTCACGTCATCTGAGCAGTTCATTCGCCGAATATCGTATCGGGAAGCACCTTTCGCACCACGTCGGCGTCGACTGCCTGAGCACCGAGCGTCTCCGTCCAGATGATCGTTCCGTTCTCGTACATCCGGAAGATGCCGGCCTCACTGGGCAGACTCATCACCGGGCCGGTGGGTGCGCCGAGTGTTCCGCCGGTACCGCCCAGTTCGCGGTACTTCTCTTCGATCGGTGATCCGGGCTCGGTACCAACCGGCCCCTCCGATTCCGGGGCGGGCTCCGGCGCCGGTTCGGGGGCTTCCGGAACCGCGACGACGTCCGGAACGCCGACGCCTTCGGCAACGCTGAACCAGTCGGAGTTCAGGTCGAGCGCCTCACGCGCCTCCATCCCGGTGATCTCCTCGGTGCCGGTCGTGCCGACGACCTTCACCGTGGCGGCACGACCGCCGTCGGGGCCGAAGTTGTTGCGTGAGATCACCTCGATCGACTGCAACTCACCCACCCCGAACGCGCGGCCGATCTCACCGGCAGTCTTCGTGACGGTCCAGTCGTGGTGCGGTGACGCAGCATCACCCTCGTCCGCGACGGCTGGGAAATCCCCGCCCGAGCTGTAACCGCCTGTGGAAGCCGAGAACTCGGCAGGCACCACCTCGTTGTCGCGCATCAGCACCACGCCGGACGTCGTCCGCACTGCGTCGGTGGTGCGCGGGTCTTCCTTCGCAGTGCCCGCGTAGACCTGACAATCCTGCGTATCGCACGTGTCCGCGTACGGCTTTCGGCTCTCCGCCGCAGCATACGAACGGGCCGCCACAGCCTGTGCGCGCAAGGCCTCCGCACCGCCGGTGTCCGCCCACGCGGCCTTCGACTCGGCCGGCACGACACCCAGGAGGTAGTCGTCGATGTTCAGCAGATTCACGGTGCGCGCGGCTTCCCCGTCGAGGACGACTCCGAGCGAACCGCGATACGCGGCATCGTTACCGCAGAACTTCAGGTGCTCGTTCGCGGGACGCTCGGGGGCCAGATCGATCGGGTCGACCCACGGGTGATCGGTCATGCTCTGCCACACGACGGCACCCGTGCAACCCTCGGTGACCACCACATTCGCCCCGCCACCCGGGATCGGCGTCAGGTGAACACCTTCACCCGGCGCCACCTGCTTGCCTGCGACGACCGCACCCGCGTCGGAGTACACATGCAACGGCTGGTCGTCGCGCCACTGCAATCGCACGCTGATCTGCGATTCTTCGAGCTGACCCAGTGTGGTGCCGCCGTAGAAGTGGGCGAGAATCCGCTCGGCCGCCCACCCCTGCTCCGTTGCGTACCCGTAGGCGCCCCACTGCCCCATTCCGCGGCCGTGACCCTTGCCGTGGCCGGTGAACGTGAACGGCGTGTCGGCGGCGACGACTGCCTGAATCTGTTCGTTCGACGGTGATTTCGCCAGGTGGAAGCCACCGAGCGTGGCTCCGAGAGCCAGTGCCGGGGCAATACCCAGTGTCGCCGCGCGCACCACAGTCGGGCGCCAGCCTGTGCGGCGCGGGCCACCTGCGATGTAGCGCTTCCCCAGCAAACTCATGTTCCGAACTCCCTCGTCGCCGATCCGGCGGCAGCCGGATGAGCGTGAATTGAAGATTTCCGATAAAGTCTCAATCTAAGGTTGAGCCTTACACACTTGTGTGGCTAGTGTGGCAAGAGTGATTGGAGTTGGCAATCACCGCCGACTGTCACACGCACGATCGCAAGTTGCAGACATACGCGTCCGATCCACGGACATCGACCCTGGTCGAACGCTGGAACCTACAACTGAGGAGAACCCTTGCCGCACCGTCGACCCAAGCCCTCGCTCGTTATCGGGGCCGTAGCCGTACTGGCTGTCGCAAGTCCTCTCGCGGTCTTCGGCTTGACCAGCGCCCCGTCCGGTTTCCAGTCCACCAACGAATCCTCACCAACGGTGGTCGACACGGAGATCGCCCAGGTCGCGCTCGAACAGGTCCCCGACATCGTCATTCCCCTGAAGGAACTGACCGGGCTGAACCTCCCCGACGTCAACATCGGGCAACTCCGCAGCATCCCGATCCCCTCGAGCATCCAGATTCCCGAGGGAATCGAATTGCCCGGCGGATTGAAACTACCCAGCAACCTGCAGATTCCGCTCGAGCGGCCGAAACCGAGCGACGTCTCCGATCCGGGTGCACCCGCCGAAGAGCAGGCCGGCGCCGTCGTCAAGGAAATCACCCGCGACACCCCGTTCAGCATGGTCGCGCTCACCTCCGACACACTGGCCTCCGCCGAATCGAAGGTTCGCGCGATGCAGGAAGACGGCACCTGGGGCGAGTGGTTCAGTCCCGACATGATCGATACCCGGGCCACGGACCAGGCCGAGTTCAACGGCACCATCGCCACCGAGCCCGTCTTCGTCGGGGCCACCAAGGCCGTGCAGATCCTGACGCCCAAGCTCCTTCCCGAGCAGGAAGCACCCGCTGCACCCGCTCCCGAGGCGGCACCCGCACCGGCGCCAGCACCTGAGGCGGCACCCGCACCGGCGCCAGCACCTGAGGCGGCACCCGCGCCGGCACCCGCGCCGGCACCTGCACCTGCACCCGCGCCTGCACCTGCGGAAGCTCCGGCACCCGAAACACTCGCCCCGGTCCCGCCGGCAGCGGAAGAACCGCTGGGCTACACGCCTGCATCGGTGAGCAAACCGCTCCACCAGCAACCCGCCGCCGAGCCGGCAGCCCAGTCCGGTGCGCAAGACGTAACGGCTGTTCTCATCGACCCGGGTTCGGGACCGGCCGACGGCAACCTCACCGACATCGCCACCCCCGTCGCAGGCAGTGGCCCCAAGGTCATCACACGCGCACAGTGGGGTGCCGACGAGTCGATTCGCTGCCAGGGACCTGACTACGACGACTCCCTCGGCGGCGCCACCGTCCACCACACGGCCGGCAGCAACGTCTACTCGCGCGCCGAATCCGCAAACATCGTCCGCGGCATCTACGCGTACCACGCACAGACTCTGGGCTGGTGCGACATCGGCTACAACGTCCTCGTCGACAAGTACGGACAGATCTTCGAAGGACGCTTCGGCGGCCTCGACCGTCCCGTGCAGGGCGCACACGCCGGTGGCTTCAACGAGAACACCATGGGCATCGCGATGATGGGCGACTACTCGTTCATCCCACCCAGCCAGGCGACCATCGACTCGGTCGGCAAGTTCCTCGGATGGCGCCTCGGCAAAGCCGGACTCGATCCCAAGGGGCACACGACGATGTACTCCGAGGGCACCTCGTTCACCCCTTATGCGCGAGGACAGGCCGTCAACCTGCCGGTCATCTTCGCCCATCGCGACGTCGGCAACACCAGCTGCCCCGGTAATGCTGCTTATGCCCGCATGGACGAAATCCGCAACATCGCCGCCGCGAACGTCGGAACGAGTCTCGGCGTAGAGGCCGCCGCGCCACCGGCGGCACCGGCACCACAGGCGTCGCCCAATACGTCGCCGGGCACCAACGCCAGCTCGCAAGTTGTCGAACAGATCCCGGCACTCGTGAGTGAACTCGCTCGTATGGCGGACGAGTCGCCCATCGTGCAGGAATGGCTGGCACAGGGCGGCGAGGCCGGGCGTCTCGGCAAGTCGCTGACCGGGCTACTGAATGCCCAGGGCGGCGCCATGGCCGCGCAGTTCCTCAACGGTGCTCTCTACAAATCGGTGAGCAGCGGCGAGGTGTTCACGGTCCTGGGCGAGATCTACAACACGTACAAGAGCCTCGGACTCGACGGCAGCATGCTCGGCCTGCCCATCTCCGACGAGTACGCCGTTCCGGGCGGTTTCCGTAGCGACTTCGAGCACGGGTCGCTGATCTTCAACGCGGCAACCGGTGCCATGACGAAGATCGTCGACACAGCGGGTCCGGCGGCCGCACCGGCTCCGGCTCCGGCTCCGGAACCAGCACCGGCGGCTCCCGTGAGCTGACGATTCACCCGAACTCGGGCGCTGGTGGTCTCAGGACCACCAGCGCTCGAGTACTTTCGCGACCCCGTCGTCGGCGTTGGTCGTGGTGACTTCGTCGGCTGCGGACTTCACGTCCGGATGCGCGTTCTCCATCGCCACACCGACACCGGAAAGCGAGAGCATGGGAATGTCGTTGGGCATGTCACCGAACGCGACGGCCTTCGCCGGGTCCACCTGCAAATACTCGGCGAGGTAGGCCAGACCGGAGGCCTTCGTGATTCCCGATGCCGACAGCTCCACGAGTCCGTTGTCGGTGGAATAGGTGAGATCGGCGCGGCCGACGACGTGCGGCGCCAGCGCCTCGGCCATCGACTGACTCGTCGCGCCGGGCAGCCTGATGAGAAGTTTCACGGCGGGCGCCGCGAGCAGTTCGTCCCCGGACAGTTCGGTGTTGTCCGGATTCAGCCACGCGTGCTCGTAGCCGGGTTCGCTGACGAACTGTGGCGTTGCAGCATCGTGTGCACTCTCCCCAACACGCTCGGCCGCCAAACCCGAACCGGGTAGCACCGTCGTCGCCAGATCCGCGAGCCAGCCGAGAAGGTCCACGTCGAGAGTCGCGGCGCTGAGCACCCGGTCGGTCGCACTGTCGTAGATCACGGCACCGTTCGCGCACACGGCGAGCGGCGCGTACCCGAGACCGTCCACGACCGGCGGAATCCACCGCGGCGGGCGTCCCGTGGCCAGCACGAACGGGGTGCCCGAACCAACGACCTCGTGCACGGCCCTACGCGTCCTGGCGCTCACACGTTCGTCGTGGCCGATCAGCGTGCCGTCGACATCGGAAGCGACGATGCTGGGCAGGATCACCGTCTGGGGTTCGTACTCACGCGGATAGGAGCTCACCCGCTCATTGTGCACGCGCCCCGGCCTGCCCTCTCCCGCGCCGACCAATGTCACACCGGTTCGCGTGAGCTGAACGGGTGTGACATCGGTCGGGACGGGGTCAGGAGTTTTGCCGGCGGGCCTGACGCGCGGCTGCCTTCGCCTCCGCGTCGGACGCATCCATGCGGTCTGCCTCTTCGAGGGTGGGCGCGGACCCGCCGAGCCGGGCGGGAACCCAGTATTCGCCGGCCGGATGCTCGTAGTCCTTCTGCAGCT
>JAAZAD010000021.1 GCA_012514505.1 Rhodococcus sp. (in: high G+C Gram-positive bacteria) | reverse complement strand
GGGTTGTCCGTACTGCGGCGGCTGGCCGGGTTGTCCGTACTGCGGTGCGGCCCCCGCCGCCATACCTCGCAGGACCGGTGCCACTGCCGACAGCGCGCCCTGTGCAACAACGGTCTTGGGGTCGTCCAAGGTGGCGAGTGGTCCGAGCTCGCCGAGAAGGTTGTGTACCAACGGGATTCGTGACGAACCGCCGGTCAGGTACAGGGCTTCGAGTTGCGAGGAGTCGGTGACGCCGGCATCGTTGAGGGTGGCGCGGGTGAGGCTGACGGCCTTCTGCAACGGTGCGTCGATCAAATCTTCGAATTCGTCGCGGGTTATCTGGATCGTTTCGTGGAAACCGCCGCCGGCAACGGTGATTGTCGCTGATGGTGCTTCCGACAGCAGTTCCTTGGCGCGGCGGATCGAGTCATCGAGGTTGTGGACGACGTTCACCGGTGCCGACTGGCGAAGGTAGGCCAGCAGATCCGGGTTGCGGGCCTCGAGTTCGTCGTCGATCCACCGACGGATGAAGGCGTCGAAGTTCTTGCCACCGAGCCCGTTGTCGCCGCGGGCCGCTATGACGTCGAAGGTGCCCGCATCGTTGGCTTCAAGGACGGCGATGTCGAGGGTGCCGCCACCGAAGTCGAAGACACCGATCTTCGTTCCGGGCTGCAAGGTGTTGGTGCGGGTGTAGTAGTGGGCGGCCGCGCGCGGCTCCGACACCGTTTTGACCTTGGACGTATCCAATCCCAGGTCGGCGGCTGCGTCGAGGAGGGTTTGGATCTCGCGCGGCGACCATGCCTCGGGGTGCGTGAGCACCAGCTGAGATGGTGAGTGACCGCCGTGGACTGCGGTTGCTCGCGACATCACATTTTGCAGCACGGCCGCGACCGGCACCGAGGAGGCAATGTTGTAGCCGTTGACGGTGACCATGCCGTGGCCGATGCTGCGCTTCGGGGAGGCCATGTACGCAGCCGGGTTGCGCTCGGCTTGGTTGATCGCCACATCGCCGACAGCAATGTTGTCCGGGGACTCGACGAACACCGACGATGCCATCAGGTTTCCCTGGTGGGTCAGTGGCAGCGTCTCGACCGATCCGCTGACCGCACCGGTGTGTGCTGCCGCCGTGTTCGACGTGCCGAAGTCGATACCGAGCTGCCAAGGTTTCTGAGACACACTGCCCCCTCGTAGTAGTTCTGAATGTGAAGTATCTGGGTAGACCGTTTCGGCCATCTCTAGGTGAGATGGCCGAAACGGTCGAAAAGTTCCCGATCCGTTGAGCCCGGGTTGGTCACACAGTTGGAGGCGCAGGCCCAATTACTGCGGCCGGAACGAGCACACCTTCCAGCCGTCGGCCTCGCGAACAAGACCAAACACGTAGGTGCGGGTCTTTTCGTCGCCGTTGAATGCTTCGACGTAACGCACGCGTGCGGTGGCCGTGTCACCGGTGATCGAGACCGTACCGACGTTTTCGACGGTGTTCTCGAACCCTGGTGGGTTCAAGGGATGGTCGGCGTCGACGACCCATTGCTTGTCCGCGCACCGCATCGGATTGAGCTCGTCCGGACCGCCGGTATCGGCTGTCTCCACATAGCGTTCGATGAGATCGGAGGCGGCAGCCGCGTCCGCTTCCGGATCACCGGCAGTCGACGCCGTCGCCGCGGGGGCATCGGACCCACCGGTCATCACCATCACACCGCCACCGATCGCCAGGACAGCCGCCACTCCGGCCGCGGCACCGCCAATCCAGACCCACCGGCGCTTACCTGACGATTTATCTGCCGCAGGCACCGAACCAGCAACACCGGTCATTCCTGGATGCGGCGGCTCGGCGGGGTATCCGCTGGCCTGTCCGCGTGCTGCGGCCATCAGTGCACCGACTGCGATCGCGGTGCGAGATTGTTCCGTCACCACCGGCGGTGCCATCGGTGCCAGCATCTGCCGCACCGCAGGGATCCGTGCACTGCCACCGGTGAGGTACAGGGCGTGCAGGTCGTGCGATGTCGTTCCCGCCTGTGCCAGGGTGCCCGTGAACAAGGTGGCTGCCTTGACGAGGTCGGCATGAATCAGCGCTTCGAATTCCTGCCGGCGCAGCTCGAGGCGCACCCCGCCGGGAACGTGGACGACGGCCGACGGCTGAACCGACAGTGCTTCTTTCGCGTCTGTGATCGACTGCTCGAGGTGGCGTAAATCGGAGGGGTTCGCGGACTGGCGTAGCTGTTCGAGCACACCCGGGTACTGCTGCTGGAGGTGTCCATCGACCCAGCGTCGGATGATGCCGTCGAAGTTCGCCCCGCCGACTGTTGGGTCTGCGCCAGAGGCCAGGACGTCGAAGGTGCCGCTGGGGTTCGCGGTGAGCACGGACACCGATACGGACCCGGCTCCGAGGTCGAAGACCGCGAACTTCGTTCCGGGCGCCACCGGGTTCGTGCCGACGGCACCGAGCATCACTGCCTGTGGTTCGGGGACCGTGCGGACCTGTGCGTGGTCGAAGCCGAGCCAGCCGGCGGCGTCGAACAGCACCCGAATCTGTTGGGGCGACCAATCGGCTGGGTGCGTCAACACCAGCTGCGCCGGTTTCGACGTGTCTCCGGTTGCGGCGGCGTGCGCGTCGACACCACGGTCCAAGACTTCCCGGATCACGGTGGCCACAACAACATCGGGGTCGAGGTCGTAGCCGTTGATGGTAATCACCGGGTAGCCGACGGCCCGTTTCGGGGTCGGCATGTACGCGGCAGGCTTGCCCGCTGCGGCCTCGACGGCTGTATCGCCTGCAAGCAGCGCTTCGGGAGACTCGGCGAACACACCGGAGGCCATCACGTCACCGTCCGCGCCCAGTTGCACAACAACCGGTGTGGCGGCGGTGTCTTCGATGAATGCTGCGGCGGTGTTGGTGGTGCCGAAGTCGATGCACAGAGTCCAACTCATCTGCACAGTCCTTCCTATTGGGTCATGCCGGTGTACGTGTGGATGAGCAGGACGAGGGCGTTGTCTTCGGCTGCGGTCATCGTCGACAGCGTTTTGCCTTGTGCCCAGTTCAGCTTGGCGGCTGCCTCGCC
>JAAZAD010000177.1 GCA_012514505.1 Rhodococcus sp. (in: high G+C Gram-positive bacteria) | reverse complement strand
GCTATTTCATCTATGGTTACTCCGACGGCGACGAAATGTCGAGTTCTGTCAGCGGTGCGGCGTCACGGGATGTCGTTGCGCTTGCCCCATTCGATGGCGGGGCAGGTGTCCATCACCATTGCGAGACCGGCGTCGGTGGTGCGGCGGAACGCGTCCTCGTCGATCACTCCGAGCTGGAACCAGACTGCCTTGGCGCCCACTTTGGCAGCCTGATCTGCGAATTCTCCGGCGGCCTCCGACTGGCGGAACACGTCGACCACGTCGATCGGGAACGGGACGTCCGCGAGGGTTGCGTACCCGGGCTCACCGAGAACCGTAGGCGCGCTCGGGTGAATGGGCACGATGCGCTTTCCGCGCTGCTGGAGTAGTGCCGCGATCCGATACGCGGTGCGGTCCGGGTTGCCGGACAGGCCCACCACTGCCCAGGTCTTGCAGTCGTCGAGCATGAGATTGACTGCGTCCGGGTTCTGCCAGTCCTGCTTACCGTTGCTCATGTTTCCGAACTTACTCCTTGTGCTGCATATCGATAATCGATAGCCTATCGATTATCGATATGTTCAACGGGAGGGTTCGAGATGTTCGGTTCGGCTGAGAAGACATCGACAGTCGTCGATGTGAGCGCGAAGGATCGTCGGGACCTGTGGGCGTCGATCGTGGTTTTCGCCGGGCTGGCGGGGGTGGTGATCGCTCGGTACGGCTGGATGCTGTCCGAGCAGCTGGGAAGCGGAACCGTGTCCGCACGTCTGCAGATGTCCGGCAACAGCATTTCCGGAATCACCTCGCCCAGCGGGGCGGAAATGCAGGTGGGGTCTGTGGTGTCCCTGGAGATTCCCACCGCGGACCTTTCGTCGGCGCCCACCGTGTATCTACGCGTGGCCGACCTGCTGGAAACCCTGGGATACGTTGCTGTGCTGGCACTTCTGACGCTGTTGGTGGTGCGGTTCATGCGCGGTGGCATCTTCGAACAGCGTTCGGCGAACCTGGTCAACGCAGCCGCGATCGGAGCCTTGCTGGCGGTCCTCGTCCCCGCGCTACCGCGCACCATCGGTGGCAATCTGGTGGTTCGCGACCTGGGGTGGGATCCCAGCGAGGTGGATGCGGCAACGTTCGGTGCCCAGTTCTGGCCGATCTACGCATTCTGCATGGCGTTCTCTGCCATTGCTGTGATCGTGAAGATCGGCGGACGGATGGCCCGCGACCAGGAGGGGCTCGTCTGATGCCTCCGGAGGAAGACGGCGATCACGCCGTCAGGTGTCACCTCGACACGCTGCTCGCAGACCGCGGCATGACGCTGGCAAGACTGTCCGAACTGGTGGGGGTGAGCGTCGCGAATCTGTCGGTGCTCAAGAACGGGCGTGCCCGCGCGGTGCGGTTCTCCACGTTGACCGCACTGTGCCGTGTGCTCGAATGCGAGGTCGGTGACCTGTTCAGCGTTGATTACCCTCGCTGATCCCGACCCCGCACCCCGACCAATGTCACATGCGTTCGCGTGAGTAGAACGTGTGTGACATTGGTCGGGGAAGGGGGCTGTCAGGGGCGGTCGGCTTTGATGAAGTCGGCGCACCGTTCGCCGACCATCATCACGGTGATGTTGGGGTTCACGGTGGTGTGTTCGGGGAACACGGATGCGTCGGCGACGCGCAGACCTTCCACACCTTTCACGCGCAGCTGCGGATCGAGAGGCGACATGTTGTCCGTGGTCGCACCCATCCGGCAGGTGCCGACGGGGTGGTAGACGGTGTTGTGGGTGCTGCTGATGTATTCGGCGAGCTCTTCGTCGGTCTGGACGTCCTTGCCGGGGAACAGCTCTTCGCCCGCCCACTCGGCCATCGGCGACTGCGACACGATGTCACGGGCACGCCGGATGCCCGCGATCATGATGCGCATGTCGTAGCCGTCGGGGTCCGTGAAGTACCGAGGGTCGACGCGCGGCTTGTCGCGGAAATCCCTCGAACGCAACATCACCGAGCCACGTGACTTCGCGTGGGTGACGTTGGGGGTGAGGCAGAAGGAGTTCTCGTCGGTGGGGTAGCCCTGCCGCATCGTGTGCATGTCGAACGGCACGGAGCCGTAGTGCATCATCAGGTCGGGCCGGTCGAGTCCGTCGTCGACGGTGTCGAAGATGCCGATCTCCCACCATTGGGTGGACGATTCGACCATCGGCTTCTTGGCCGCCCAGGAGATGACGCCCTCCGGGTGGTCCTGCAGGTGCGCGCCGACACCGGGGGAGTCGACGAGCACGCCGATCCCATGTTCACGCAGGTGCACGGTGGGGCCGATACCGGAGAGCATCAACAACTTCGGAGTGTCGATGGCGCCGGCGGACACCACCACTTCACCTTTGGCGCGAATGGTCTGGGTGCGGCCGAACTGGTTGTCCACCACGTCGACGCCCACACAACGCGTTCCGTCGAACACCAGTTCCTTGGCGCGCAGACCGGTGAGCAGTGTGAAGTTCTCGCGGTCGGAGATCGGGTGAATGTACGACACGGACGACGACGAACGCGTGCCGTCGGCGCGGCGGTTGATCTGGAAGAAGTTGGCGCCGTTCTTGACCGTGTCACCGGTGTTGAACTTGGTGGTGGGCAGTCCGGCTTCGGCGCAGGCCTCGAGCAGGCTGACGCCGCACGGGTCGGCGGGTGGCACGTTCATCAGGTGCACGGGTCCGCTGTCGCCGTGGTGCGGTGCGTCCGGTCCGGCGTCCTCATTGGTTTCGAGGCGTTTGACCACCGGCCACACGGTGTCCTTGTTCCAGCCGTCGGCGCCGTGCTCGGACTCCCAACGGTCCATGTCCTCGGCGGGCGGCCAGAACGCGATGCAGGAGTTGTGCGACGAGCAGCCACCCATCACCTTGGCCCGCGCGTGTCGGAGGAAGGAGTTGCCGTTCTCCTGTGGCTCCACGGGATAGTCCCAGTCGTAACCGGATTCGAGGAGTTCCATCCAGCGGTCGAGTTCGAGAACCTCGGGGATACCGCGGTCGTCGGGCCCGGCCTCGATCAGGGCGACGGTGACGGACGAATCCTCGGAGAGTCGCGCGGCGCAGGCAGCACCCGCTGACCCGCCGCCGATCACCACGTAGTCGAAGGTGCGGTCGTCGGTACTCATCGGGTGTCCTCCTACTTGTCGTTACTGAACCAGCCGGTGACTGCGGGCGCGATGTTCTGGTAGACGTGCTTGGATTCGCGGTACTCGTCGAGGCCGGTGGGGCCGAGCTCGCGGCCGACGCCGGACTGGCCGAAGCCACCCCATTCGGCCTGCGGCAGGTACGGGTGGAAGTCGTTGATCCAGATGGTGCCGTGCCGCAACCGGTTCGCCACCCGCTGCGCCTTGCCGGCGTCCTGCGTCCACACCGCTCCGGCCAGCCCGTAGTTGGTGTCGTTGGCGATGCGGACGGCATCGTCTTCGTCGGTGAAGGTTTCGATGGTGACGGTGGGGCCGAACGCCTCGTCCACCACGACGGACATGCCGCTGCGCACCTGATCGAGAATCGTCGGCTTGTAGTAGTAGCCGCCGTCCAGATCGGTGGAGCCGGATGTGCCGGTAGCGAATTCGCCGCCCGCGCGCAGGCGGGCACCCTCGGCGACACCGGCTTTGACGTAGGCGTCGACCTTGTCGCGGTGCGCCGCGGAGATCAGGGGGCCGGTTTCGGCGTTGTCGTCGAACGGGCCGCCGATGCGGATCTTCTCGGCGCGCGCCACGAGCGCGTCGGTGAACTTTTCGGCGATGCTGTCCTGCACCACGATCCGTGCGCCCGCCGAACACACCTGGCCGGAGTGCACGAACGCGCCGTTGAGTGCGTTGTCGACAGCGGCGTCGAAGTCGGCGTCCGCGAAGATGACGTTCGGGTTCTTGCCGCCGAGTTCGAGGGCCACCTTCTTGACGGTTGCTGCTGCTGCGGCCGCCACCACCCTCCCCGTGATCAGGCCGCCGGTGAACGAGACGAGGTCGACGTCCGGGTGCTCGGACAGGGGAGCGCCCGCGTCGGGCCCGGCTCCGGTGACCAGGTTCGCGACACCGGCGGGCAGACCGAGCTCGTCCAGCACCTGCATCGTGAGGATCGCGGTGTGTGGGGTGAGCTCGGCCGGTTTGAGGACGAACGTGCAGCCCGCGGCCAGGGCCGGTCCGATCTTCCAGGCGGCTTGCAGCAGCGGGTAATTCCAGGGGGTGATCATCCCGCACACGCCGACCGGCTCGTATTGGATGCGACTGACCACGGTGTCCATTCCCGCATCCACGAGGCGTCCGGCGTCCTGTGCGGCGGCACGGCCGAAGTACTCGAAGCACGAGATGATGTCGTCCATGTCGATCTCGGATTCGACGAGAAGCTTACCGGTGTCGAGGGATTCGGCGCGGGCGAATTCGGCTTTGCGTTCACGCAAGCGGTCGGCCAGCTTCAGCAGCAGCGCGCCACGGTCGGCAGCGGGGACGGACGACCAGCGGCCGTCGTCGAACGCGGTGCGAGCGGCGGCGATGGCCCGTTCGGTGTCTGCGCGCGTGGCCTCGCTGACCGTGCCGACCTTCTCACGGTTGGCGGGGCATTCGATGTCGCGCGTGCCCCCGCCGGTGGCGGACTGCCAGGTTCCGTCGATGAACAGAGTCTGTGCGGTCATGCTTCCTCTTTCTCAGGATTGCTGCCGTTGGTCTCGATGGCGTCGAAGTCGTGTGACCAGTCGATGGTCGCCTCGGTGTCGACGGCGGTGGAATCTGTACCCGTGCTGCGGTGCAGGAATTCGAGGTGGCGCTCGTAGTGGTCGATAACGTTGCTGATCAGCTGTTCCTGGGTGAAGCCGTACACGTCGAAGCCGTTGCTACCGTCTGCCGAGAACACCTCGAGCCGAAAGTATTTGGCGCTGGGTTGCGCGCCCTGCCCGTAGCTGGGTGTGTGGTGTTCGGTGGGATACACCTGGTAGTGGAACGAGCGCTCACCCTCGAATGCGATGTCGAGGTGGTAGCTGTGAATGTCGCACGATTCGACGATTTGCTCGCCGACGGTGGCGACGCGTCCCGCACTGCTCAACTCTTCGGCAACGGCGCGCAGGGCAGGACCGACGACGGAGGTGGCGTAGCGCTCGGTGGCGTGTGCTCCGGGGAAGCGCACCGACCGTTCGATGCGTTGGCGCCAGTGCAGGGTGGTGCCGCCCGAGGCGCGGTTGGACAGCGCGTTGGGCAGTGAGCGCCTCAGGGAGTCGGCCCAGTTCCGTTCGACTTGGAGTGCTTTGAAGAGACCGAGCATCAAGAACACGATGACGATGGCGAAGGGGAGGCCCATGATGATGGTGGCGTTCTGCAGGGTGGTGATGCCGCCGATCATGAGCATTGCCAGTGTGAGCAGGCCGGTGGCGACGGCCCAGAAGATGCGTACCCAGGTGGCGCCGTCGGATTCGTTGTCGGTCATCCGGGAACTGAAGTGCGACATCACCAGGGCGCCGGAGTCCGCGCTGGTGACATAGAACAGCAGGCCGGTGAACGTGGCGATGACGGCGAGTACGGGTGCCGCGGGGTATTGCTCGAGCAAGGAGTAGAAGGCGCGTTCGGGAGCGGACACGGCGGTTTCCCCGAACTCGGCGTTGCCGTCGCGCACGATGTCGATGGCGCTGTTTCCGAAGATCGAGATCCACACCAGGATGAACAGGAACGGCACGGTCAAGGTGCCGACCACGAACTGGCGGATGGTGCGTCCACGGGAAATACGCGCCAGGAACAGGCCGACGAACGGTGCCCAGGCAATCCACCAGGCCCAGAAAAACAGCGTCCACGACGACAGCCATTCGTCGGGGCGGTCGTAGGCGAATGTTCTGAGCGTCATGCCGGGGAAGCGGTTGACGAAGTCGCCGAGGTTCTGGACCATGCCGTCGAGCAGGAACGCAGTGGATCCGGCGATGAGGATGAACAGCATCAGGCCGATGGCCAGGACGACGTTGAGTTCGGACAGCCTGCGCACCCCCTTGTCGACACCGGACACCGCCGACGCCATGGCGATGAGTACCGCTACCGCGATCAATGCGGCTTGCGCAGCCGTGCTCTCCGCAATCCCGAACAGGTCGTTCAGACCCACGTTGAGTTGCGCCACGCCGATGCCGAGGCTGGTGGCGAGGCCGAAGATAGCGCCGAGCAGTGCCGCGATGTCGACTGCGTCGCCGATGGGTCCGTCCACCTTCTTCCCGAAGATGGGGTACAGCGCGGACCGGATGCTGAGCGGCAGATTGTGGCGGTAGGCGAAGTAGCCCAGGGCCATGCCCATCAGGGCGTACAGGGCCCAGCCGATGATCCCGTAGTGGAACAGGGTCCACACCACAGCTTGTCGGGCGGCCTCGGTGTCACCGCCGTCGCCAGTGGGTGGTTGCAGGTATTGGGTGACCGGCTCGGCGACGGAGAAGAACATGAGGTCGATGCCGATACCGGCCGCGAAAAGCATTGCCGTCCAGGAGAACAGTCCGAACACCGGTTTGGAGTGATCTGGGCCGAGCTTCACCTTGCCGATGCTCGAGGCCGCGGCCCACACGACGAAACCGAGCACCACCGTGACGAGGAGGATGTAGAACCAGCCGAGATCTTTGGCGATCCAGGTGACCGCAGCCCCGATCACACGATCTGCGCCGTCCTGGTCGAGGAATGCCCACACGATGATCCCGATGATGCCGACGCTCGAACCGATGAATACCGGCCAGTTGACGGCCACCGATGGGGCGGGTTTGGTGTCGGAACCTTCCGCTGAGGTGGGGTCGGGCTCGCTCGGCTTTGCTTCCATTCGCATCCTCGGTCTGGTCGGCGTCAACGATCGTCCAGCAGATCGACACTATCACCGGAGATGGATCGATTTCGCCTAAGTGGGAACAGTTGAAATCGGCATGATTGTGCAGGTGGGTGGCGTTCTGGCGGTGGGAGAGTGCAGGGTGGAGCTTGCGAATTCAACGACATACCGTGGGCGATTTGGTTGAATTCGATCTTTGTGAGCACAAGTAAGTTATTGTGATGCCCGTTACATCCAAGGTCATGTTGTTATCCACCTCACACAAGGAGATTTGGCATGGGTAGTACGACCGTCGTCGAGATCGTCGATTTCTTCTTCGATCTTCTCTCGCAGTCCGCAACGTTCTTCAGCTGATCGTTCGGCACATGCATCTCTTACCGAGTCGCCAGCCCTGACTCGGTTCACTCACTCAGCTCGGTAGAGCTTGATTTGACATGGAGGAATCATGGGAAGTCTCAGTAACGGTCTCGAAATGATGTCGCAGCTCACGCAGTTGATGCTGGCGATCATGCCGGGACTC
>JAAZAD010000176.1 GCA_012514505.1 Rhodococcus sp. (in: high G+C Gram-positive bacteria) | reverse complement strand
CATGTCCGGTGGACCGATTCTGGGCGGAATCATCGTGGACAGTCTCGGTTGGCGTTGGACCTTCTACGTCTGCGTCCCGCTCGCGGTAATCGCGCTGATCCTGCTGCAGCGCACGCTGCATCTGCCGACAGTTCGCAAGGAGGACGTCTCCATCGACTGGCTCGGAGCCCTGCTGCTCACGGCTGGTGTCAGCATTCTCCTGATCTGGGTGTCGTTCGCCGGTAAGGCCGATTACTACGCCTGGGCGTCCAAGGAAACCGCGATCTTGGTCGGCGCCGGCGTTGGACTGCTCCTGTTGACCGTGCTCGTCGAATCCAAGGCGAAAGCACCCATCATGCCGCTGAACATCATTACCGAGCGCACCACCGGCCTCGCGATCATCGCGTCCATCTCGGTGGGCATCGGATTGTTCGGTGCGACGACCTTCCTCACGCAGTACTTCCAGACAGCTCGCGGCCACACGCCCACCGCCGCCGGCCTCCTCACCATTCCGATGGTGGCGGGCATGCTGATCGCGTCCGTGGTGTCGGGGCAGTTGATCTCGAAGTTCGGAAAGTGGAAGCCGTTCATCATCGCCGGTGCGATTCTGCTGGTCGGCGGATTCGGGCTGCTGTCGACGATCGATCACGCAACGAATTTGGCCTTGGTGGGGGTGTTCATCGCGATAGTGGGACTCGGCACGGGCATGTTGATGCAGAACCTGGTCTTGGCCGTGCAGAACACGGTGAGTGTCTCCGATGTCGGCGCGGCCAGTAGTGTCGTGGCGTTCTTCCGCACCTTCGGTGGCGCCATCGGCGTTTCGGTGCTGGGGTCGATCCTCGCGACGCGCGTCACCGAACTGTCCGCTCGAGGTTTCGCCGAACTCGGCATCGACCCCAGCAAATCCGGGGGCGGCAGCCTCGACCTCGACGCCCTTCCCGGACCCGTTGCCGAGGTGGTGCGCTTCAGCTACGGCGATGCCACCGGCCGCATCTTCTTCGTTGCCGCACTGGCTGCGGTCGTCACCTTGGTCGCCGTGATCCTCATCCCGAATCGTCCGCTCCGCACGACGATCGACATCGAGACGCCACCGGCCGAACAGAAGGAGCTGGGCTGACCGTCAGGCCTTTCGGTTGTACAGGCGCATCGTGAGGGGGCCGAAGATCACGATGAATCCTGCGCACCACACGAGCACCAGCATCAACTGATCGGAGTCGATGGCGCCGTCCATCAGTCCGCGGATCGTGGTCACCAGATTGCTGATCGGATTCACGTCGACGAAGGCCCGTAGCCACCCGGGCATCGTGGCGGGATCGACGAAGATATTGCTGGCGAACGTGAGCGGAAACAAGATGAACATCGACACGCCCATGACGGCCTGCTCCGTGCGCATGAGCATTGCGAACATTGTCCAGACCCACGACAGGCTGAACGAGAACAACAGCAGCAGGGCGATCGACGCAACTACGCCGACCGGGCCGCCGGAGGGGCGGAACCCGATGATCAGTCCCAAGATCAGCACGATGATCGACGCGATGGTATAGCGGACGACATCGCCGAAGAGTGCGCCCATGAGCGGCGACGGCCGCCAGATCGGCAGTGACCGAAACCGATCGAAAACACCCTTCTCGATGTCCTTGTTCAGCGTGACACCCGTGTACATCGTGATCATCACGACGGTCTGAACGAGAATTCCGGGGAGGAGGAACTGGATGTACGCATCGGTCGATCCCGCCAGTGCACCCCCGAACAGATACGTGAACATGAGCGTGAACATGATCGGAAACATCGTCACGTCGAACAATTGCTCGGGCACGTGCTTGATCTTCAACAGCGCGCGCCACCCGAACGACAACGACGTCGACAACGCAGAAGGCCGCGGCGGACGCGGCCCCGGCATCTGCAACACGTCGGCGACGGCGGGTGCCGGATCCTCCGTCCGGTCTGTGGTGGTGCTCATGTGTCCTTCTCCTCGGCGGGTCGTCCGGTAAGGGAGAGAAATACCTCGTCGAGGCTGGGTTGTCCCAGTGCGAAGGTGCTGATCGAAATGCCTGCCGCTTCGAGCGCCGGGAGCGCGCGACTCACCCTCTCTGTGTCCTCGATCCGTGCCGTGAGTGCCGCTGGGTCCGATTCTTCGACCACCGGAACGTCGAGCACTTGTCGGAGGACGAGTGCCGCATCGGAACGTACGGCAGCGTCTGCCACGCGCACGTGCAGTGAACCCGTGCCGACCGAGGCCTTGAGTTCGCCCGGGGTGCCCTCGGCAATGGCCCGGCCTTTGTCGATGACCGCGACACGATCGGCCAGCTGGTCGGCTTCGTCGAGGTATTGGGTCGTCAGCAGAACGGTGGTGCCTCCGGCGACGAGCGAGCGGACGATCTCCCACACCTGATTGCGGCTACGCGGATCGAGTCCGGTGGTGGGCTCGTCGAGGAAGATCAGTTCCGGCGTCACGATGATGCTCGCAGCGATGTCGAGTCGGCGGCGCATACCACCCGAGTAATTCTTCACCTGGCGGTTACGGGCATCGTCGAGCCCGAACGCCACCAAGAGCTGATCCGAGCGACTGCGTGCCGCAGCACGCGAGTACCCGTAGAGGCGGCCCAGAAGCTGCAAGTTCTCCGTTCCGGTCAGATCCTCGTCCAAGGAAGCGAACTGCCCGGTCAGCGCCACCTTGCTGCGCACGGCATCGGGGTCTGCGGCTACGTCGTGGCCGAGTACGGTCGCAGACCCGCCATCCGGCGGCAGCAGCGTTGCCAGCACCCGAATCGCCGTGGTCTTGCCGGCACCGTTCGGGCCGAGCACGCCGTAGACGCCACCGCTCGGTACTTCGAGATCGAGTCCGTCGGCGGCAAGTGTGGCACCGAATCGTTTGACCAGTTGGTGAGTTCGAATCGCCAAGGGTGCGTCGACGCGCATATGCCTGCTTCCGATCTAACGGGGTCGCTGCCGGTTCAAGAATGGCGGACTCCGCGGTCGTGAGCAAGTAATTTCACCGAGCTCCGGCCTGCACCAACGTGCGCATGGTGAGCTCCATCTGTTCGTAGGCGCCGGCTGCGATCCGCTCGACGAGAGCGAGCTTGAGGTCGGGGCTGCGCGTCGCGAGGTTCGCGTAGTCGTCGCGGGTCAGGACCGCTGCCGTGACCGGAGTGTCGGCTCGGAAGTCGTTCAGGAACCGCGTTTCGAGGAGCAGGGTCATCTCACCGAACGTCATGCCAGGGGAGAGAGTCATGATCCGATGAGTGACTCCCTTGCCGTCGGGCAGCACGGAACTGACCCGACCGCGGAGAATGAGGAACAGACCGACCGCCTGATCACCACGCCGCACGATGTATTCGTCGCGCGCGAAGTCCCGGATCTCGAGGTTGCGGGTGATCTGCTCGAGTTCGGCGGTAGTCAACCCTTCGAGTACCGGGTGCTCGTGCAATTCGATCGAAGCCGACGAACCGAAGGTCGGGCAATGCCTTTCGAGGAGAAGATCCTCGCACCACTGCAATGCGGAATCGAGATCGACGAACACCCTGCCGTGTCTCCCTGAGAGATCGGACTGCACGTTCCCGAGGAGCCCGGACGGGTCCACCAGTGCGACCCCGCAGCTGTGATCCGAAAGGTCGTGGCGCAGCATTTCCAGCATCCGGCGGGCGACGTTGCTGACCTCGTCCACTTTCCTGACATCGATGACGACGACTTCGACGCCGTCCTCGATGGCGCCGATCTCGCGTACCGCAGTTTCCGCACCGGCAAACAGCAGATCGCCGTGCAGTTCGTACACGCGGCTGTTCTTCGCGACATCGTCGAGGACTTCGCGCTCGGCCGTCGACCGTCGCATACGGGACGGCGCTTCGGAGACGCTGTAGCGGGCTCGGACGGCCGCCCGCGCGGCCCGAGGCACGTGCAGGAAGTGGAGTTCGAGTTCCTTCGACAGCGCGGTGCATGCTGCGGTTCCGCGCACACTGTTTCCGTGCGGGTCGAGGCGCGGCGAAAAGACAGCGATACCGATCTGGCCGGGCAGGACCGCCAGAACGCCGCCGCCCACGCCGCTCTTGGCCGGTAACCCGACGTCCGTCAACCATTCGCCGGCGGAGTCGTACATCCCGCACGTCGCCATCACGCTGAGGACGTGCTCGACGAGTTCCGGTTCGAGTGCCTGCGTGCCGGTGACCGGGTTCGTGCCGTTGTTCGCGAGGGTGGCGGCCATGAGGCTCAAGTCGCGACACGTGACATCGAGGGAGCACTGCCGGAAGTACAGGTCGACGACGTCGTTCGGGTCGTCGGTGACGATGTCGACGGACCGCAACATGTGCCCGATCGCCCGGTTGCGATGTCCGGTTCGGGCCTCGGACCGGTAGACGGCGTCGTTGAAGGCAAGGTCTCGCCCGGCGTACGAGGAGTACGCCGCCCGAATCTTCTCGAAACGGGTGGCGACGTCCTTGCCGGGGATCAAGGAGGCCGCCGTGATGGCGCCGGCGTTGATCATCGGGTTGCGTGGTCGTTCCGTGTCCGGGTCGAGGCTGATCTCGTTGAACGGCTCGCCTGATGGTTCGACGTCGATCTTCTCGGACACGGCCGTGGTGCCCCGATGCTGGAGCGCGAGGGCGTACGTGAACGGCTTCGAGATCGACTGGATCGTGAACGGAACGTCCGTGTCGCCGATCTCGTAAACATGTCCGTCCACCGTCGCGATACAGATTCCGAAGGAGTCGGGGAGCACTGCAGCCAGTTCCGGTATGTAGTCGGCGACCTGTCCGCCCAGATCGGCTCGTGTCGCGTCGAAGACTTTTCGGATCAGGGTGCTCACTACATCCACCATGGCTCAACCGTAGAGGCCGGATGCTCGATCGGGTGTGCAACCGTCGTCTGCATCGTGTCTATGTGCATACGGTGTGACGTCCGATCCCATCGCTCCGTAGACTGGTCGAGTCGGTTCGCCTCGAAACCGCACCGGTTGCTCGAAGCTTGGTTTGTTCGATGCACGGTTTGTCCGAAAGCACGGAGGGAGCGATCTCGTTGGGTGTTCTTGCCCGAGTCCAGACGCCTGACGATCTGCGGCACCTGAGTCCTGTCGAAATGAAAGACCTTGCGGGCGAGATCCGCGAATTCTTGGTCCACAAGGTCTCGGCCACCGGTGGCCACCTCGGTCCCAACCTGGGCGTGGTGGAAATGACGTTGGCACTGCATCGTGTCTTCGATTCGCCGCGCGATCCGATCATCTTCGACACCGGGCATCAGGCCTACGTGCACAAGATTCTCACGGGACGAAAGGACGAGTTCGACTCGCTGCGTAAGCGGGGCGGCCTGTCGGGTTACCCGTGCCGCGGGGAGAGCGAGCACGACTGGGTCGAGTCGTCACACGCGTCCGCGGCCATCTCGTATGCGGACGGGTTGGCGAAGGCCTTCGAACTGACGGGGCAGGATCGGCACGTGGTGGCGGTCGTCGGCGACGGCGCACTCACCGGTGGAATGTGCTGGGAAGCACTCAACAACATCGCGGCCGGACGTGATCGTTCTGTAGTGATCGTCGTCAACGACAACGGACGCTCTTACGCGCCGACGATCGGCGGCCTTGCCGATCACTTGGCTGCGCTGCGGATGCAACCCGGCTACGAGCGGGTGCTCGACAAGGGGCGCCGCATCGTCAAGAAGCTGCCAGGCGTCGGCCGCGCGGCGTACTCGGTACTGCACGGGATGAAAGCTGGGCTCAAGGATGCCGTGAGTCCCCAGGTCATGTTCACCGACCTCGGCATCAAATACCTCGGCCCCGTCGACGGACACGACGAAGCGGCCATGGAGGCCGCGTTGCGGCGGGCAAAAGCGTTCGGCGGTCCGGTTATCGTCCATGCCGTGACGAGGAAAGGCATGGGCTACGCGCCTGCCGAGAATCATGTCGCGGACCAGATGCACGCAACCGGTGTGATCGATCCCTTGACGGGTAAGGCGACCACCGTATCGGTGCCGGACTGGACGTCGGTGTTCACGACGGAACTGATCGAGCAGGCCGCCGAGCGAAAGGACGTCGTCGCGATCACCGCGGCGATGGCGGGACCGACGGGGTTGGCTGCGTTCGGTGAGAAGTTCCCGGACCGCCTGTACGACGTGGGAATCGCGGAACAGCACGCGGTCACCTCCGCGGCCGGGCTGGCGCTGGGCGGGCTTCATCCCGTCGTCGCCATCTATTCGACGTTCCTCAACCGTGCCTTCGACCAGCTGCTCATGGACGTGGCGTTGCTGGATCTTCCGGTCACGCTCGTCCTCGATCGGTCCGGTATCACCGGTCCCGACGGCGCCAGCCACAACGGAATGTGGGACATGTCCCTCCTCGGCATCGTGCCGGGTATGCGAGTTGCTGCCCCTCGCGACGCCGTCACGCTCCGCGAAGAGTTGGGCGAAGCTTTGGCCGTGAAGGACGGACCGACCGCCATCCGGTACCCGAAGGGTGCCGTGTGTGACGACCTGACAGCCGTGCGCAGGCTGGGTGATGGTGTGGACGTGCTGCGGGACCCGAGCCAGGGTGTCAAAGATGTTCTGATCGTTTCGGTGGGAGCGTTCGCGGAGTTGGCGCTCGCGACCGCGGATCGCCTCGAACAGCAGGGCATCTGCGCCACGGTGGTGGACCCCCGTTGGGTGCTGCCGATAGCGGACTCACTCGTCGAGTTGTCCCGTGAATACTCGATGGTCGTGACGATCGAGGACAGCGGATTGCACGGTGGTATTGGCTCGACCGTGTCTGCGGCGCTCCGATCTGCAGGTATCGATGTGCCGTGCCGTGATGTCGGAGTACCGCAACAGTTCTTCGATCACGCGTCGCGGTCCGAGATTCACGCGGAGCTCGGGCTCACTGCGCAGGGCGTGGCTCGTCAGATCACGGGGTGGGTTGCCGGGATCGACGCGCCCGATGCGGGAGCGGTGGACCGCGCGGACGACGTCGAGAAGTCCGGCCGCTGATCAGCCCGCTTCCTCGAGCGTGCGTCCTTTGGTCTCCTTCACGAACTTCACCACGAATCCGATGGACAGCACAGCCATCGCAGCGTAGAGACCGTACGTGAGCGACAGGTTCCAGTCGGCGAGTGCAGGAAACGTGGCCGAGACGAGGAAATTGGACAGCCAGTTCGCGGCAGTGGCCACACCCACTGCGACGGCGCGAATGCGGTTCGGGAAGAGTTCGCTGATCAGGACCCACACCACAGGGCCCCACGACAGGGCGAAGAAGAAGACGAAGGCGTTTGCGGCGATCAGTGCGATGGTGCCGTTGGTGTCGGAGAGCGTCGCCACCGACTCGCCGTCTGCGTTTCTCGTGATCTCTGCCGAATGAAAACACACGGCGGCAGTGCCCAGTGAGATTGCCATGCCGACCGAACCGATCAACAGAAGTGGTCGACGTCCGATGCGGTCGATCACAGCGATTGCCACCAACGTGCCCACGATGTTGACGACGGCGCTCACCACGCTGATGAGCAGCGACCGGTCCTCGCCGAACCCTACGGACTGCCACAAGGTACTGGAGTAATAGAAGATCACGTTGATTCCGACGAACTGCTGTAGGGCCGCCAACCCGATCCCCACCAGCACCAGCGGTCCGACCCCCAGCTTCTTCGAGAAGAGTGCCTTCAGGCTGGGACGGGTGCGGTCTTCGCCCAGCGAGATGCGGATCTCTTCCATTCGCTTCGTGACGACGTCGTCCGAACCGCCCTCCAGATCCGCGATGATCTCGCGTGCTTCGGCTGTGCGCCCGTTGGCCACCAGGAAACGGGGCGATTCGGGAATTGTCAGTGTCATGATCAGGTAGATCAGGGCAGGGATCGCGGCTACGGCGAGCATCCACTGCCACGCCTCGATTCCGAGCAGGTTGTTTCTCGCGCCACCCGCAGCCGCGGACAGCGCGTAGTTCACGAGTTGGGACACTGCAATTCCGAGAACGATTGCCAGTTGGTACATCGATCCGAGCCGTCCACGCATCGATGCCGGTGAAATCTCGGCGATGTACGCGGGGGAGATGACGGAGGCGAACCCGACGGCGAGGCCACCGACCACTCGCCACAGAGTGAGGTCGACGATGCCGAATGGAAACGCGGATCCGAGAGCCCCGATCATGAAGAGGACTGCGGCGATCCGCATCACGCGGATGCGCCCCAGTTTGTCGGCGATTCGTCCCGCCAGCCAGGCTCCGACGGCGGCACCGACCAGTGTCAGTGAGACGGACAGGCCGGTTGCGCCCGCGCCGATGTCGTATCTGTCTCGAATCGCGCCGACCGCACCGTTGATGACGGCGGTGTCGTACCCGAAGAGAAAGCCGCCCAGTGCTGCCGCGGCCGCGAAGAGGACCGCATGCGCCACATCGGCGTTTGCCGAATTCGGACCGATTTCTCGTGATTCGCTGTACGCCATCGTGTCTCCGTATCCCGCGGTTGGCGGCTGCCTGGACAGCCAAACGGGACGCTACGCCCATTCAGTGGCGCACACGGGTATTTGTGCAGGGATGTGTCAGGCGCCGGCCTTCTG
>JAAZAD010000020.1 GCA_012514505.1 Rhodococcus sp. (in: high G+C Gram-positive bacteria) | reverse complement strand
CGTTGCCGCCGGCGGATTCGCCGAAGAGGGTGACGTTGTCGGGGTCGCCGCCGAATGCGGCGATGTTGCGCTGGACCCATTCGAGTGCGGCGACCTGGTCGCGTAGTCCGAGGTTGGAGTCGAAGGGTCGTTCGGGGGTGGAGTAGCGGCTGAAGTCGAGGTAGCCGAGTGTGCCGACGCGGTAGTTGAACGACACGTACACCACATCACCACGCCGGACGAGTGCTGATCCGTTGTACACCCCGGTGGCGCTCATGCCCATGATGTATGCGCCGCCGTAGATGTACACCATCACCGGGCGCTTCGTGCCGTCGTCGTGCGCAGGAGCGAGCACATTGACGGTGAGACAGTCTTCGCTGGTCGGCTGATACTTACCCGGCCGCAGCGCGGTGTAACTCTTCGCCTGGGGTGGGGCGTCGCCGAACTCCGTGCACTCCCGGACTTCACTCCACGGCTCGATCGGTGCGGGCGCGCGGAAGCGTCGAGGACCGGCCGTAGGAGCTGCATAAGGGATGCCGCGCCAGGCGCGAAGTCCGCCGACTCTACGTCCGCGCACCGGGCCGTCGGTCGTCCTCACCAGCATGTCATCCGCCATGCCGTGACTATACGCAACGTGGCTGAGCGGAAGATTTACGTCAGCCGCGGGCTTCCAGCAGGCGCAGCCACACTTCGCTCACGGTCGGATAGGCAGGTACGGCATGCCACAGTGCGTCCATCGTGACGCCGCCGACGACCGCGACTGTCGCGCTGTGGAGGAGCTCGGCGACTTCTGTGCCGACGAATGTGGCGCCGACGAGAGTGTCGGAACCGCGGTCGACGACGAGTTTCGCGTGACCGGTGAAATCGTCTCGGGACAGCGACGACCCGGCCACCGCGATGTCCGCCTCCACCGTTTCGACGTCGAGACCGTTGTCCCTGGCCTGACGTTCGGTCAGCCCCGTGGATGCCGCCTGGGGTGACGTGAACACCACCTGAGGAACCTGGCCGTGATCGGCCGACGCCCGAAACCGTGGACGGTCGATGCTGCGGTTCTCGGCTCTGGCCGCGATCACGTCGCCACACACCCTCGCCTGGTACTTACCCATGTGTGTGAGCGGGGAGCGTCCGTTGCAGTCGCCGACCGCGTAGAGCCAGCCGTCGGTGGCGGTGAGGGTGTCGTCGACCGTGACGTAGCCGCGGTCGTCGAGTAGATCTTGACTGAGTCCGAGGCTGCTCGTTCTCGGAGTGCGGCCGGTAGCGATCACGATCTCGTCGGCTTCGACGGACCCGCCACCGGAAAGCTCGACCGTCGACGGGCCTCCGTGGACGCGGCCGATGCCGGTATCCGCCGGGTTCGGGCGGGACACGGACACCACCTCGGTGCCGAACAGCACGGTTGCGCCACGGTCGATGAGCGAGTCGGCCACGCGCTCCCCGGCGAACGCTTCCATCCGAGGCAGCAGCCCGTTCCCGCGCACGACGAGGGTCAGGTCTGCCACCCCGAGGTTCAGGAGCCAGGTAGCAGCCTCGCAGGCCACCACACCACCACCGACGATCACCACTCGGCGGGGCACCTCACGAAGGTTGGTCACATCGCGCGACGTCCACGGCAGCGACTCCTGCAGCCCAGGTGTCTCGGGTATGGACGCAGTGGTTCCGGTTGCCACGACCACCGCGTGCCGGGCCCGCAGTGTGCGCTGGCCGTCGACGGTCACCGTGCGTTCGCCACTGATCCGGGCGTGACCACGCACCACTTCGATGCCCAGATGGCGGGCCCACTTCACTTGACCGGAATCGTCGTGACCGCTGGTGTACGAGTCACGGCGGGCGAGTACAGCGGGAACATCGAGGCCCTTTGCGTCCACACCCGGCATATTCTGGGCCGCTCCGAGAACTTCGCCGGGGCGAAGCAACGCCTTGCTGGGCATGCACGCCCAATAGGAGCACTCGCCACCGACCAACTCGTGTTCGATCAGCACGGCCGTCCGCGTGCTGCCGGCGATTGCGTAGTCGGCAGCATTCTCGCCCGCCGGTCCACCTCCGATGACGATGACATCGAATTCGTCCATTGCTCCACGGTAGGCCGATGCCGGGTGCCGGATACGGTGTCTCTATGAAACGGCAGAGAATCCTTGTCACCGGTGCGAGTTCGGGTCTAGGGGAGGAGATGGCGCGGCGATTCGCGGCGATGGGCCGAGATCTTGCGCTCTGTGCGCGGCGCCTCGACAACCTCGAGACTCTCGCGGCAGATCTGAAGAAATCTCACCCGAACATCAAGGTCGCAGTTCGCGCGCTCGACGTCACCGACCACGACGCCGTGGTCCGGGTGTTCGGCGAACTGAGAGACGAACTCGGTGGGCTCGATCGGGTGATCGTGAACGCGGGTCTGGGCAAGGGAGCAAAGATCGGCACCGGCCGCGCCGACGCCAACCTGGCGACCGCGCGCACCAACTTCGTCGGCGCGCTGTCCCAGTGCGAGGCGGCACTCGAGACATTCCGTGGACAGAATGCGGGGCACCTCGTTCTGGTGTCGTCGATCAGCGCCGATCGCGGCCTGACGGGGCCGAAGGCGGCCTACTCGGCCAGCAAGGCGGCGGTCTCCTCGCTGGGGGAATCACTGTCGACCGAGCTGGCGAAGACCGATATTTCCGTCACCACGCTGCTTCCGGGGTACATCGCCACCGACATGTCGTCGAAGGCAGGTGACAGCGCATCCATGACGGCAACGCTGAAGGAGGGTGTCGACGCCATGGTCGACGCTATCGAGAAGGAGTCGACCCGCGTCGCCCTGCCCGGCCTCAAGTGGCAGGCGGTGGACGCGGCGATGCGTTTCCTCCCCAACGCCCTCACCGCCCGAATGGCCTGAATGCTTGTGCGTGGTCTGCGAGTCTGCGGACTCGCAGACCACGCACAGGCCGGAGGCGTAGGTTTCGACATATGACCAAGCGCGTCGTCATCGTTGGTGGTGGCTTCGGCGGGCTCTATGCGGCACGTCAGCTGCGTGACGTGAACGCCGAGGTGACGCTGATCGACCGTGGTACCAGCCACCTCTTTCAGCCGCTGCTGTACCAATGTGCGACGGGCCTGTTGTCGCAAGGCGAGATCACCACGCCGCTCCGGCATCTTCTACGCAAAGGCCCGAGCCTGCGTGTGGCGTTGGGGGAGGCGCATTCGATCGATCCGGATGCCGGTGAGCTCACCGTCACCCGACTGGACGGCACGACATTCACGCTTCCGTACGACTACCTCGTTGTCGCTGCGGGCATGCGGCAGGCGTACCACGGTCACGACGAATACAGCCAATGGGCGCCCGGCATGAAGACGCTGGACGATGCCCTCGCCATCCGGCGCAAGATCGTCACCGCGTTCGAAATGGCGGAGACATTGGATACGGCGGAGCAGCGACGTCCGTGGCTGACCTTCGTGGTGTCGGGTGGGGGACCGACCGGGGTGGAGTTGGCGGGGCAGATCCGAGAACTCGCAACCCGCGAACTTGCCGACGAGTTCGACGCGATCGACCCGTCCGAGGCCCGAGTGCTGCTGTTCCACGGCGCAGATCGTGTGCTGCCGTCGTTCCATCGGAAACTTTCTGCTGCTGCGCAGACCACGCTGGACCGGATCGGTGTCGAAACCCATCTCGGTGTCCACGTCACCGACGTCAGCGAAACCGGGGTGGAGGTGACCGAGAAGGCCGAACCGAGATCCGTGACGCGGTACGAGGCGAGGACCGTGCTGTGGACGGCCGGAGTGGAGGCGGTGCCGTTCGCTGCGGCACTGGCAGAAGGGCTCGGTGTCGACCAGGTCGCCGGTGGACGCATTGCGGTGCAGCCCGACCTGACGGTGCCGGGCCATCCGAACGTATGGGTGGTCGGCGACCTGATGTCGCTCGACAAGCTGCCCGGCGTGGCCGAGGTCGCCATGCAGGGAGGACGGTTCGCGGGCAAGCAGATACGTGCCGCCCTCGGTCACGGACAGACTCGACCGAAGTTCAAATATCACGACCTCGGGACCGCCGCCTACATCGCTCGCCGTCAGGCCATCGTGCAGGTGGGGCCGATCAACCTGTCCGGGTTCCTCGGTTGGGTGTCGTGGGGCGTCATCCACATCGCATTCCTGGCAAGTCCACGAAACCGAATGGGCACACTGTTGAACTGGGCGGCAACACTTGCCACCGATTCGCGACGCGAACGTGCCGTCACCTACGGCGACCCGGAAACCGCTCGTCAACCGTACGAGGGCTGACTATCGTCCAAGAATGATCGAGATCGCGACCCGGCGGCGCAGCCAACCACCTCCTGTGAGAGCTGTCTTCGACGCCCTTGTCCGGCCTGATTGCGATCCACGTCGTCCTTGGCTGACGATGCATGACGACGAACAACGCCCCTCCATCGTCGAGTCGGTGGAACCCGACAGGGTGGTGTGGTCGTCGATCTGGCCATGGCGGCCAGAAGCGCTCATCCGGTTCGACATCGAGGACACAGCGCAGTCGAGCGCCTACCTACGTTGGACACTGCTCGTCGACGAGCCTGCACCCGACGACGAGACGATAGTCCGAATGTGTCGACGCCTGAATGAACTGATCAACACGAATCTTCGGTCCACGTTCGGTCAGTAGCTCACCACAGTTTTGGGTGTAGTCCACGACTGGTCAGGACGTCGATCGTGCGGCTGTGGAGGTCGTGGTCGAGAGTACTTTCCAGTGCGAGGGTGTAGCGGTCGTCGAACTCGTTGAGAAAGGCGAAGATTCGGGTGTGCGTTGCCGGCGTGTTCGGGTGAACCGCGCGTGTTGCGATGCCGGTCGCCTGGTGGGGTCCGAGTGTCCGCACCGTTTCGGGTATTCGTCCGATGTTGGAGCACAAGGCGTCTCGCTCACCAGGTGCACTCGCCAGCTTGTGTGCCAACCGGTCCGGGACGACTTGGAGAAGCTCCTCGGGGAAGCCGGCTGGACTCGACATCGGCGGCGAGTCGTATGCAGCCCTGCTCGCGTCGCGGATGTGTGCGGTGGTGTCCTGTGGGCCGACCGTCACTTCGACCATCGCTATTGCGTTGTCGACACCATCAGACGTGCGAACGTCCATCGGAACGCTCAGGACAACCGGTTCGTTGTCCGCACGGGCCAGTTCGGCGACCACGGACAGGAACAGACTGTTCGGTGTCCCACCTTCACGGGCGGCGCAATCGGACCAATCGGGTACACCGATTTCGGCGATCACCCGAGTGCACGACCGGGTCGGTGCCGGCGACGTGTGCTGAGTCCTCGTCAACTCCCTCCGTCGTGACGGATGCCGTATCAATCCCGCCACCGCCACTGCCGTTCTCCACCCGACGCGAGTGACGAGCGCCAGCGCATCACGCGCGTCCGAGGTGGCTCGGTCATGGAGAGGAGTGAACGCCCGCCCCGTCATGGCGTCCTCGATGCCCGACACCAGTCCGCGGGCATCTGCGACCACATGCGAACACACCAGCGACACGACGGTGTCCCCGTCGTCGAGATGTGCGACGGACATTCGCCAGCCGGGTCCGGTCTCCGGATTCACGTCCAGGCAGGCCTGTTCGTCGGCCCAATCCAGCAGATTCGACGCCGCAATGGTGCGGTAGTGGATCGGATTCGCCGAAGTGTCGACGGTGAACCGCGGACGTGCAAGCGGAACCCTTGAACGAACCACACGTCGACCGAGCCGTCCGTGAGCGAGGGCCTGGCGGACCTCCTCGAGCAGTGTCGGCTCCACCCGGCCCGTGCACCGCCACAGCCCCTGCATGACGACGGGATTACCCCAGCCACGGTGGGTGCGGAGAAAGATTTCGTCGACGACGCTCAGACGTGCGGACACGAGGCGCAGTGTACGGCGAAATCTCGGTCAGGCTGCTCTCAGCAAACGGGCGCATACTGGAAAAGTGAGCCAAGCACCTAGCCCACGGAGCAAGTCATGGTCAGTGTCGAACAGTGGAAGATGTGGGGTTCCGTCGTCGAGGTCGACGTGACGGAAGGTGCAGCCCTGTCGGCCGCATCTGCCTTGATCGCGTCGTTCATCGACGACGTGGAGGCCGTGTGCGATCTGCAACGGGGTGACGCCGAGATCCACGAGGTCAACCTCTCGCAGGGCGCTCCGGTGAAGGTGAGCAGGCATATGTCGTCGTTGCTGCGGTCCGCGCTGTGGGCAGCCCGGATGACGGACGGCGTTGTCGGCCCCTTGGCGCTCGCCACCTTCGACGAGGAGTCGATGCCTCCCGTTCACCCGGCTCCGACCTACCTGGACGTCCAGATCGACGACGACATCGTTTTCGCGCCGTGGGGTGCGTCGTTCGATATCGCGGACATCGCGAAAGCGGACACGGTCGGGCGGGCCGCCGAGCTGATTGCCGCCGAACTCGAATGCGGGGTGGCGGTGCGGATCGGTGAGGTCGTGGCCACGGCCGGCCACTGTCCTGCAGGAGGTTGGCAGATCGACGTCCCGTCCGATGGGGTGGTCGAACTGGTCAACGGGACGGCGATGGCGACGGTGTTTCGCGCAGGTGCAGTCGACGATCCGATGGCATCCGAAAC
The DNA here is from genome assembly GCA_012514505.1 of Rhodococcus sp. (in: high G+C Gram-positive bacteria). Classification (GTDB taxonomy): domain Bacteria; phylum Actinomycetota; class Actinomycetes; order Mycobacteriales; family Mycobacteriaceae; genus Rhodococcus_F. The sequence continues at coordinate 910 of JAAZAD010000020.1, read as the reverse complement.
CGAGTGGGAACAGGTGACCGTCGTCGCCGACGATCCCCTGTGGGCGTACGCGGCCGCGTCGGCGGCGATGTCCCGTCGGATCGGTGCGATTCGGTGGATCGATCAGCACGGTTTGCAGGCCAGGCTGGTGGATCGTGCGGGACGCGTGATCACGACCGCCGAGTGGGCCGATGCGGCTCCGCCGCCCGTGAGCGGTTAAGGAGTCCAGAGACTCGTTATCCACTCACAGGGCCGGAGGCCCTTCCGCGTCCCTTGCGGTACCAGTCGATCAGCGCGGTGGTGGACGAGTCGCCCGACGGTGCGGGGGCCTCGTCGGCCGTGAGGACGGGCTGCAATTCGTTGGCCTGGGTTTTTCCGAGCTCGACACCCCACTGGTCGAACGAGTCGATGCCCCACACGACGCCTTCGACGAATACCTGATGTTCGTACAGTGCAATGAGCTGACCGAGCACCGACGGAGTCAGCTTCGGGGCAAGGATCGTGGTGGACGGACGGTTTCCGGGCATCACCTTGTGCGGAACCAACTCGGGGTCGGTACCTTCCGCGGCGATCTCCTCTGCGGTCTTGCCGAAGGCCAGCACCTTCGTCTGCGCGAAGAAGTTGCTCATCAGCAGGTCGTGCATGCTGCCCGTGCCGTCCATGGTGGGCAGGTCGTCGGTGGGTGAGGTGAACCCGATGAAGTCGGCGGGCACGAGGCGGGTGCCCTGGTGCAGCAACTGGTAGAACGCGTGCTGCCCGTTGGTGCCGGGTTCTCCCCAGAAGATTTCACCCGTCGACGTCGACACCGGGGTGCCGTCGGCGCGTACCGACTTGCCGTTCGACTCCATCGTGAGCTGCTGGAGGTACGCGGCGAAACGGACGAGGTCGTTGGAATAGGGGAGTACGGCACGAGATTCGGCGCCGAAGAAGT
>JAAZAD010000175.1 GCA_012514505.1 Rhodococcus sp. (in: high G+C Gram-positive bacteria) | reverse complement strand
TCGGCGGCCAGATGGACCACGTGGAACGGGTCCATCACCGCCCGCGCCTTATCCAATGCCTCGGCGGTCGCGGTGCGATACCCGGTGAATCCGTCCATGGTGACCACCCGGATCCGGTCCCGAAAGGGGCGTGTCAGATGGTCTGTGTAAGCGGTGAGGTTCAACCCTGAAGGGAACCTCTTAGATGACGATCAATGATGATGTGGCAGTGGAACTTTCGCGTGAAGAACGCCGACGTGTACAGAACGAGAAGGCCGACGAGCTGATCGCCTCGGGCGCGCTCGATGAGGTGTTCAGCAAGATCGACAATGGGCAGCCGTTGACCGGCGATGAGGGCTTGTTGCACTCGCTCCTCAAAGCGACTCTCGAACGGGGCCTGAATGCCGAGCTGACCGACCACCTCGGTTACGAGGCCGGCGCCCCGGAGGCGGCAGCGTTCCCGAACTCACGGAACGGCTACAGCAGTAAGGCCGTCGCCACCGAGGTCGGCGACGTCGAGCTGCGGGTCCCGCGGGACCGTAACGGCACGTTCTCGCCGATGCTGGTGCGTAAGGGCCAGCGGCGCCTCGACGGGCTCGACGCGATGATCGTCTCGCTCTACGCCGGCGGAATGACCATCCGCGACATTCAGCACCACCTCGCGTCCACCGTCGGCACCGAGCTCTCGCACGAGACGATCAGCAAGATCACCGAAGAAGTCGCCGACGAGGTGATCAAGTGGCAGCAGCGTGATCTCGACGCCCTGTACCCGGTGATCTACCTCGACGCGATCATGGTCAAAGTCCGCGACGGCGGACACGTGCGGAACAAGGCCGCGCACATCGCTGTCGGGGTCGATATGGACGGGATCAAGCACGTCCTGGGGATCTGGATCCAGCAGACCGAGGGGGCGAAGTTCTGGGCGTCAGTGTGCGCGGAACTGCGTAATCGGGGCGTGGTCGACGTGCTGATCGTGTGCTGTGATGGGCTGACCGGGTTCGCTGAAGCGATCGAGGCGACCTGGCCGCAGGCCACGGTCCAGACCTGCGTGGTCCATCTGATCCGGGCGGCGATGCGGTTCGTCGCCTACGGGGACCGCAAACAGGTCGCCGCTGCTCTCAAACCGATTTACCAGGCCTCTAACGCTGACGCGGCACTCGACGCGCTCGAGGCGTTCGCGGACTCGGTACCGGGCCGGAAATACCCGTCGGCGGTCAAATCATTCCGTGACGCATGGGAACGATTCATCCCGTTCCTGGCCTTCCCACCAGAGCTGCGGCGAGTCATCTACACCACCAACAGCATCGAGTCGCTGAACTACCAGCTACGCAAGGTCACCAAGAACCGCGGCCACTTCCCCAACGACGCAGCCGCGGTGAAACTGCTGTGGATGGCGATCTGCAACATCGAGGACAAACGCGCCCGCGAACGCGTCAAGGAGAAGGGCCTACCTGCCGCGAAGCGTCGCGCCGCCGGCCGCCTCGTTGAGGGCGCAGTCACCACGAACTGGAAACGAGCATTGGAGCAACTCTCACTGGTCTACCCCGAACGAATCAACCATCACCTCTAACCCGAACACCTGACCGACTTACACAGAAAACTTGACAGGCTCGCGTGCGGTGGTCCCACAGCCGGTATCCGGACGCGCCGTCGCGGATATCACCATGGTGACCACGTTGACCGTTCGATACGGCCGCATCACCCCGGGGTGAACCTCTTCACCGGATACCGAATCCGCCGAATT
>JAAZAD010000174.1 GCA_012514505.1 Rhodococcus sp. (in: high G+C Gram-positive bacteria) | reverse complement strand
TGGAAGGGCCAGATTCAGTCGGCGGTGCCCCAGCTATCGGGTTGTGAGCCGTCGAGGTCGGTGAATCCGTATTCAACCGCGAGTTGAGCGGAGCTCACCGACTTCTGATTCCATCTGGCCCGGTCGGGGTCCGAGACCAGCGCTGCTACGGCGGGGCCGACGTAGCGTGGTGACTCGGATGACGCGAATCCGTCAGGGGCGCTCGGGTAGCCCTCGATCTTGTTCGGGTCCAATGCGTCACGCCAGTTCTGTTCGGTGACGCCGAAATGGTCGAGCATCATCTCGGAGCGGAGCCAGCCGGGTGTGGCGGCGATTGCGGTTGCTCCGTACGGTTTCAGTTCGTGGCCCTGGGAGAAGGCGAGTCGGTTGACCGCAGGTCACGCGTCCGCGTGCTGGATTGTCACCACACCAGCGTTTGACCGTCGACCAGGACTTTTCCGTAGAAGCGTTTCGTGATGTCCTGGCCGTCGTGGTTATAGCCGTTCATTATCTCGGCGAGCTCGTCGGCCAGGGCTTGAAGTGCGGGGAAGACCACGTCCATTCCATGATCGTGTGTCCAGCCCCAGATTCTCGGCACGGCGCTGACCGTAATGACGATGCCGGCATCGTAGGGTGCGTCGACTTCGTAGCGAATTTCGGAGGGTGCATCGCCGATCGGGTCCAGAGTGGCGAGCCCGCCGGGATCACCGGTGGTAGCGAATACATTTCGCGCTAAGGAAATGTCCTCGCGAATCATGTCGACTATTCGAGAAAGGCCAGCGTGCCGACCAACTCGACCGTGCCGTGCACCGTAGCTTCGGCCGCTAACGACTGGTCGGGGCTTTTCGAGAATACGGTCCAGCATTCGCTGAGCTGCTTCCCGCTCGCCTGCACCCGTACGAGGATGGTCGATCCGTGTGCGAAGTCGAGCGATCCGAAGAGTTGGGGTGCTGACCACGTGAGAATGCTATCGCGAAGATCCCCGACGCAGCCAGACGTGGTCCGGGTTCGGTCGTACGTGCCGGCCACGCAGGCGATTCATCGTCACCGACTGGTCCAACCGCTGTGCGTTGATCTCGAGTTGCCGCATCAGCCATGCTCGCCGAGGTTGCACCGCAATCTGATACGCGCCCAGGTAATCAGTGATGTCGTCGCTGAACGCGGTCTTGAATTGTCCAACGCCTTGACGCGGATGCGAGAGGTCTCCGATAGTGGCCGACGATGGTGTCCCGTCCAAGTCGTAACGCTCGCACCCCTGGTCGCGGGCCCATTGCATGATGTCCCACTGCAAGGCATAGGACGCCCGACTTCCGCCCAGCCCACAGAGGGTGGGATCTCCTGGACTTCGTCGAACCGAACCCGCACCCAGATACAGCGCCGTGTTGCCGAATGTCGCGACGAATGCGCCGACAACGACTTCGCCTTCGTGCCGCGCCAGGAACAGTTGACCCTGCCCCGACGACTCGTAGCGCTGGAAGACGGCAGTGGAAATCTCGAGGGTCGGGATGTTGAACCGGCCCCCGCTGGTCGCGTCGAGCATCTCGTACAGCGTTTTGCAGTTTTCCGCAGTGGCCGGGACACGGTCCACGGTCACGCCTTCTCGGAACGCGCGCTTGATCGACTTTCGTGCCCGCTTCTTGAATCGGGACTGTACATCCGCTTCGGAGCCAGTCAGATCCACGATGACCGTGCTGTCGTCGAGCCACGTCGGTACGCGTACCAATCCGTTCTCACGCAGCAGCTGGTCGTGTTCCGGATCGGCCTTCAACTGCGTGCGTAGCCGCACCGCAGTGACCCCGTGATCGGCGGCGAACGCCGCTATTGCGCGAGCCGAACGAATCAACTCGTCTATGGCGAGAACTGGGGGACCGAATAGTATCCACAGCGCTCCGGTGAGCGGCACGGCAACCCGGAACGCTGTCACGGCATTGCCATCTACCATCAGGTGGACCGGCGTTGCCCCTTGCTGAGCCATTCCGTCGATGTTGGCGGTGCAGCGGTAGACGGTGCCCTCATCGGGGCTCTGGAGAAGCAGTTCGTCCCACCGCTGGATCTCCTCGTCAACGGCGAAACGAACATGTGTGGGCTCGGCTGATGTGGGTGAAGTAATGGCAGCGCCGTGACGTCCAGAGTCGGGCTCGAGCTTGTGGGGGAGACCATGCGCGGAACGCTCCGTGCCGCGCCGCAAACCAACATCCTCCACGCCGAGCCCCTCATCATCCTTGTGAATCGCCCAGGCGAGTTCAGACATCTATTTGTCCAGAACGCCGCAGAGTTCTGAGTTCGTAGACACTGTAGTGGAATGTGTATCGAATGTCCGATTCCGGTCCTGGCGCATTGGCGAACAGTGGAATCCAGTGGGACTCCACAAGAGCCATGGGACTTAGGTGTCACGTGACGTAATAGGCGCGAGCGATCAGATGCACGGCTGCAGGAGAACGGAGTGCCGCGTGCCTCGAATCTTGCGATGCGAGTGTGCTGCAAGGGGATCCGAAGGTCGGGTCGAGACGTCGCGGAGCTCATGCGCTGCGGCAGGGGTGCGCGTCCCGCGACGTGTCCGGCGCCATGTAGCGGGCGTCGGGGAACCTGTGGCTCGGGTGTGGCGTGAGGCTCGTGGGGGGTCGGTCTGGCAAGCTCTCATCGTTTAGTTGACATAATGTCGATTATCGGCACAACGTATACCTGGGACAACCAGTGGAATGCGTCCTATACGTAGATGTAGAACCCACGTCGAGCCCTGCCGCTTGTGGGTCGCCGGCAGACCCATTTCCATTCGGTACCGTGTGCGACTTCTGTTTGTTGCATGCCGACATGACTGCGAATCGCAATTGCATCCCGTGACGAATCGATTCATGACGCCATCCGCCGATTCGAGACCAACTCGACCGAATAATATGCAGCGCAGCGTATTACTCGCTGCTGAGGACGCATTCAACCCACTTCCCCACCTCCCGCCACACGAGCCTCTTTCGTCACTGTGACGAAAGAGTGTTGACGGAGGGAGACACTCGTTGAAGCGTCGATTGGTTCGAACGGTATCAGTCCAGTCCCAGAAGTCCGCCCAACGCCGTGTTTGGAAGGCGACGAGCGGCATCGGTCAACTACGCTTGGTGCGCGGTGGTACGCAAGGCCGCGCGACTGGATCACCCCCAATCGCGCTTCTCCGAACGGAAAGCAGACCCCGATGACAGTTTCACCCGCAATATGGGCTTTGACGATCGTCGTAATCGTAGGCCTTCTGGCATTCGACTACTTTTTCCACGTACGCAAGGCGCACGTGCCGACCCTCAAGGAAGCGGCCATCTGGTCGTCGATTTACGTGGGCCTCGCCGTGATCTTCGGCCTTCTCGTGCTCTGGTTCGGTGGGGTCGACATGGGGTCCGAGTATTTCGCGGGCTACGTCACCGAGAAGGCGCTGTCGGTCGACAACCTGTTCGTCTTCCTGATCATCATGGCGAGCTTCAAAGTACCGCGTGAAGATCAGCAGAAGGTCCTGCTGTTCGGCATCGTATTCGCACTCATCACCCGCACTGGTTTCATCTTCTTGGGTGCGGCAGCGATCAACGCCTACAGCTGGGTCTTCTACATCTTCGGATTGGTCCTGCTGCTGACGGCCGGAAACATGCTGCGTCCCGAAACGGAGGAATCGCACTCCGCAGACAACTTCATCATTCGAATCGCGAAGAAGGTCTTTCACACCACCGACTACTACGACGGTGACAAGCTCTTCACCGTCGTGAACGGCAAGCGTGCACTCACTCCGATGCTCCTGGTCATGGTGGCCATCGGCGGCACAGACATACTGTTCGCTCTCGACTCCATTCCGGCGATCTTCGGTTTGACGCAGAACGTCTTCATCGTCTTCACGGCGACGGCGTTCTCCTTGATGGGTCTGCGTCAGCTGTACTTCTTACTCGATGGCCTGCTCGATCGACTCATTTACCTGTCGTACGGCCTCTCCGCGATTCTCGGGTTTATCGGCGTGAAGCTCATCCTGCACGCGTTGCACGAGAACAATCTGCCCTTCGTCAACGACGGAGAACCGGTCCATGTCGTCGAGATCAGTACCGGGCTCTCGCTGACGGTCATCCTCGGCATTCTCATCGTTACAGTGATTGCGTCCCTGGTCAGCCCGGCGGGCAAGGCGCAAGCGGCAATCGGGAGTGCACGGCGACATGCCACCCAGTACGTGGATCTCGATTACACAGCCGATGCGGACGAGCGCGAACGAATCTATCAAGCGTTGCGGGACGAAGAAGAGAAGGTGAAGGCACTCGGGCCGAAATACCAGAAGGAAGCGCGCGAGCAAGACGAGCTGATGGACCTCATCCGCCGGGCGCACGCACAGCATGAATCGTTCGTGAAGGGCGAACCTCCCGCCAAAGCGCCCTGAGCGGAGAATCAGGTCCCCAGTTGCGAACCGAGTTCATCGGTCCCGACCTGCGTGCAAAGCGCGCAGTCGGGACCGCACCGAACTCGGGAGGAACCGCTCCCCTCGCTTCGAGGTGGGCGTCGCCGCACCGCGGACCACCATCTCGTTGCCCGTCAACGTGTAGGAGGCTCCCGTAACCTGGCCGGCAGCCGCAGAGCCGGCCAGGTAGGTGATCACATCACATGCGTCACTGTCGGATACGTCGTCGCGGACAACCACCGAGTTCACGCTGATTCCAACCTCCGATACTTCGGCTGCCAGGGCTCCTGTGAGGGTGCCGATGTCGACGTCGGCAGAAACGACGATCACGATCCGGCCTCCACGACCGCTCTCGGACATGCGTCGAATGGCGGGCTGCAGACAACGCAGGACATATTCGACCTCTGAGGTCAGGCCGGTCGACTCCAGCTCATTTCTGTGCTGTGCGACAGTCTTCCTCCGTCGGCGAGGAAGGGTCACCAATACGTCGAAGCTGTTGAGTGTGGCAGCGATCGAATCGATCTCGGATGATCGAGCCGCGCGTCGAACGTTCATTCCGACCCGACCGAGCGCACTGACCGTTTCGTGACAAATCGAAGATTCGGGGCCCGTCACGATGGCGGTGTCCGATCGGTACATACCCTTCGGAATACCCGTCGGGCCGACCTACCAAACGGGCGGGCCGGACGTTGCTACGTCCGGCCCGCCCGTTTCGAAATATGGATCAGCAGTTCGACGGCGCTGGTACACCGCGGAAACGTGCATCGAGGTACTCGAGTGCCTGGGGCGCACCCAAGGCTGCTGCGGACAGGTGGTCCGGAGTCGGGAACAACTCCGATTGCACGGTTGCGCCGGCCTCGCAGTATCGACGAATCGTGTTGTCGATCGAGTCCACTGGAATCAGAGCGTCCGTCGGGCTGTGCCATTCGAAGATGGGTGCCGTCGGCACTCCGGGGTATAGCTCGACGCTGTTCTCGTCGAGCACTGCCCATGCTTCCTCGGAGGTCATCATGTCGGTGGTCTTGGCAATCTGCGCTGCACTCTTGCCGGCACCGGCGGTCAGGAGCCCGTTGGTGCAGGCATTCGCCACCTCGTTGCGCAGCTGCAGCCCCTCTTCGTTGAGTTGCTCGCTGATGGGAAGCCGCTCGGGGTATTCACGTTCGAGTCCGATTGCGGCCGCCAACGCGAGTCCGAAGGCAGGGTGCGGCTGGAGGCTCAGCGCATTGGCCATCTTGCCGATGTTCATCGGCACGCCGCCTTCCGCCACTCCGACAATGTTCAGGTCGGGGGCATATTCGGGCGCCAACGCTGCAGCCCACGCGGTGGCCATGCCGCCGCCGGAATACCCGGCCATGCCCACAGGGCTGTTGACCAATTTCAGGTGCGGAACCTGCTGTACTGCACGAATTCCGTCGAGTGTGATGTAACCGCCGAGCTTGGCCGCGCCGTAGGCGGCGGTCGGTCCCAGGTGGTCCGGCAATGCGACCGTCCAGCCGCGCTGAAGCGCCACATTCAGTGCCGGAGCCTCACGGATTATCAGATCGGGATCTGTCTCGTACAGGGTCCGAGACGGCGAACACCGCGGGCTCAGCGCATTGATGATGTGCTGGTACGACAGCAATGGTCCGTCTACCGGACGGTTGTGCGGAACCAGCACCGTGGTGGTGGCCGCAATCGGTTCGAGCTGTGAATTGGTGGAGCGAAACTTCACCTGCCACACGTCGGTTGCGGGAAACGCGGCGATCGGCGGCATGGGCCGGACGTCGAGAGGATCCCCCACCTCCACATCGTCGATGCCGGCGGACTGTGCATAGAACGGATCTGTGGCGGCAACCGGGTAGATCGGATCTGCGCCGGCTGCGGGTGCCCCGAGCGAAACCGACGCGGCCGCCATGAACGTACAAATCGCAGCGACGGACAGCCGCCTGGTAGCAGAGCGGATCATTCGCCCCCCTCATTTCTGGTCAGAAGTCGTTAACGAACGGAAGGTGTGCAGCAGTGCACACGCTTGTGGGATAGTCGCCCACAACACATTCCCCGAAATGCGCACTCTACCTTGCCCCGCCACCGAAGGTAATCACCGCGTGGAAAGATAAGCGTCGAGCGTTGGGCCTACCGTCGCCAACACGGCGGGGTCGATCATTTGGTTGTGTTCACACGGCACCGGGACCTCGCGTACCCCACCGGTCACTGCATAGTCCCATTCGTGGACGTCGTGTTCGGCAGCATCCGGTGATTCGGTCGCCTTGAAGAACAGCATCTCGCCGTCGAACACCTGGGGTCGGAACTCGTGCATGATCTGCGATGAAGTCGTGAAACCAGTGTTGATGCGTTCCAAGTGCGCTGCCGTCAAGCCGGTCTGCTGACCGAAGGCCTCGTCGAGGAGTTCTACGGCCCGCTCGTACGTCAACTCGGCTCTCTCGTCCTCGCTGCGCCCCGTTTCGGTTGCGCCCGAGGTTTTCGCCGGGGCGATGTCGAGACCGAGACCGTGCAGCAGCTCGCTGACCGTCAGCTTCTCGGGGGCAGCGTCGTCGTCGCGCGCGATGTAACTGTCCATGACCGCCAGCGTGTCCACCTGTTGACCGGCCCGCCTCAGTTCGACTGCCATGGCGTGGGCAAGGATGCCGCCGAGCGACCACCCCAACAGGTGATAGGGGCCCTCGGGTTGCACACGCCGCATTTCGACCACGTATCGGTGTGCGAGTTGCTCGATCGACTCGAAGGTCGGACCCCCACTGATGGTGGGAAGCTGGAGGCCGAAGGCCGGCCGATCTTGCGACAGGTATTGCATGATTCCTGCGTACCCCCAGGCCAGGCCGATGCCCGGATGGACACAGAACAGCGGCGGCTTGTCACCGGTCGCGCGCAAGGGAATCACGACACCGAGCGCTTCGTCCACGGGCGATACCGCACCCGAATCCGCGGCCTCGGCTTCTGCATCCAAGCGGTATGCGAGCCCGGCTGGTGTCGGCTCCAGGAACATCGTCTGCAGTGAGAGCGTCTTCCCGAGTTTGACCTGAATCTCGGTGACGAGCCTGGTGGCAACGATCGAGTTGCCACCCAGGTCGAAGAAGCTGTCCGAGGTACTGACGCGGTCCACGCCCAGGATCTCCACGAAGGTGTCGACCAGTACGCGTTCCGTTTCGGTGGTAGGAAGCTGGAATCCTTCCGATCGGGTACCGAATTCGGGTGCCGGCAGAGCCTTCAGGTCGAGTTTGCCCACCGGTGTCATCGGAAGTTGATCGAGTACGACTACCGCTGCGGGCACCATGTGTGCGGGCAGGCGCTCGGCTGCGTATGCCCGAAGCTCGGCTCCGTCGACATCGTGACCATCCGTCGCGCGTACGTAGGCGGCAAGGAGGGTGTCCCCCGAAGGCCCGACGTGTCCGATCGTCGCAGCGAACGCAATTGCCGGGTGATGAACCAGGACTGCGTCGATCTCACCCAGTTCGATACGGAACCCGCGAACCTTGACCTGGAAGTCACTGCGTCCGATGTACTCGATCGTGTCGTTGGCACGCCAACGAACGACATCGCCGGTTCGGTACATCCGTTCACCCGGTTTGCCGAATCTGTTCGCCACGAATCTGTCTGCAGTGAGGGCGAAACGGTTGTGATAGCCGCGCGCAAGACCGGGGCCGGTGATATACAACTCCCCTGGCACACCGTGAGCCACGGGCTGCAGTCGGGTGTCGAGTACCAGCGCGCCGAATCCGCGTGCGGGGCGACCGATGTCGACGCCGGTCTCCGGGCGCATCGGGTCGCTCACACTGGCCTGAATGGTGGTCTCTGTCGGCCCGTATCCGTTGAACATGCGCCGGTCGTGGGCCCACATCTCGACGAGGTCCGGTGGGCACGCTTCACCCGCGACGACGATCGCTTCGAGCGATTCGAGGCCGATGTCGTCGATCGACGCGAGGGCTGTCGGTGTGATGAACGAATGTGTGACCTCGTTGCGGCTCAGGAGGCTGGACAATTCGGTGCCACCGTAGATCGTGGGCGGCACGATAACGACTCGCGCGCCGGCACCGAAGGCCATCATCAGTTCGAACACGGATGCGTCGAAGCTCGGTGAGGCGAGATGTGAGACCACCGATTTCGGGTGGACACCGAACCGTTCGTGTTCTTCCTTCGTCAGATTCGCCATTCCACGGTGGGTGACGATCACGCCTTTGGGCTTTCCGGTGGAGCCCGAGGTGTAGATGAGGTAAGCCGGGTGAGCCAGGTGCAGGCGCTTGGTCCGGTCGTCGTCGGTAATCGGGTCTGCCGGCACGGAGCGAAGTCGAGCTTCGAACTTCGGGTCGTCGAGTTCGAGCCACGGCACCGTATCTGGCAGGTGGGCACGACGATCCGACACAGTCAGTCCGACCATGGCGTGACAATCGGTGAGCATGTAGTCGATGCGTTCGGCGGGATACGTGGGGTCGACGGGTACGAAGGCCGCACCGGATTTCGCCACCGCCCAGACGGACACGACCTCTTCGATGGACCGTGGAATGCCGAGTGCGACGAATGATTCGGGTCCGATGCCTTGTGCTGCCAGCACGCGCGCCAACCTGTTCGACCATTCGTCCAGCTCGCGGTAGTCGACTACTCGGCGGTCATGGACCCCATCGTCGTACACCAGAGCCACGGCGTCTGGGTTACGAACTGCTGCCCTGGACAACAGATCCGGCCACAGTTCCGCCGGCACAGGCTTCTTACCGCGCGCCGGAACGAGATCCATCAGTTCGGTCGAATCGAGAAGCCCGAAGTCTCCGACCGGGGTGGCGGGATGCTCGACTGCTGCCGACAGAATCAGCAGGAAACGTTCGGACAGCTTGCGTATGGTGTCGCGTTCGAACAGAGCAGTGGCGAAGTCGAATCCGGCAGTCACTCCGGCGGGAGTGCCGTCGTCGGCGAACTGTTCGATGAGAATGAGTTCGAGGTCTTCCTTTGCAATGTGGGTGTCGAGATCGATCGCTTCGATCCTCAGTTGTGGTAGCTCGAGCACGGGATTCTCGTTGTTCTGAAACTCGAGTGCAACCTGGAACAGCGGTGAATACGACGTCGATCTGGTCGGATTGAGTTCTTCGACGAGCCGCTCGAACGGAAGGTCCGAGTGGCCGAACGCGCCCAGGTCCGTCTCCCGGATTGGCTCCAGTATCTCGATGAACGTGGCCGACGAGTCGATGTGATTGCGCAGCACGAGCGTGTTGACGAACATGCCGACCATGTCGTCGAGGGCCGCGTCTCCGCGTCCAGCGATGGGGGTTCCGATGACTACGTCGTCCGTGCTTCCGAGCCTTGCCAGCAACACGGCCAGCGCGGTGTGGGTGACCATGAACATGCTGGCTCCGGCAGAACGCGCCAGTTCGGTGAGTTGCGCGTGCAGATCGGCGTCGATGTCGAATTGAATTCTGTCTCCGGCGAACGATTGTTGAATCGGTCTCGGGTGATCGGTAGGCATCTGGATCACATCGGGCAGACCGGTGAGAGTGTCCGTCCAGTACCGAAGTTGATTCGACAGGACCGATTCCGGGTCGTCTTCGCTGCCCAGAACGTCGTGCTGCCACAAGGTGAAGTCGGCGTACTGCACTGGCAGCGGCTTCCACTCCGGCGCGCAGCCGCCGACCCGTGCGGTGTATGCGGTCATGACGTCTCGGGCCATCGGCGCCAGCGAATACCCGTCTGCCGCGATGTGGTGGACTACGAATGCGAGCACGTGATCGTCCGGTGAGGTACTGAAGATCCTGGCCCGTACCGGCAGTTCGACAGTGACGTCGAAGCCGCGAGCGACGAACGAGGTGAGAGTGTCGACGAGATTCGCGCGCGCTACGGGCACCAACTCGATGTC
>JAAZAD010000173.1 GCA_012514505.1 Rhodococcus sp. (in: high G+C Gram-positive bacteria) | reverse complement strand
TGGCGGATGGCCTGGAAACTTCCGATCGTGCGACCGAACTGTTCGCGTTCGGTGACGAAGGCGATGACGTCGTCGAGCGAACGTTGAGCCGCGCCCAGCGACATCGTGGCGATGATGAGGCGTTCGACGCTGAGTCCGCGCATGAGATGACGCCACGCCTGGCCTGCTGTGCCGACCACCGCACTCACCGGAACGGCAACATCGGTGAAGTACAGGTCGTTACACGTTCGGGCCTCCATGGTCCGGATGCCGTGTATTTCGAGACCGGGTGCATCTGCGGGCACCATCAACAGCGTCAAGCCGTGATGTTTGCTGCCGGATGTGTCGGTCCGAGCAAGCAGGAGGATGTGTTCTGCAACGTGTGCTGCCGAGATCCACGTCTTCTGGCCGTTGACGATGTAGTGGTCGTCGACCAGGTCCGCCCGTATCCGCACGCCGCCGAGGTCGGATCCGGCGCCGGGTTCGCTCAGGGCGATCGCCTCGAGCTTCCCGGCGGCCATGTTGCCGACGATCGTGTGCTTCTGCTCCTCGGTGCCGTAACGCAGGTAGGTTTGGGCGGCAGTCAATCCCGTGGAGTATCCGGTGATGGGCGCAAGTCCACGGGACGATTCCTCGAGGAAGATGCATTCCTCGACCATTCCGGCGCCGCCACCTCCGTATTCTTCCGGAAGTGAGACGGCGAGCCAGCCCAGGCCGGCGAACTTGTCGAGAATGACTTGGCTGTTGGCGACGGTTCCGTCGTCGGTGAGCGCATCACGCTGTTGGAGGGTCTTGCATTCGGCATCGCAGAACTCGCGGACGGCCACCGCGAATTCCTGTTGTTCACGCGTGAAGCGCATGGCGGGTCACTGCTCTTTCGTCGGGGTGGGTACTGCCGCGGTGGAGATGCGGATTCGAATGCAGGGGTGGGACGCCCGAGCGGTGTCCCACCCCTGCCGGGTGGATCAGGCGCCGCGGAACTTCGAGAAGTCGGGCTTGCGCTTCTCGTTGAAGGCGGTGATGCCTTCGAGTGCCTCGTCCGACTCACCGAAGAGCTTGAGCGTGGAGTACGCCATGTTGCCCTGCGCGATGAAGTGTTCGGTGTCCGCATTGAGGGACTGCTTGAGCACCTTCAACGATGTGGGGGACAGCTGCAGGATCTCGTCGGCCCACGCCCGGACCTCGGCGCGCAGCTGATCGCCGGGGACGACCTTGTTCACCAGGCCCCATTCGAGGGCCTGCTCAGCGCTGTACCGGCGGCACAGGAACCAGATCTCGCGAGCACGCTTCTCGCCGATCGCGCGAGCGAGATAGCCGGTGCCGAGGCCCGCGTCGAACGAGCCGACTCGGGGACCGTTCTGGCCGAAGATCGCGTGCTCCGCGGCGATCGACAGATCGCACAGGAGGTGCAGCACGTGACCACCGCCGACCGCGACGCCGTTGACTGCGGCGATCACGGGTTTGGGGGTGTCGCGGATGACGCGGTGCAGTGCCTCGACCTCGAACAGGCCGCTGTCCGACGGCCCGTAGTCGCCGGTCTCCATGCGCTGCTTCTGATCGCCACCGGAGCAGAAGGCCTTCTCGCCGGCACCGGTCAACGCAATCGCGCCGACTTCGGCACTGCCCCAGGCCCGTTTGAACGACTTGACCAGTTCGTCGACGGTGCGGGCCCGGAAGGCGTTGTACCGGTCGGGGCGGTTGATCGTGATCCAGGCGAGTCCGTCCTCGACCTCGTACGTCACATCGGTGAAATCGCTCATCGGACTGCTGGTCCTTCCTGTTGCACGCGGGACGAGAGTCGTCCGCGGAGATCGTTTTGGTCTTACCTTAAGAATGAAAGTAGCGCCGATAACGATCGTTTTCAAGAGGCGGGCAAGAATTCGCTCTGACCTGCAACAACAGTGGAAGGGACGGTCGACGAAAGTGCGACGGACGGCGGCCGGGCTACCGTGTGGCACGGGCGCGGATGCCCATCGCGCCGCACACCGGCGCCGGCCACCCGGCCGATTCGGTGCGCGAGCGCTCCCGGTCGAACGCGTCCGCCACGTCGGCCGCGAACGGCACCACCCGGCGTGTGACGAGATCGACGTGCGTTGCGGTGACCTCGAGAGTGCTCGACAGGCGCCGGGTCGTGTCGTCGACGAGGAAAGCCATGGCGTGCACCACCTTGTCCGACCGTTCGACGATCCGGACGTACACGGACACCTGATCGCCGACGTGCACCTCCGAGAAGTACCCGACGTGATGTTAGGCGGTGAAGAACCCTCGGTTGCGGGTGGAACGGTACTCGTCGGTGATACCCATGCGCTCGAACACCACAGCAATGGCATGGGTTTCGAGGTCGAAGTAGTGACGGATGTTCATGTGGCCGTTCTCGTCCTCGTACGTTGCCGGGATCACACTCGGCCCGTATTCGCGCGGCAGCGTGACCACCTGTGTGTAGGAGGGGATCTGGATGGGAGGCATGATGTCCTGTGCCTTTCCTGCGGTGACGGGGGTGTCGGAAGCATGCAGCATCGATAACGATCGTTCACATCGTGGTGTTAGGATAGGACAGTGGACCGGAACAGGAAGATTCTCGATACCGCCGCGGAGCTCTTCTACGAAAAGGGATTTCACGGAACAAGCGTCGACGAACTGGGGTCACGTGCCGGCCTGAGCGGGCCCGCCATCTATCGTCACTTCTCCGGCAAGGACGAAATCCTCGCAACCCTGTTCGACGAGGCCATGGACGAATTGATCGGCGCGACCGAGCCGGTGCACGAGGACGCCGAACTCGATCTCCGGCGCATGATCCGCCACCACGCGCACTTCGCCGCCAGGCACCGCCACCTCGTGAACGTCAGCCAGCGCGAGGACCGATCGTTGGTCGATCCGTGGCGGCGTGCCATCAACCGTCGACGCAAGCAGTACGTCCAGGCATGGGAGACCGCGATCGCGCGAGTCGTCCCGGGCGCCACGGCGACCGAGGTGTCGGTGGCCACGCAATCCTGCCTCGGCATGATCTTCTCGATCGCGTACTGGCCGACGAAAGCTGCTCGTGCAGCAGGGATTCCCGAGATGATGGTGGAGATGGCAACCGAGGGTTTGGACGCCTTCCGGCAGCAGACGATCGACTGACGCGGCAGTCGTCGATGTGCGTGACCGGGCCGATCACACTCGGCACCGTTCGAACTCAACGCGAATGGTGGGGGCCGGTCTCGGCCAGGTCCGGTTCGGGCAGTCGGCGGGGTCGCTCGACGGTGCTCCAGGTGATTTCGGTGCCGGATCCGGTGACCAGTGGGGCGGGCAGGTAGACGCTTGCGGTGATGCCTCGTGCGGTGCCGGCGTCGACGGTGGCGCGTAGTCGTACCTGCAGTCCGTGGCGTTGGGC
>JAAZAD010000172.1 GCA_012514505.1 Rhodococcus sp. (in: high G+C Gram-positive bacteria) | reverse complement strand
GGTGACCTGCGGGCCACGAACCCACAGTTCGCCACGTTCGTTCGGACCGGCCGTCGCCGTCATGTCACCTTGCGGCCGGATCTCGATCTCGGTGTCGAAGACAGGAAGGCCGACGCTTCCGATCCGATATCGGAGACCCCGGGCCAGTGGCATGGCGGTGACCACGCACGTGCCCTCGGTCAGCCCGTAACCCTCGGCAACGGTCGCGTTGGGGAATGCGACGGCAAGTGCCTCGAGAGTGACATGGTCGATCGGAGCCGCGCCCGACGACACCACCCGCACCGTCGACAGGTCGCGGGTCGCGACATCCGGGTGCGTGGCAAGCGCGTGCCACATCGCGGGGCTGCCCGTGATGTAGCCGGCGCGATGGATCTCGATCAGTTCGAGCATGCGGGCCGGGTCGAAGCGGCCCGCGAGCACCTGTGTGAGACCGCAGGCCAGCAGGAACGACGTATTGATCAGCGCATGTGCGTGAAACAGAGGCGACACGACGATCGTCGACCCCTCGCCCGGAACGACGCCCGCGATGTCGAGGCCGTCGATCTTCTCGAGCGACACCAGACCATCCTTCACCACGGTCTGGTACCCGGCACGCCACCCGCACATCTGCGTCACGTTGCCGACGACGTTGCGGTGCAGAACCCGCACGCCCTTCGAAATGCCGGTGGTGCCACCGGTGTACGCGATGTGTGCGACATCGTCACCGCCGACCTGCGCAGGTGCGAACTCGGTGGCGTGACCGGCCAGCAACTCGTCGAACCGGACCGCCTCGACAGCACCGGTCTCGACAGGCTCGTCGGACACGACCGCGACGAGACGGATCGTGGTGCCTGCCGCAGCACCGAGCAGCGTGGGGAGCTGCTGCGGTTGGGACACGGCTGCGACGGCTCCGGTCTCCTCGATCTGACGCCGAAGACCCGGCTCGGGCTGAAGCGGATTCACAAGGGTCACGGCCGCACCGACACGCAACGCGCCGTAATACGCGATGTGGAACTCTGCGCAGTTGCCGAGATGCATGAGCACCACGTCGTGTTCGGCGACACCGGCGGCGCTCAACGCACCTGCGAACTGCGCCGACTTCTCGTCGAGCTCGCGGTACGACAGAACCCGATCACCGTCGACGACCGCAGCGCGGTCGCCGTACATGGCGGCGAGACTCGGCGCCCACACCGCCATCGAAACCTGTGGGTAGGACAACGACGTGTCTGCCCAACCGAATTGAACGGAAGTCATCTTCGATCCCCGGATCAGCGCGGTGCCATACGGATGGCACCGTCCAGGCGGATGGTCTCACCGTTGAGGTAGCCGTTCTCGAGGATCGATGCGGCGAGACGACCGAACTCCTCCGGACGGCCCATACGCGACGGGTTCGGCACAGTGGCCTCGAGCGATGCACGGACGTCGTCGCGCAGACGCGCGAGCAGCGGCGTGTCCATGATGCCCGGGGCGATCGTGTTGACTCGGATGTTCTTGCTCGCAAGATCGCGGGCAGCGACGATCGTCATGCCGACGATGCCTGCCTTGGACGCCGAGTAGTTGATCTGGCCGATCTGGCCTTCGTACGCTGCTGCAGACGCCGTCATCACGACCACTCCGCGCTCACCGTCGATCGGCTCGAGCTGCGCCATGCGCTCGGCGCCCAGGCGCAGCGCGTTGAACGATCCGATCAGGTTGAGGCGGATGACGAACTCGAAGTC
>JAAZAD010000171.1 GCA_012514505.1 Rhodococcus sp. (in: high G+C Gram-positive bacteria) | reverse complement strand
TCGGTGAGGATCCCGTCGGCAATGCGGTCGACGATCGCCTCCACCAGATCGGCCGCACCCGCGATCTCCCCGAGGACGAGCGCCCCCGGACCAACAGTGCGTGCCATCCAGCCCCCTAAGTGGTCCATCGGAAATTCCGGAAATGGACCTTCCGAGAAAGCCACTTTACCGATGGAATGACGACATGAAGGTTTTCCGCCAGTCCGACCGTCTCCGCAACGTCCGCTACGACGTCCGCGGCCCCATCCTCACCGAGGCCATGCGTCTGGAGTCCGAGGGGCACGACGTCCTCCGACTCAATCTGGGCAACATGCGTCCCTTCGGTCTCGACGCACGACCGGAGATCGTCGACGCTGTCGCCGCGAGCCTCGGCTCCGCTCAGGCGTACTCCGATTCGCGTGGAATCCTGCCCGCGCGGGAGGCCGTCGCCCACCACTACCAGCGGTGCAACGTGCGCAACGTGTCGGCCGACGACGTCTTCCTCGGCAACGGGGTCAGCGAGCTCATCACCCTGACCCTCCAGGCCATGGTGAACCCCGGCGACGAGATCCTGGTGCCCGCCCCCGACTACCCCACCTGGACGGGTGCGGTGAACCTCACCGGAGGCGTGCCGGTGCACTATCTGGCCGACGAGGCCAACGGGTGGAACCCGTCGCTGGACGACATCGAGTCGAAGGTGACGCCGCGGACCACCGCGCTGGTGATGATCAACCCCAACAACCCCACCGGCGCCGTCTACAGCGCCGAGACCGTGCGCGGAATGGCCGACATCGCGCGCAGGCACGGTCTGGTGCTGCTCAGCGACGAGATCTACGAGGACCTCGTCTTCGGCGACGCTCGGCATCATCATGCGGCGCTCGCGGCCGGTGACGATGTTCTGTGTCTGACGTTCGGCGGCCTGTCGAAATCGTTCCGCGTCTGCGGCTACCGCGCCGGCTGGGTGGTCGCAACCGGGCCGGTCCAGAACGCGCGCGACCTCCTGGAAGGCATCACGCTGCTCTCCAACATGCGAGTCTGTCCCAATGTGGCCGGCCAACATGCGATCCCCATGGCTCTCAACGCCGGAGCACCCGACTCGCCGATGCCCGCCGACATCGTCGATCCGGGCGGCCGATTGGAGAAGCAACTCGCCCTGACCGCCGATGCCCTCAACGCCATCCCCGGGGTGAGCTGCGTGCCACCGCGCGGCGCCCTCTACTGCTTCCCGCGCGTCGACAGGGAACTGTTCGGCATCGACAGCGACGAGGAGTTCGTCCTCGATCTCCTTCGGTCCGAACACATCCTGGTAACCCACGGCACCGGGTTCAACTGGCCCAAACCGGACCACTTCCGCATCGTCTGCCTGCCCGAAGCGACGGTCCTCACTCAGGCGGTGGCGTCGATCGCCGGCTATCTGGAACGTCGGAGCCTGCGGAGCTGACGGGCGTCCCGCCAACGGCGTCACGGGCAGCCTTCGTGAGCCGCATGCCGTGGTAGACGAGCAGTGCGGCCACCGAGCCCAGCGAGATTCCGGTGAAGGTCAGGTCGCCCACCTGCCAGGTGAAGTCGGCGATGCCGATGATCAACGGGATGGCGGCGGTCATCTGGTTGATCGGCTGGGCGAAGTCGACGTGGTTGGTGAGCCAGATCCGGATGCCGAGGATGCCGACCAGCCCGTACAGAACCACCGTCGCCCCACCGAGCACACCCGGCGGGATCGCCGAGATCACCGCGCCGACCTTCGGACACAGCGACAACGCGATCGCCACCGCTGCCGCCACCCAGTAGGCGGCGGTCGAATAGACGCGGGTGGCCGCCATGACGCCGATGTTCTCGGCGTAGGTGGTGGTCGCGGTACCGCCGCCCGCGCCGGCGATCATCGTGGCGAGACCGTCACCGATCAACGCTCGGCCGGTCACCGGGTCGAGGTCACGCCCGGTCATCTGCGCGACGGACTTGACGTGACCGATGTTCTCGGCCACCAGTGCGATCACGGCGGGAAGGAACAGCGGGAGCACCGACAGATGGAAGGTCGGCGTCTCGAAGTCGGGGAGGCCGACCCAGGGTGCCGCCGCGATCGCCGACGTGTCGACATCACCCATCGCCAGGGCCAGCAGGTAGCCCGCGATCACCGCGACGAAGATTGCCAACCGGCCCACCAGCCCACGGAAGAACGCCAGCACCACAACCATCAGCACCAGGGTCACGAGGCCAACGACAGGCCCCTTCTCGAAGTTGTCCTTGGCCGCCGGCGCCAGATTGAAACCGATCAGCGCGACCACCGCACCGGTGACGACCGGCGGGAGCACGACGTCGATCCAGTGCGTGCCCACCACATGCACCACCGCGCCGATCACGACGAGCACCCCGCCCAGGACGACGAGCCCGCCGAGCGCACTGCCGGTGCCGTGCGAACCGACCGCAGCGATCACCGGGGCGATCACCGCAAAGCTCGAGCCGAGATAGCTGGGCAGCCGATTGCCCGTGATGATCAGGAACGCAACGGTTCCGATCCCCGAGAACAGGAGCGTCGTCGACGGTGGAAACCCGGTGAGAACCGGGACCAGAAAGGTGGCGCCGAACATCGCGACCACGTGCTGCGCTCCGATGCCGATGGTCCGCGGCCAAGACAGGCGTTCGTCGGGGGCGACGACCACAGCGTTCGACGACACCGGTTTCCAGGTGAGCATGCGTCGCAGATTAGCCCGTCGCAGCGGGCTGAGAAGGCGCATCGGGCAGGCAACGACACCGCTTCCCGCCAACTACTAGAGTCGAGTCCATGCGAGAGAAGACACGACTGAACTGCCCCTGCGGCGAGGCGATCAAGGCCGAGAACGAGGACGAACTCGTCAAGAAGGTCCAGGAGCACCTGGCCGCCGACCACCCGACGAAGGACTACTCCCGGAACGAGATCCTGTTCATGGCCCACTGACCGGCCAGACTCCCTGTTCTCGGGCCTCGGGAATAGACCCCGCCCACTCGACGTTGACCTGGCTGGATCGGTTGCGTTCCGTGTCCCCCGGGCTCAACCCTTTGCCTTCGCGGAGTTCCGTTCGGCTGGAGCCGCGTTGCGCCTTTCGCCGTGAGGCGACCGAACGCGACCGGTCCGCCTACCTCAACCGGTCCCCATTTCCGTTCCACACCAACGAAAGTCGAAGTCCTCTGCACAAATGACGCGACAGCGTTAGGGTCCTTGTACCCACCGATGGTGGGAAACGAGAGCGGATTGTATGAAGAACGTTGTCCGACAAACGGCTGGGGTCGTGGCCGCAGCCGCACTCACTGTCACGGTGCTCGTCGGCTGCAGCAGCAACGACAGCGACGACTCCGCCGCTTCGTCCGCACCGATGTCAGCGACCGACGCCACCGGCACCAATGCCGCGACGGAAACCGGCTCCGCAGACACGGTCGAGGTGACCGCCGCAGACGGCTCAAAGGTGACGCTGTCCGGCTCGATCGCGAAGAAGTACAACGCCGCAACCGAGAAGCAGAAGACCGACCTCGGCAACGCCATGACCGGCGCCGACGCCTCCGGCACGAGCCCGAACGGCGTCATTTTCCAGCAGTTCGACGGCGGCGTCATCACCGCCAAGAGCGCGGACGCCCCGGCCTACATCACCTGGGGCAAGATCCGCGACGCGTGGAACGTCAAGCGCGACGCCGAAGGCAAGCCCGCAGCGGACGGCAAGGGCGGCTCGCAAGGACCCCTGGGTGTCGCAACCAGCGACGAGACCG
>JAAZAD010000170.1 GCA_012514505.1 Rhodococcus sp. (in: high G+C Gram-positive bacteria) | reverse complement strand
TGCCCGCGCAACGCACCGTCGTCACCGCAGAATCCGGTCGCGCGCGCTACCGGACGATCTTCGAGCTGACGCCCACATCGGCCGGAACGGATCTGACGATGGAGTTCTCGGGCGTCTCCGGCCCACTCGGCGCCGCGGCGCAACTGCTGATGACGGTTGCCGGTCCACTCGCGAAGCGCGCGACCACGAAAGCGATGCGTCAGGATCTCGACGACATCGCCGCCGCGACGGAACGATTGGGATAAAGGGGTGTCGCTGCTCAGGCGGTACCGCGAAGGCGGCGCGACCCTGCCGTTCGGCGACCTGCTCACCGCGCACGACGTGGCCATGGAGGGCTATTTCTGGCGGTTCACCCAGCCCGACACGGGGAGGGTGGTCATCGCGCTGTGCGGGATCAACCGGGCGCCCGACGGGAACTGGGCGACGCTCGGGCTGGCAGCGCATCCGGGCGGATTCCTCCGCACCGAAGCGCATCCGGAGGGCACCGCGCATCCGAGAAGGTTGGGTGCCCTGGCCGGTGTCGCATTCAGCGGCGGCGCGGACCGCGTGCGGATGGATCTCGGGCACGACGCACAGCTCGATGTCCGCATCACCCCGAGCCTGCCGTGGCCACGGCGCCGATTCGGTGGTTCGAGCGTGTTCCAGTCGGTGCCCGCATTGAATCAGTATTGGCATCCGTGGCTGCTCGGCGGGTATGCGGAGGGTCGCGCGGTGCTGGGCGATGAGGTGTGGGAACTCGACGGCGCGCAGGTATACGGCGAGAAGAATTGGGGACGAGGCGGTTTCCCGGACTCCTGGTGGTGGGGGCAGGCGCAGGGCTTCAGGGATTCCTCGGCGTGCGTGGCCTTCGCCGGCGGAGAGATCCACACCGGGCTCCTACGCACGACCGTGACTGCCGTCGTAGTGGCGCTGCCGGGTGGCCGCGGCATCCGGCTCGGCAATCCGGTGGTGTCCCCGATCCGCGCCCACGTCACCGACGAATCGTGGTCACTGCGCGGCGGAAACCTTCTGTGGAGCGTCGAGATCGAAGGGAACGCCCCACTCGGACGTGCGCACGTGCTGCCGGTACCGCTTCCCGCGGAGCGCCGTAATGTGGCCGGCTCGATCGAGCATCTGGCCGGAACGCTGCGCGTGACAGTCCGGGCGCGCGGCACCGTGGTCTGGGAGGACGAATCCCCGCTCGCCGCACTCGAACACGGAGGCCTCGAACGGGCTGAGGCCGAACTCCGTCGCCGCGGGTCCAGACCGGACGCAACAGACGCATCTCCCTCCCCACCGTAACGAATCCGTAACTGTCGCTAACGGATACATGCTCGTCGACGACGATCTCCATGAACCCAGGCACCGTGTCGCGAAGAAAGGTGCGATGTTGACGAACCGCCGAATCGGAGCATCGATCGCTCTCATTGCCGCCGCAGCCCTGCTCACCGCATGCGGTGGCAGCGACACCACGACCCTCACAACGACGACTACAACACCGATCACGACTCCGGCCGACGCCGATGGCCTGCAGAAACCCGAGCCGGCCGAGCAAACGACGACCCCCGGAGCGACGGAATTCATCCCGGCGCCCGCACCTGCCGAGGGCACCGCCCGGCCTCAGGCCACACCCACACCCGACGACACCCCCGTCGCTTCACCGGTTCCGGAAGACCACACCGGCCCGTGCCTGGATCCCTCCTCGTCGGTGGCCTCCGACGCTCTCGCCTCACTCGGAAACACCACGCCGAACGGCGACCCTTGGGTCGCGGGAGCCTCCACCGATGCGGCCGGAGAATGCCCGCAGCTGCTGTGGATGATGGCCGAAACACCCGGTGGAACAGCCAGTTCCCCTTCGCAGGTGCTGTTCTTCCACGACGGCGCCTACCTCGGTACCGCTACCTCGGACTTCTACGCCTACACCCGCGTGGTGGGCGCGAACGATTCGACGGTGTCGGTACAGTACCGGTGGCTCGCTCCGCAAGACGCGAATTGCTGTCCATCGGGTGGCCCGGCGGTGATCGACTTCACCTGGGACGGGATGCAAGTGGTGATGGAGCAGCCCTTGCCACAGGAGATGCTCGACTCCTACGGTCCGCGGTGACCGACCCGGTTCCGATCCTCATGCCGCGACCGCTCGCATGACACCGAGCGGGTCGGAGTACAGCGAACTGAGCGACACCGCACCAGCGGCGTAGGCCTGCACCCTGTTGCCGAACCCGGTGATGTGAACATTTTTGCGCGGAAACGATGATGCACGCTCGAGCGCTCTCACCACATACGTGATTCCCTCGGGATACTCCGTGAAGGCCTGCCCGCCGAGAACAACGCGATCGGGGTTGAACAGGTCGCGCAGGAGCGCCACGGTCCGTCCGAGTGTGGATGCACGGTCGGCGAGGATGACGCGTGCCGCCTCCGACCCTGCTCGCGCCACTTCGTACAGTGCCCGGATCGACCGGTCGCCGGGTGTG
>JAAZAD010000169.1 GCA_012514505.1 Rhodococcus sp. (in: high G+C Gram-positive bacteria) | reverse complement strand
GAAGGTCAACCATCCGTTGCGGGTCGGCAGCGACCGCGTCTACCTGCAGGGACACGGGTTCGCTCCGACGTTCACGGTGACCTGGCCGACCGGGGAGACACGCACCGAGACGTTGCAGTTCGCCCCCGACGACGCAACGACGTTCCTGAGCAGCGGCGCGATGCGGTTCGACCCTCCCGGCGGGATGTTCCCCGACGCCGACGAACGCCGGAAGAACCAGATCGCGATCGAGGGCCTGTTCGCTCCGACGGCCGCGATGCACGGAACGCTGCTGTCGTCGGCGTTCCCGGCGATGCTGGACCCGGCGGTCGCGATCGACATCTACAAGGGTGATGCGGGCCTGGACACCGGTAGCCCGCAGTCGCTGTTCTCGCTCAACGCCGAGCTGATCAACCAGGGCAGGCTCGTCAAGCAGGACCGCGTGAATCTGCGTCCGGGGGAGAGCACGACGCTGGCCGACGGCACGGAGATCCGGTTCGACGGGGCCGTCGATTTCGTGAACCTGCAGGTCTCGCACGATCCGGCGCAGCAGTGGGTGCTGGTGTCGGCGCTGACGATGATGGCGGGTCTGCTGGTGTCGCTGCTGGTCAAGCGTCGGAGAGTCTGGGTCAGGGTGTATCCGGCCGGTACAGTGTCAGACGGTGAACGACGAACCGTAGTAGAGCTCGGTGGGCTTGCCCGCACCGATCAGGCCGGTTGGGGCGACGAATTCGATCGTCTCGTTGCACGCCTGCTCGGTCACGACGCTGCCGGTAGGGCAGAGGAGAAGAACGCATGATTGTCAACGAGACACTCGCCCGGTACAGCGACTGGGCGTTCGAATCCGCATTCGCGGTGCTGGTCCTGGCTCTGGTGCTGCTCGTCGCCGAGTACTCCACGTACCGTGCCGACCGGGTCGCCGAACGCGAACTGGTCACCGCGGGCGCACCCGCGGACCGGACGTCGGTCCCGGGTCGGGTCGAGTCGACGCCCGGTACCCGCACACTGTCCGAACGCCTCGGCAACATGGGCCGGGCTCTCGTCGTGGTCGTCGCGGGGCTGCAGGTCGCCTCGATCGTGCTGCGCGGTTTCGCCGCGGCCCGCTTCCCGCTCGGCAACATGTACGAGTTCGTGTCGATGGCGTGCGCCGCGGCCGTGCTGTTCGGTCTCGTCGCACTGCGCAAGCCCGCGTACCGCATCATGTGGGTGTACCTGCTGGTGCCGGTGCTGATCCTGATGTTCCTCGCCGCGACCGTCCTGTACGCCGACGTCGCGCCGACCGTGCCCGCGCTCAAGTCGTTCTGGTTGCCGATCCACGTGACGATCATCTGCATCGGCAGCGGTATCTTCCTCGTCTCCGGTGTGGCGAGCCTGCTGTTCCTGCTGCGCATCCGGTTCCCGAAGGACGCCGAGGGCCCCGGGGTGTTCGGGCGGATCGCGCAGCGGTTGCCGGACGCGCAGACCCTCGACCGGCTCGCGTACCGCACGACGATCATCGCGTTCCCGCTCTTCGGCGCGGGCATCATCCTCGGCGCGATCTGGGCGGAGGCGGCGTGGGGACGTTTCTGGGGCTGGGACCCGAAGGAAACGGTGTCGTTCATCACCTGGGTCGTGTACGCCGCCTACCTGCATGCCCGTGCGACGTCGGGCTGGCGTAACACCCGCGCCGCGTGGATCAACGTGGCCGGGTTCGTTGCGATGCTGTTCAACCTGTTCATCATCAACATGG
>JAAZAD010000168.1 GCA_012514505.1 Rhodococcus sp. (in: high G+C Gram-positive bacteria) | reverse complement strand
TGACCTCCGGATCGTCCGTTTTGCCTTCGACGCCGAAGTTGTACGACTGGTTGAAGTCGTGGCCGTCGTTGTTGTCCTCGCCATTGGCTTCGTTGTGTTTGTCGTTGTAGCTGACGAGGTCGCGCAAGGTGAACCCGTCGTGGGCGACAACGAAGTTGACGCTGGCGCGCGGGCCGCGGCGCGACTGGCCGAAGATATCCGACGATCCGGCGATGCGGTATGCGAGGTCGGCGCGGCTGCGGTCGTCGTGGAGCCACCATTCACGCAGGCTGTCGCGGTAGCGATCGTTCCATTCCGACCACAGCGTCGGGAAATTGCCGGTCTGGTAGCCGCGCGGACCGAGATCCCACGGCTCGGCAATCAGCTTGACGGACGAAAGGACCGGATCCTGGTGAATCGCGTCGAAGAACCCGCTGCCGGAGTCGAACGCCGGATGCTCGCGGCCGAGGGTGACGGCGAGGTCGAAGCGGAATCCGTCGACGTGCATCTCCTCGACCCAGTATCGGAGGCTGTCGAGTGCCATCTTCAGCACCTGGGGTTGGGCGAGATCGAGCGTGTTGCCGGTTCCGGTGAAATCGACGTACCGCCCGCGGTTGTCCGGCAGCAGCCGGTAATAGCTTGAGTTGTCGGCGCCCTTCCAGCTCAGCGAGGGTCCGAGGTGGTTGCCCTCGCAGGTGTGGTTATAGACGACATCGAGGATGATCTCGATGCCGGCCGCATGCAGCTCGCGCACCATGCGCCGAAACTCGCCGATCTGGACCAGCGGGTCGGGGCTGCTGCCATAGCGCGGCTCAGGTGTGAAGAAGTTGAGGCTGCTGTATCCCCAGTAGTTGGTCAGGCCCTTGTCGGTGAGGAACGGGTCGTCGACGAATGCGTGGACCGGCAGTAGCTCGATCGCGGTGACGCCGAGGTCGGTCAGGTACTCGATGCTGGCGGGGTGCGCGACCCCTGACCAGGTGCCTCGAATCTCCTCGGGTATCGCTTCATTACATTTGGTGAATCCCTTGACGTGCATCTCGTAGATGACGGTTTCTTCCCACGGGGTGTTGGGGTGGCGGTCGCCCTCCCAGTCTGAATCCCAGTGGGCGACGACGCCCTTCGGCATGAAGGCGTCGTTCGGGCGTTCATCGATCTCCGTGTCGCCGCCGGATTCCTGGTTGTGGGAAAACACGGCGGGATTCCAGTCGACGGTGCCGGAGATGGCGCGAGCGTAGGGGTCGAGCACCAGCTTGTGCGGGTTGAACCGCAGGCCGCGGGCGGGATCCCACGGGCCGTCGAAACGGTATCCGTAGCGGGTGCCGGGGTGAACACCGGGCACGTAAACATGCCAGGTATCGTGGTTGCGTTCCGACAACGGCACGGTCGCCGACGGGTGATCGTCGTCAGTGTCAAAGATACAGAGTGTCACTCCGGTCGCGTTGCGGGAGTAGACGGCGAAGTTGGTTCCCTCGCCATCCCACGTCGCGCCGAGCGGCATGGGGCGACCCGGACGTGGCGCCCCGTATGTTGTTCGCTGGCTCATGGATGGTTCCTCATGCGCGAACCTGTTGCCGGGCTCCTGTGCGCGAGCCCCGGGTTTCAGGCGGGCTGCTGCCGATCGCGAATGAGGTCATCTTCGTCCTCGACAAGATGCACTTCGATGAGCTCGAACCGCTCGGTGTCGTCCAGGTGACGCTCCTCAACGAGTTGCACGGCTTCCGCCGCGGTGTCAGCCTCGAGTGTTTCGGTGTGATCCTGGCCGTCCGTCTGGTATCGGACGATGTATGTGTACATGTTGGGCTCCCCGCTGAATGGCTGGCATTCTGCGTCGGGTTGGGGTGCAATGGTGCAGAAATTCGGGTCAGGCCGCCTCGTCGTTTGTCGTGGCGGTTCGTACAGTTTACGACGGATCACGACTCGGCAGTGCCGCGAAGTGTGTCCAGCGCTTGCTGGAT
>JAAZAD010000167.1 GCA_012514505.1 Rhodococcus sp. (in: high G+C Gram-positive bacteria) | reverse complement strand
TGCAGGCCGCCGTAGTAGCCGTTGCCGGTGTTGATGCTCCAGTTGCCACCGCTCTCGCACTGTGCGACTGCGTCCCAGTTGCCGGATGCCGCGTTGGCGGTGCCGGTGCTCACTCCGAGCGGCACGGCGACGACTGCGCCGGCGAGTGCGAGAGTGCTGAGGGTTCGCTTGGTGATGTTGCGGGTCATGCGGGTAAATCCTTACGTCGGGTGCAAATCGGCCGGTTTCGAACCGGGCCGTGAACGACCATACGGATGTATTACGGGTAGGTCACGGTGACGTGGATCTCTGGCATGTGGCCATCGAGCGGGATCGATAACCTGCGTTTTCCCAGTTCAGGCATCAATGATCACGGCCAATTCGCTGTTCTGTTACCGCACGGTGATGTGGCCCGTATCACTCTCTCGCCGCATTTTATGGAGTTAGTCGCCCATCTGGTGTGGGTGATTCGTCGGAATTCGCCTGTTCCGTGACCGTTGTGTTGCGTCGACCTCGGCGCGGTATCGGGTTGCTGGACGGTCGCTGAGTTTTCGGGATGTTGTGGCAGTCCGCGATTTGCTTACCGTTCCCCGGATCGTGTAACTTCGTTCATGCAACGCGGGGTGGAGCAGCTCGGTAGCTCGCTGGGCTCATAACCCAGAGGTCGCAGGTTCAAATCCTGTCCCCGCTACCACTGAAACCGGCCGACGCCATCAGGTGTCGGCCGGTTTTTCGTTTCTGGTCGAGTAGGCGTCGCCTACATCTCCTGCAGATTCCTCCGGAGCAGCTTTCCAGTGGCGTTGCGTGGGAGCTCGTCGATGAAAACGACTTCGCGCGGCACCTTGTAGCGTGCCAGGTTCTCCTTGACGTACGTCTTGATCTGGTCGGCGTCGTGTTCATGTCCCGGTGCCGAGACCACGAAGGCGCGGAGTCGATGACCGAAGTCGGAATCTTCCACTCCGATGACGGCGGCTTCGATCACGTCCTCGCGGTTGGCCAGAAGATTCTCCACCTCCAGCGGGTACACGTTCTCGCCGCCCGACACGATCATCTCGTCGTCCCGGCCGTCGACGAAGAGGAGGCCGTTCTCGTCGAAGTGGCCGACGTCGCCGATCGAGAGCAATCCGTCGATCCGTTCCTTGTCGCGGCCGTCCGTATATCCGGCGAAGCTCAGCCCGCTTGCCACGAAGATTCTCCCCACCGTCTCCGGTTCGGTGATGCGCTTGCCGTCGTCGTCGTACAACCTCACGTGGCAGGTGACCGGTGCGCGTCCAGCGGTACCGGGTGCCTGCTCGAGGTCTGCAGGGGTGGCCACGGTGGCGACGGCGACCTCGGTGGACCCGTACAGGTTGTGCAGGACCGGACCGAAGGCGCTCGCGGTTCGTTTCGAGAGGTCGGGGGAGATCGCGGAACCTGCCGAGAACAGGATCTTCAGTGAAGAGGTGTCGTATCGAGACAGAACCTCCGGGCCCAGGTCGACGATGCGCTGCAACATTGTCGGAACGACGACGAGGACGTCGCACCGGTGCTTGGCGATGAGACGGACGGTGTTCTCCGGATCGAATTTCCGGTACATCACCACGGTCTGGCCGAGGGCGAGAGCGAGAGCGAACTGGGAAACGCCGGTGCCGTGGAACGCGGGCGCGGCCATCATCATGGTCTGGCCTGGTCGCAGCGGAACACGGTCGAGGAACTGAGCCGACGCAAGCGGGGAAGTATGACCGCGAGGGGCGCCTTTGGGTGTTCCGGTGGTGCCACTCGTGAGGAGAACGAATCCGCCCTCTGTCGTAGGTGCGGGCACTGCACGGTGGTCGTACTTGCTGATCAGCTCTTCGAGATTTCGGTTGTCCGAGGGACTGTCCGACCACGAGCGATAGACGATCACGTCGTCCGGCAGGGCAGCGGCAACGTGGCTGAACTCCTCGTCGTACACGAATGCACGTACCTGTTCGCGTGCAGCGACGTCGGCGAGCTGCGGGGGTGCGAAGCCGGTGTTCATCAACACCAGCTTGGTTCCGTTCTTCGCCGAGGCGAGCATGGTCAACACCAGGCCGCGGTGGTTGCGGCACATCGCGCCGATCACCGAACCGCCACGGATTCCGTCTGCCTGCCACGCCCGAACGAGGGCGTTCGACTGGTTTTCGAGGTCCCGGTACGTGAGAGAACCGTGTTCGTCGATGATGGCCGTTGCGTCGAGGCCGGCGACGGCATGGGCGTGTACGGGCCCCGCGAACGGGCCGTACTTGCGAACGGCCAGGATCGAATTGATCCCACGGTCCAGTCGGGGAAACGGAACGAGGCCCGCCTTGGTCATCGTGGCGACGGCCCCGGCAGCGTCGGTGATCTTGGTGAGAAAGTTCTGACCTGGCATGACGCACGCTCCCCGGAGTATGTGACCGATGTCACTGACACCATAGACGAACGAAGGCCCCGCCACACGGGAGTGCGTGTGGCGGGGCCCAGTTCGAGGGAATCTCAGTTCACCGAGGTCACTTCAGTTCGGAAGAAGACTTTCCGAGGAGGCGACGGGCGATGATCAGCTGCTGGATCTGCTGGGTGCCTTCG
>JAAZAD010000166.1 GCA_012514505.1 Rhodococcus sp. (in: high G+C Gram-positive bacteria) | reverse complement strand
GATCAGCAACCAGCCGCATACGCTCGTCGCAGCTCTCGACCCCACCACCGGAGCACTGGTCCCCGACGTCAAGATCGACATCGCAGTGCCTCGTCCGAACCGACCGGACGGCTTCCTGACGGTGGTGTCCGGTGACGTGACCCCGGACGGGTCGCGGATGGTGATCATCGGCAACTTCACGCAGATCGCCGGCCAGCCCCGCTACCAGATCGGAATGCTGGACCTGACCACGAGCCCGATCTCGGTGGCCAACTGGCGTACCAACGAGTACGACGACGCGTGTGCGACCGCGTTCGACACCTACATGCGCGATGTCGAGATCTCGCCCGACGGCACCCACTTCGTGGTCGTCACCACGGGTGCCTTCTTCGGCGGTCACCCGGCGGGCGGCAACCAGGGGGCCGGCACGATGTGCGACGCTGCGGCTCGGTGGGAGATCGGATCCACCGGAAGTGGTCTGCTGCCAACCTGGGTGAACTGGACGGGTGGCGACACACTTCTCGCCACAGCGGTGACAGAGCGAATCGCGTACATCGGGGGTCACCAGCGTTGGGCGAACAACCCCTTCTGCGGCGACTGCGCTGGTCGCGGCGCGGTCGAACGCGAAGGGATCGCCGCAGTGGAAACCCGCGGCGGCTCGACGATCAGCTGGAATCCAGGCCGGTTCCCCCGCGGTGTGGGCGTGTACGGCATGCTCGCCACGTCGGACGGGCTCTGGATCGGAAGCGACACCGAGCGGGTGAACAACCTCTACCGGGGTCGGCTCGCCTTCATGCCGCTGGCGTCCGGTTGGGACATGCCGGGCGAGTTCACTGGGAACCTGCCCGGTGCCGTGTACTCGGTCGGGCGTGATACCGGTGCGACGCAGCAGCTCAGTCAGTTGGTGCGACGCCAGTTCGATGGAAGCGCGGTCACGACGTCACAGGTCATCCCGTCGAATCAGACGGGGGTGGCCTGGGGCAACGTGCGCGGCGCGTTCATGGTCGATGGAAAGCTCTACACCGGATGGCAGGAGGGCAACACGCGCACCCTGCGGGTCCACACGTTCGACGGCCAGACACTCGGCCCACCCCAGGTGCTCACCCTGAACCAGCTCCAAGGGCCCAAGTTCGGGCCAATCCCACAGCTCAACGGGAATCGTGGAACGGGCTACCAGATGGGTAGCGGTACGGCCAGGAGCCCGCTGAACGTGACCGACTTCGTGAACTTCGACCTCCAGAATCTCACGGGGATGTTCTTCGACCCCGAGGCAGGGCGGCTCTATTTCAACACGCCACAGTCGAGCAGTGGCGGCGGAACATCGGTTCGCCTGTCGTACCGGCAGTTCTCGACCGAGAGCAACATCGTCGGGGCGGCCCGTTACAACGGCCCACCGAACATCGCGGCGCAGGGCGGTTCACCCGGCATCACCTGGACCAACGTGCGCTCGATGTTCCTCACCGGCGGTCACCTGTACATCGCTGACACGACGGGCAACCTGACGCGCTGGGATTGGCAGTCGAACGCCAACACGTCCCAGTCCGGCACGCCAGTACCTGGTACGGGCGTGGTCGTGAGCGGTCCCGCGATCGACGGAGAGGACTGGCGCGCCCGCGACGCTTTTGTGTTCGTGGGTGAGGGCGAGGTGGCACCCAATCAGCCGCCGATCGCGAACGCGACGGTGTCGTGCACGGAGGGAGACTGCACGTTCGTCGGGTCCGCCAGCAGCGACCCCGACGGGCAGATCGCGAGCTTCCACTGGGCGTTCGGCGACGGTGCGACCAGCACCCTCGCCAATCCGCAGCACACATACTCGGCGAGCGGGACGTACACGGTGATCCTGACTGTCACCGACAACAGTGGCGACACCGACTCGTTCGAGCTCTCCGTGCCGATCGACTTGCCGAACGTGCCGCCAACGGCGACGTTCACCCTCGCCTGTTCGGGGCTCGACTGTGACTTCGACGCCTCGGCCTCCAGCGATCCCGAGGGCGCGGACCTTACGTTCGGGTGGGATTTCGGTGATGGCGCAACAGGATCCGGCGCGATCGCTGAGCACTCCTACGCACCAGGGGGAGGCACGTTCACCGTCAAGGTGACCGTCTCCGACGGCATCGACAACACAACCGCTGAGCGTGCGGTGCAAGTGATCGATCCGTCCGAGGTGATCGACGTGGAGTTCCGCGCCCTGGCGGCGACGAACGTCAACAGCACGTCGCCGACGGTCACCGTCCCGGCTTCCGTCGAGGTCGGCGACGTCA
Organism: Rhodococcus sp. (in: high G+C Gram-positive bacteria); assembly: GCA_012514505.1. GTDB lineage: Bacteria > Actinomycetota > Actinomycetes > Mycobacteriales > Mycobacteriaceae > Rhodococcus_F. Next base: position 71 of record JAAZAD010000166.1, on the reverse strand, counting down.
TGGTGCTGCTCGCAACCGTGGGCACGAGCGCCCCGACGGTCACAGGCCCCGCAGGCTGGACGCCGTTGGGT
>JAAZAD010000165.1 GCA_012514505.1 Rhodococcus sp. (in: high G+C Gram-positive bacteria) | reverse complement strand
GATGACCGCGCCGACCACGCCGACGGGTTCGCGGGTGACTCGGGTGCGGCCGAACGAGCCGTTGCGTTCGTCGACCCAGGGAAACGAATCTGCCAGTCCTGCATAGAAATTCAGTGTCGCGAGTGAGGGGGTCATCTGCATCATCTGCACGGATGCGGCGGGCTGCCCCATCTCGGACGAAACGAGCTCGGCGATCTGCGCGCCGCGCTCTTCGATGATCTTCGCGGCCTTGCCGATCACTGCTGCGCGCTCTGCCGGGCTCATCCGCGGCCACGGTCCGTCGTCGAACGCGGTGCGTGCCGCGGCGACTGCGGCGTCGACGTCCTTCGGTCCGGCGACGGGTACCGAGCCGACCCGTTCCTCCGTGGCCGGGGAGAACACCTCGAGCCTCTCGTCGGTCGACGGCGCCACCCACGTGCCGCCGATGAACACCTTGTCGTAGTCGGTCATCATTCGCCCCTCTTCGTTCACGCCGGATCACCCCGACACTAGAACACGTTCCACATTTTCGAAAGGGTCGATTCACGCTCGCGGTGGCGCGGCGGCGCAGCGATGCCCACACTGGAAGATGCCGACCGTCAGGAGCAGACATGGCAGAGAACAATCCGTTCGGATTCGATCCCGACGACATCGACCGGGTGGTCCGTGAGGCAGGGGAAGAACTGCGCGAACTCAAAGACCGGATCTTCGCATTTCTCGACCAGCCTGCCGCGCCGACGTCACGGCAGCATCCGCAGCCGGAAACCACCGGCGAGGCAGGGGACGGCGTATGGGTCATCTACACCGCCGACGCCGACGGTGTGGCTCGCATCGACCAGGTGTATCCGTCGGAGCTCGAAGCGCTCCGCAGTCTCAAGGGCAACACCGACCCGGCCCGGTCGGCGCGGTTCCTGCCGTTCGGGATGAGCGTGAGCGTGCTCGACCGTCAGCCGTGATGAATGTACGACCGGAGCTGATCGCGTTCGGCCTGTAGTTCGTCGATATGGCTCTTGACCACGTCGCCGATACTGACGATCCCCAACAGCTTGCCGTCGACGACGACCGGCAGGTGCCGGATGCGCCGCTCGGTCATGGTCGCGGCCAGGCTGTCCACGCTGTCGGCGGGCCGGCATATTGCCATATCGACCGTCATGACCTCGGACGCCGTGGCGACGAGTATCGATGGACCTCGTTCGTGGAGCTGCCGGACGATGTCGCGCTCGGTGACAATTCCGACGACGTCGGTGCCGTCGACGACGACCACCGCGCCTATGTTGTGGCGCGCGAAGTCTCCGATCAGCTCACAGACCGTGGTTCCTGGGGGAACCGTCTGCACCGCCGAACCCTTGTTCCGCAAAATTTCGGCAATCCTCATCGGATACCACCGATCCGTCCCACCGTGCCGGGCTTGTCGAGGTAGCGCTGGTCCAGTCAGGGTAGGTCCTCGGGACTCGTACGCAGCCGTTTGGTTACCTACTCGTGACCATGGGCGAGCGCAGCGGCACCGGCGAGCGTTCCCAGTGCGCCCAACGACGCAGGCACGATGCGCAGCTCCTCGATGAACTCCAGCCGGGCCTGTCGCGCAGCAGACGCCAGCATCGGACGCCACAGCGGTCTTCCCGACTCCGCGAAGCCACCGCCGACGACGACGAGTGACACGTCTGTCAGTGCTGCCGCCGACGCGATGACCTGCCCCAGCGCCGTTCCTGCGCGTTCGAGCGCAGCTGCCGCGATTCCGTTGCCGTCCTGCGCTGCTGCCGCCAGCGCAGCGCCGTCCCGCCCCTGCCAGCCGCGTGCCCTCGCCCACCTCACTGCAGCAGTGCCGCTCGCCACCGTCTCGATGCAGCCCGCGCCACCGCACGTGCATTTCTCGAATCCGTAGGCCGACACGATGTGGCCGATGTGGCCGGCGTTCCCCGTGCGGCCGGATACGAGGCGACCGTCGAGGACGATGCCGCCGCCGATCCCGGTGCCGAGCACCACCCCGAGCAGATCGTTCGTTCCGCGCCCAGCGCCGAATCGATGCTCGGCCAATGTGGCGGCAGCGCCGTCCATCGCCAACGTGACACGTGCGCCGGGGAACACGCTGCGCACAGCCTCCACCAGCGGAAACTTCGAAGACCACTCGGGGATGTTGATGGGGGAGACGGTGCCGCGGCGTGTGTCGACGGGCCCTGCCGCCGCGATCCCCACCGAGGTGATCGGCTCGGCCCCGGCCACCTCGCGCAGCACTGCGGCGCAGGCATCCCATACGGAAGCCTCGGGTACGGGCACCGTCTTCGGCTCGACGGGTGTTCCGTCGTCCGCGACGAATGCGGCCGCGAACTTCGTACCGCCGACATCGAGAGCCAAGCCGGTCATGACGCGACTTCGGCCGATCCGCGGCGTCGCAGCACGAGCACCAGGTTGCTCACCAGGAACTCGCGTACGCCCGGCACCCGAACGAGCGGCCACGCCCACCGCGGGTGGTATCGGGGGAACGCGGCGAGCAGCTCACCGTCGGGGGTGGAGCGGGCCCACCCGAGTCCGTCGGTGCAGCCCACTTCGAACAGCGACACACCGTATCGGTTCTTCGGTTCCTTCCCGTGCTTCCTGGCGTAGCGGCGCGCCGCGTACTCGCCGCCGAACGCGTGCCACGGGCCGGTCTCGTGCCCACCGAACGGGCCCCACCACAGCGTGT
>JAAZAD010000164.1 GCA_012514505.1 Rhodococcus sp. (in: high G+C Gram-positive bacteria) | reverse complement strand
CAGATCAAGCACGGCGCTCAGCTCATCAAGGTATGTGTCTCGGGTGGCGTGATGTCGATGACGGGATCGGCAGGTGCCCAGCACTATTCCGACGAAGAACTGCGCGCGATCGTCGACGAGGCACATCGTCGCGGCATGAAGGTCGCGTCCCACACCCACGGCGCTGATGCCGTGCGTCACGCGGTGGCCGCAGGCATCGACTGCATCGAGCACGGCTTCCTCATCGACGACGACGCGATCGACCAGATGGTCGAGAACGGCACGTGGCTGGTTCCCACGACACGTTTGGCCGACGCGATGGACACCTCTCATGCACCGCCTGAACTTCAGGCGAAGGCAGCCGAGATGTTCCCGAAGGCGCGCACTTCCGTGCTCGCGGCGTACAAGGCCGGTGTCAAGATCGCCGTCGGCACCGACGCGCCGGCGATCCCCCACGGAAAGAACGCCGACGAGATCGTGGCGCTCGTCGACCGAGGTCTCCCCCCATTGGCGGTCATCCAGGCCGCGACGATCAATGCAGCCGAACTGATCGGCGTCGACGACCGCGGCCGTCTGGCCGAAGGCCTGCTCGCCGACATCATCGCGGTACCGGGCGATCCCACCGAAGACATCACCGTCACCCAGGATGTGCGGTTCGTGATGAAAGGCGGAAAGGTCTATGTCAACAAGTGACCTCGTAGAGATCAACCAGCTCCTCGCACGCTATGCCGTGGTCATGACCAAGGGCGAGTTCGACGGTATCGTCGACGTGTTCACTCCTGACGGCACCTACAGCGCTTTCGGCGACGTGTTCACTCTCGACCAGTTCCCCCAGCTGGCAGCTGCGGCACCCAGAGGCCTGTTTCTCGTGGGCACTTCGATGATCGAGCTCGACGGCGACACCGCTACCGGCACACAACCGCTGTGCTTCGTCGAGCATTCCGCGCACGACATGCGGATCGGCTACTACAACGACACCTACGTCCGTACCGAGGCGGGGTGGCGCTTGAAGACACGCAAGATGACATTCATCCGCCGCAGCGGCGAGCACGACTCGGGAATCCCGCACGCCTTCGAGGCACCGACGGCATGAGCGTCACCGGGGCGAGCGAAGCGACGGGGAGTGTCACCGGGGCGAGCGAAGCGACGGGGAGTGTAGGAGAGTTCAGAACAGCGGTACGCGCCTGGCTCGACGAGAACGATCTCACGCCCGGACCCGACCTCACGTTCGACAAGCAGGTCGAACAGCTGGGTCGGGTCCGGCGCGCTCTCTACGACGCCGGTTGGATGCGATACGGATGGCCGAAGGAGGTCGGAGGACTCGGCGGGCCCGCGATGCTGCGGGCCGTACTCGGCGAGGAGGTCGCCACACGCGACCTCGCCGAGCCGGGCATCTACTCGATGATCGAGGTGCTCGCCCCCACCATGATCAAGTACGCAAGTCCTGAACTGGCGGCCGAAATGGTGCCGCGTCTGCTCGACGGCAGCGAGCAGTGGTGCCAGGGCTTCTCCGAGCCCGGCTCGGGCAGCGACCTCGCGTCGCTGTCCACCCGCGCCGAACAGCGTGGCGATCAGTGGGTGATCAACGGCCAGAAGGTATGGACCTCTCTGGCGCAGTTCGCGACCCGTTGTGTTCTCCTCACCCGCACGGGCCCCGGGCACGACGGCATCACCGCCTTCTTCCTCGACATGGACACCCCTGGCATCACCGTCCGGCCGCTGACGACGATGCACGACCGCGAGGAGTTCTGCGAGGTCTACTTCGAGGATGTCGTGGTACCTGCCGATCGGATGCTGGGTAATCCCGGAGACGGCTGGAAACTCGCGATGGATCTGCTCCCGCACGAGCGCTCGTCATGTTTCTGGCACCGGATCGCGTATCTGTTCACTCGTCTCGATCAGGTCGCTGCTGTCTCGGATCCCGCCGACGATCGCGAACTCGGCGACGCCTACCTTGCGTTGCACACGGTGCGGAGCCGTTCGTACGGCACGCAGAAGCGCCTCCAGGCCGGGCTGCCGTTGGGTCCGGAGACCTCCGTCGACAAGGTTCTGCTCGCGACCGCCGAGCAACAACTGTTCGACACCGCGCGTGATCTGATTCCGGGAAGGATCGAACTGTTCGACACCGAACTGCGGACCGAGTTCCTGTATTCGCGGGCCGCGTCGATCTACGGTGGTACCGCGGAAATCCAGCGCAACATCATCGCTCGCCGTCTATTGCAACTGGGGAAAGAGTGAAGACCACGAACAGCACTGCACCGGCGAT
>JAAZAD010000163.1 GCA_012514505.1 Rhodococcus sp. (in: high G+C Gram-positive bacteria) | reverse complement strand
CGCGGCAGCAGCCGCGGAATCGGTGAGGGCTCAACCAGATTCGTGCTCCGCCGGATCGAGGCCGAGGCGCAATGGCAGTGTCGTGCTCGCCTAGCCCGGTACGGGGGCTGCGGCCAGGTGAACGCGCCGGCTCGGCCAGTGCTCGGCGACCTGCCAGAACAACTCGGTGCCCGCAACCGCGCTGTGGGCATCGAGGAGACCGTCGCGGCGCAGCGCGGCAAGAATGTCGGAGACCGTGCTGGGGGAGCGGCCGACCTGTCGTGCCAGCTCGCGCACGGCCACGGTATGTGCGGGTCGCATCAGCACCGCGGTGGCGACTTCGAGTCCGGCTTTTCCGTGAGGGCGTCGGGGCGGGGGACCCGCTCGGCGACCGGTTCGACCGGGGCGTCGATGAGGATTCGATCGGTGTGCAGCGCCAATCGTCCGCGAAGACGAGGTAGCCGCCCCGAGGTCGGGTGAGCAGCGTGCGCGCGGTCTCGGTGATCCGTTTCGCCACGACGAGTAGCGGCGCGTCGGTGGGCGGGGCGTCGGCGAGTAGTCGTCGCGCGACGTCGTCGGTGACCAGGGCCCGGGACGTCGTTCGGATCGAGACTGCCAGGCCGCCGGGGTCGACGATGATGTCGGCGCCGCGGTCGGTGCCGTGGATGGGTCCAGTGGCGATGCCGAGTTGGGTGAAGGTGTCGGCGACGAGGGCTTCGATGTCCACGCGGTCACTGTCATCTGTTCGGTGTTCGGTCAATACCGAACGCCGAACGGGTGCTGTCCGATGAGGCGTGCCCCCGACCCGCGACGCGACGTCCCGCGGCGACGACGCAGGCATCGACGAGGTCACCGGCCCGCGCCGCGGCCAGGTGTGCACTCCGCATGGGTGATGGCTGTCGCGATCGCGTGTGACCTGCTGTGTTGAACCCGGCTGCTGCTGGTGGACGGGGCGGTACTTGTCAAGTCGAAGTCGCCGGCCGCAAGAGTCGGGTCATGTTCGAGGTCGCGGATCGCGAGGACGACCACTCGTCGCTCGTAGCGTTCGAATGCTGCTCGGGCGAGATGAGGCCGGCGGATTTCAGGAATGAGGCCGAGCCGTTCCTGATCTTCGGAACCGAGCTCGGCCTCACCAGTGTTGCGTGGACCTGTCACGCATCAGCGGTTGACATCGCGGTGTGCGAGCAGTTCGGCGCGCGCACGGGCTACCTCGTCCTCGGTGGTTGATTCGCCACGCTCGACTCGACGCAGCGCGGCCACGTCGTCGGCGGTCAGCGGCATGCCTGCCATCTCGTGTCCGGCGGCGACGGCGGCGAGGACCTCGTCTTCGCTGCGGGTACCGGTGGTGTGCGGTGCAGGCCCGATCCTGGCCTCCCTCCTGTGGCGATGACGTAGCCAGTGTACCGATCAGAGTTTCTGGTCAGCGGGTTATGTGCGCGGTGACGTCGGCCCCGCAACCCCGGTTTCGGACTCAGCTCAGCGTGCTTCTTCGCATCGATCGAGGCGTCGGCGACAGCGGACGCGAATGCAATGACACAGTGGGGGATGACGTCTTCGACGGTCTTGCTCAGGGGCACGACGGGAGTGCTTTCGACTACCCCGAGATCGGGTACCTGAGCGATGAGGTGGACCCGGTTGTCGCGTTCGCCGTACGGTCCGACCGAGATCAGCGCCCGGACAGGAGTGGGCTGGCCGCCGTCGATGGTGACGGTGATGCCGGCCTCGTCCGCGACGAACAGTGCGATGGGCAGCTGGGTGAGTCTCGCCAGGTCCGAGCAGATGCTGTCAGCGGAGGGGCTGTTGTGACGGCGGCTGGGGAAGGTGGGCTGGATGACGAGCGCATGGTGTCTCCGGAGGTTGAAGTGCCGGGTTGCGTCCATGCCTTCGAAGTTGGCTCCGCCAACTGATTGCGGTGCGATCTCCCGCGGCAGCTATTCGGGCAGTCCGGGCCACCGGAGGTCCAAAAAGAAAAACCCGCACCCTGCCTCGAGGCAGGGTGCGGGTTCGTCACCGCGATGTCACCCAGCTCTTCGACGTGCCTCGCAGTCCGCGTCCGGCACCGAAGTCAACGGAATGCCGGTGCCTTCGAGTGCTTTCAGCATCAGAGACCGGCCCCGGCCGTGGTCGAGCGGAAGATCCAGCAGTTGACCGTGCAGGTTGACGGCGACCTCGATGTCGTCGGAACAGTCCCACAGCGCGAGCGCACGGTCGCCGCGATAGGCGGACCGATAGTGGATCCCTTCGACCTTCTCTGCAGCAGGTTGATCTTCGTATATCGCACGAGCCCACTGCTGGGTGAGCTCGCGATCTTCGCTGCCGGAGGCGAGCGCGGGCAGCGCACCGATCGCCATCGCAGCGCCAGGCTCGTCCAGGTCGAACGTGATGATTTCCCGTAGCGGACGCACCTGCGCGGCACGCCAGTTCGAGCACAGTGCCGCG
>JAAZAD010000019.1 GCA_012514505.1 Rhodococcus sp. (in: high G+C Gram-positive bacteria) | reverse complement strand
TACCGTCAGCTCTGTCATCGCTGAGGATGTCCGGGTGGTACTGATCCCAACACACCTCGCAAAGAGCGCAAGCAATCGCGTCCACGGTTGATGTCGCCACGCTTCCTCCATCTCTGATCTACTTCGCCACAATCGGTTTCACACAGCGGCCCCGGATGCCCTGTCCATGAGGAGGATTCACTTCGTTGCCCTGATACTGGGTTAGATGCGGGTGACCCCACGAAAGTTCCCGCGCCCCTTGCTCTCCCGCCACGCAGGCCCGGTAACCAGCCTGCGGAAAGTGCACGCCCACGCTCACGCCGAGGTTGTGGCCCCCATCGTGTGGACTGCGATGACATACTCGATTCGTCATCCATGAAGATTGTTTGCCGAGCCGATGATTCATTACCACCCCCCGGTCGGTTCAATGATATTCGAGTTCGCGCGTCTTTCACCGCATTGTGCACATCAGCATTCCACGAATTGGATCCACATTATCAACCATTCGAACCCCACGAAAATAGGAGAGCGCGTAGGCCGCGACCACCGGTATGGTTTCTGAAGTCCAGGAAGACTCCACCAAAGGACCCTAATGACGTACGAATGGCCGATCCCCACAGATTTGAGCAAAGAAGGAAAAGAGGCAGCAGAACTGTTGAAGCAGTTCTTTACTGAAAAGGGCATCACGGATCACGGCGGTGGCGGACGATTCTATTCCCCCTCCGAATGGAAAGATCGAGGCGAACAGTGGGGAACCGAATCCCTTCTCATCATCACCCATGACGGCGGTGACCATGCCTCCGCGTTCGCGTACGACTACGGCAATTACTCGCTAATAGACGAACTGCAAACACGTTTGGGTCATATCAACGTTTTCGCCGAACAGTGCACCAGCTGGTACACAGCCCTGTACCGGCACTGACCCCATCCCTACGAAGAGTCGGGCCGCGCCGCGTCTGCACTGGCAAAGGTGTGGATGCTGGGCCCTTGCGCGCCGTGGAATGTCGGTGACTCTCCGTAGGATTGGATGTATGCATTGCACTGCACCCGTCCAGGGCCATCGCTCCGCGAGTGCGGCCGCGAATTGTCCTGCCTGCCGGTCCCGGTCGTACACCCCGTCCTACTACCCCGCACCTGACGTTCGGTACCGGAGCAGTAGCGGCGGGTCGTACGGCGGCAGTTCGAGTCGATCGGCTGGCAGGGCATCGGTGTCGTACACGGCCGCCGAACAGCGGACCCTTGCGCCCGTTCGGCGTGCAGTCGAACGGCAAGCGCAGTCCTACCCTGATCGGCGCGACCTCTTCCTTTGCCATGCATGGGACGACCGTCGGGGTGCCGCGCAGGAGTTGCACGATCAGCTGGAATCCCTTGGCGTGACAGTATGGTTCAGCGAGAAGGACGTTGCGCTCGGCACGTCCTTGATTCGTGAGATCGACAAGGGGCTGAGAAAGTCTCGGATCGGCATCGTACTGGTGACCCCGGCACTGTTCACCAGTCTCGATGCTGAGGGTGTGGCCGACAAGGAACTCTCGGCATTGCTCGCCACCGACCGTGTCATCCCCGTCGCCCATGGGACGACGTTCGAAGCTCTCCGCGATGTCAGCCCTTTGCTTGCCGCGCGGTCCGGTTTGAGCACCGGGGACTCGTCGCTCGAGGACGTTGCGGCCAAGATCGCCGATACGGTGCGCGTCTGATTCCCGGGCCGGGCACCCGTTACAAGCCGTGGCGTTTCCGCGGTTAGTTGGTAGACGCTGTTGTCAGCTCGACGACCCCTCGAACACGCTGTGCAGCGGGTAGTGCTCCCGCTCAGCAGATTCGAGACGTTCCGTAACTGTTGTCCACCTTCCACCTCCTGTTGCAGACGCCGCACAGAAACTCGGTCGTGCCGTCTGGATGGTCCTCGCAGGTGATGTCGGGGTTGTATCGATCCCAGCAGACGTCACAGAGCGCGCAGGCCACCGGAGGTACCTTCCGTGATGTACTCCGACCGCGCTACGCTCGGCGGTGTTCCGTGGTGTTGTGGTAGGTACGGGCCTCTTCTGCTGCGTTGCGGGATCAGATTAGTGCGCGGACGGGTGGACGATGGGCAGCGATGGCCGCGGTAGTGGTCGCTCATGCTGCGGGCTCCTGTCGGGTGGTGAGAGATTCGGCGACCTGTTCGCCGAGCCAGCGGGCGACGCCGACAGGTACGGCATTGCCAACCATCTTCTTGACTTCGGCGGTGGTTCCGACGAATCGGTACGTGTCGGGGAAGCCTTGGGCACGAGCGCATTCACGGTTGGTGAGCATTCGGAAGCGTGGTCCGTCGTCGGTGAGCGTGGCGATGCCGTGGTGGTTTCCGCCGGCGGTGATGGTGGCGAGGGGGTTCTGGTCGGCGCGGCGGGCTTTCGCGTTGCGCCGATAGGTGACCAGGTGTGGCACGTCCTTCTCGAGGATCTGCTCGATTTGTGGGGTGACGTACAGGCGGCGGGTGACCGGTTTGCCGAGGTTGTCGTCGAGGATGGTGGAGGCCGGTTCTAGCGGAGTTGGCAGGTAGTCGAGATCAGGAAGTGGCAGGTCGTTGCGGGTGAACACTGCGAAGTAGCGGATGCGGCGCTGCGGCATTCCGAAGTCCGCGGCGTCGAGGATCACGGTCTGTTCGCGGTAGCCGAGTGCCCGCATCCCGTCGAGCCACCACTGGTAGAGGGTCCAACCGGTGAACTCAGGGACGTTTTCGACAATCACCGTTTTGTAGCGGTGGACTTCGCTGGCGGCGATCTCGACGCGGTATCCGGCCTGCTCGAGCCCTTCGCTGCTACCGCCTGCGCCGGAGAAAAAGTCGGATGCGGTGAGGATCACTGGCTGGTCTCCTGTGTGGCGAGTTCGAGGAACTCGGCGTGGTTCTTGGCAGTGCTGGTCGACGTTGAACAGCGGCCGCAGAGCTTCGAGGTCTCGGATGGGCTGGGCCTGTTGGGTGTGCGAAGGCCGAGCGGGCGGTTGACTTGGCCGTCGTAGGTGCGGTCCCACGCGTCGGCAGGGTCCGCGAACGGGTCGTCGTCGAGGGTGTCGACGACATTCGTGTTGTACGAGGCAAGGAACGCGGTGGCACCTCGGCTCAGCGTGTGGTTCGGGATGATCGTGTACCCGTCGGTGGTCAATGCTTCGATCACTCGGGTGGATTCGTCGATGGTGATGGTGGCGTGCCGGGCCGCGAGTTGGTGCGCCATGGCCTGATCGGGTGTTCTGCTCATCATGTGTGTCCGTTCTGATGTCGCCGCTACGGCAGCGCTTCTCGGTGGTGGAACGGTGAGGTGAAATGGTCAGAGGTCTTCGACAGATCCAGGCCGATCCCCGAACGGCGGGTGCCGCAGTTCACGGTGGGCGCGGCGGCCCAGATCTTGTGTCATCGGGTCGTCGACGGCGAGCAAGGCTGCGGCAGTTCGGTCGACGATCGACTGCAGGCGGCGGATTTCGTTGCGCAACAGTGAGACCTCTGTCGCCGAGGTCCGCCGACCGGCACTGACGCGTGCGTCACCAGTTGCCGTCGACATCATC
>JAAZAD010000162.1 GCA_012514505.1 Rhodococcus sp. (in: high G+C Gram-positive bacteria) | reverse complement strand
TCATCCAGGGTCACGCGCAAGGGAACCGCAGGAAGCCCGTGGCGGGAGATCGAGTCCGTCCACCAGGCGGGATCAATCCGGATCCAGTGCTCGTGGATTCGACGCTCTCGAGACAAGCCCAGGCCTTCGACAAGGCCGTCCGGAACTTCCAGCCCTCGAGACACCCGGCGATGATGGCAGATCGCGACCGGCTGCGGCCGACGACGGCCGCTCCGTCGCGCGACCTCAACGAGCCGTGTCCGGTCGGCCAAGATCGATCCGCCTCCAGCTATTCGAACATCATCGACTCGACGGTTGCCGCGGCGTCTCGCGAGATCCCCGGTGTGACGTGGGAGTACATGTCGAGCGTGATCGCGATCGAGGAGTGGCCGAGCCGCTCGGACACGATCTTCGGATGAACCCCGGCCTTGAGGGAGAGCGTGGCGTTCGTGTGCCGGAGATCGTGAAGACGGATCCGAGGGACGTCTGCCTCGGCGACGAGCTGATCGAAGTGACGCGAGAACCAGTCCGGATTGACCGGGTCTCCCGTCGGAGTACGAAAGACGAGGTCGTTGTCCTGTGACCACGCGGGTCCTGCGGCGAGCCGCTCCTCGGCCTGAAGCTGTCGCTGCTGGCGGAGCGCCTTCACCGTGACGTCGTGCACGTAGACGGTCCGCCGGCTGCCGGAGGTCTTGGGCTTGCCGATCAGGATCTTGCCCTCGATTGCCGTGACCGTCTGGACGATCGCGAGCTGGCCGGCGTCGAAGTCGATGTCGCCCCACCGGAGACCGAGCGCCTCGCCCCGACGCATTCCCGTCGTGGCGAGCACCGTGAACGCGTGACGCATCCGCGATCGTTCTGCCACCTGCGCAAAGGTCCTCAGTTGATCCGATGTCCACGTGGTCATCTCTGGCCGGCTCACGGACGGACCACGGGCCGCGGCGGCAGCGTTGCGCGGCACCAGCCCGAGCCGCTCGGCGTCAGCAAGCGCCTTTCGAAGAACGACATGCGTGTTCCGGACCGTCTTGGGCGACAACGACTCGCCGTTCCGCCCACCGTGATCGAGTAACTCGGCGTAGAACTTCTCGATCTGCATCGGCGTCAGCGCCTGCAGCTTGTAGCGCCCGAGGTGCTTCTTCAGCCGGCCAACGGCAACGTTGTACGAGTAGTGAGTGGTCGCCCGCAGGCGCGACTCTTGACCTGCCAGCCATTCGTCGAGGAAGTCGCCCAGGCGCAGGTTCGTACCGGACACCACGGTGCCGTCGATGACCGTCTTCTGCACCTCGGCGAGAGCGAGCTCGGCTTCGCGTTTCGTCCGGAACCCCTGCTTCACCTTCTGGCGGCGCTTGCCGGTCTCCGGGTGGAACCCCGTGTCGACCTTGTACGCCCAACCGCCGCTGCGCTTGAAGACGGACCCCCGTGCCATAGGGGCATGCTAGACCGCGATGTGATCATTCTGTGATCATTCGGCAGGCCAGCAACGAGCGGTTTGCCAGCAAACGCCACAAAGACCCAGCTACATGGTGCCCGGGGTGGGATTCGAACCCACACGAATCTTTCGATTCAGGGGGGTTTAAGCCCCCCGTGTCTGCCAGTTCCACCACCCGGGCAGACGGGTACTCGCGTCAGTCGTGTAACTGCTGGGCGAGGTAGTTCTCGACGCCGATCTGGCGGATCGTCTCGAGCTGGGTCTCGAGCCAGTCGACGTGCTCCTCCTCGCTGACGAGGATCCGCTCGAGCAGGTCACGCGTGCCGTTGTCGCCGAGCTCGACCGCCTTGGCGATGCCGCGGTTGAGCCGCTCGACGGCCTCCATCTCGAGCTGGAGGTCGGCTTCGAACTGCTCGGGCACGGTCTCACCGATGCGGAGCGGGAAGTAGCGCTGGTAGTTCGGGACGCCGTCGAAGAACAGCACCCGATCGGTGACCTGCTCGGCGTGCTTCATCTCGTCGATCGACTCGTGCTTGGTGTGATTGGCGAGGCGGTCGTAGCCCCAGTTCTGCATCATCTTGGCGTGGAGGAAGTACTGGTTGACGGCCGTCAACTCGGCGGTCAGGACCTCGTTCAGCAGTTCGATGATCTCGTCGTGACCGCGCATGCGGCCGAGCTTACGCCATCGAGAATCGGCGCGGACGAGCGACGAGCGTCTCCTCGATCATGTCCTCGATCGTGGGATGGCAGCTCATGCAAACCTGTCCGGCCCGGCAGTT
>JAAZAD010000161.1 GCA_012514505.1 Rhodococcus sp. (in: high G+C Gram-positive bacteria) | reverse complement strand
CTCGGATTGCCGCAGCCCACCAACGGTGACCTCACGCCCTGGTCGGAACAGGGCGTGCTGTTGTTGAACAGAGTGCTCACCGTGCAACCGGGTGAGCCCGCATCACACCGGCGTAAAGGGTGGGAGAGCGTTACCGAACAGGCGATCCGAGCGCTCGTCGCACGGGATGCCCCTCTCGTCGCGATTCTGTGGGGCCGCGACGCAGCCACCCTCCGCCCACTTCTCGGCGGGGTCCCGACCGTCGAGTCTGCGCACCCATCGCCGTTGTCGGCGTCCCGAGGATTCTTCGGGTCGAAGCCCTTCAGTCGCGCGAACGCGCTGCTGGTCGAGCAGGGTGGCGAGCCGGTGGACTGGCGTCTGCCCTAGCCGACCGGCTCGCGACGATCACTGCTGTGCGGCGTTGGCGCCGAGCGACCAATCGGGGCGGCGCTTCTCGACGAATGCGTCCACACCTTCGATGCCTGTGGGGGTTGTCGATGCTGCGGAGATCGACGCGGCCTCGGCGTCCATCTGTTCGGACAGCGACCGGTGAACGGACTCGTTCACCAGACGGTGGATTCCCGCGTAGGCCGCCGTCGGGCCGTGTGCGAGCGTGCGCGCGATCCGCAGGGCTTCTCCCTGGATCTCGTCGTCGCCCACGATGCGGCTGAGCAATCCCAGCCGGACTCCTTCCTCGGCGCTGATGACAGCGTCCGTGAGGATGAGTTCACGCGCGCGGGCGAGGCCCACCACGCGCGGCAGAGTCCACGACATGCCGCCGTCCGGGGTGAACCCGATCGACGGGTAGGCGGCCCGCAGCTTGGTTCCGGGACCTGCGAACGCGATGTCTGCGTGCAGCACGATGCTCATGCCCGCGCCCGCAGCCCAGCCGTGCACTGCAGCGACGACAGGAACTGCGATGGCGTCGAGTGCGCGAATGAAGTCGTGGAACAGGTTCGCGATGTCGAACAGGTGGGCGCTGCGGTCTTCCGCCGCAGCGAAGCCGCGGACGTTTCCACCCGCGCAGAAGTTCGCGCCCTCGCCGACGAGCAGGACTGCACCGATCTCGGGACCGGCCGAACGCAGGGCGTCGATGCCCTGTCGCATGCCTTCGGGGGACAACGACGTGCCGTGTTCGGCGGTGGCCACGGCGATCCGCAGCACACCGTCCTCCACGCGTACGAGGGACTGTTGGTTATCGGTCACTGTCGCACCATATCGGTATCGGTGGCCGAACGATCAAGGCCCCCGGTGCATTACGCACCGGGGGCCTTGATCTACATCTCGACCGGGATCAGCCGCGAGCAACCTTTCCTGCCTTCAGGCAGGAGGTGCACACGTTCATCTTGCGGGTGTTGCCCGGTGCAACCTGAGCGCGAACGCTCTGGATGTTCGGGTTCCAGCGACGATTGGTACGCCGGTGCGAGTGCGAGACCGACTTCCCGAAGCCGGGGCCCTTGGCGCATACGTCGCAGACGGCAGCCATGTCGCGAACTCCTTGTGTCTAGTGGATATCTTCTGTCTGTGCATGCTTGAGACACGGGGAGCGTAGTCACCCGTGTCAGGCAACCGGACCAGCTTAGCCAACCGGACGGCCTAAGACCAAACCGGACACGTGAACGGGGCGCGGCTAGTCTTTCCACGAGTGTACGACGGCACGGGAAAGGGGTTGATTCGGTGCTCGAAGGCGGTGAGGGCGTCGACGGTCGAGCACTGCGTCGTTGGGTCGAGTTGGCGTTGGCCACCCTCGACGAACGGTGCCACGAGATCAACACCCTCAATGTCTTCCCGGTCCCGGATGGAGACACCGGCACCAACCTCCTCGCCACGCTGCGCGCCGGTGCCGACGAACTCGGCGGACCCGTCGACGGTGCACTCTCGGTCGGAGCGGTCGCCGAAGCACTGGCCCGCGGTGCGTTCGTCGGAGCTCGCGGCAACTCCGGGGTGATTCTTGCGCAGGGACTG
>JAAZAD010000160.1 GCA_012514505.1 Rhodococcus sp. (in: high G+C Gram-positive bacteria) | reverse complement strand
GGCCACGCCGGCGCCATCGTCTCCGGTTCCTCGGGCACCGCGCAGGCCAAGAAGGATGCGCTCGAGGCCGCGGGCGTCAAGGTCGGCAAGACGCCGTCCGAGACCGCCGCGCTCGCTCGCGAGATCCTGCAGAGCCTCTCCATCGAGGCGTAACTGCGCTACGCGCCTGTGAGTGGTTAACGAGTCCAGAGACTCGTTAACCACTCACAGGGCGTCAGGCGTCGACCCACATACTTCCGGCCGGGTCCAGTGCCCCGCGCCCAGCTGTGACTGCTGCAACCTGATCGGCCAATTCCGTCGAATCTCTTGCCGCGAGCGTGAATACCACCCACTCCGCGTACGACGTGTCCACGACGACGACACCCCGCCCGCGAAGCTCCGCCTCGACCCGGCCAGCGTCGGCGTGGTCGATTCCCAGTGTGAACAGTTCCAGCCGGGACCGCCCAGTCAACGTCGCGGCGTCGACGACAGCTCCCACCGCGCCGGAGTAGGCGCGAACCAGCCCGCCGGCTCCGAGTTTGATTCCGCCGAAGTAGCGGGTCACCACTGCCACGACATTCACGAGATCGCGGCCCGTCAGCATCTGCAGAATGGGCACTCCGGCCGTGCCTCCGGGTTCGCCGTCGTCGCTCGACCGCTCGAGTCGGTTCACCTGCTCGTCGCCCACTACGAAGGCCCAGCAGTGGTGACGCGCATCTGGGTAGGTACGTCGTTGCTCGTCGACGAATTCGCGTGCTTCTTGTTCGGTGTGGACACGGCGCAGCGTCGCGATGAAGCGCGAATGTTTGACCGTCGTTTCGGCGGACGTCTCTGTTCCTGTCCGTCCCGCGAGCGTGTACTGCATGAGTCCGTAGGCTAGCGTCGATACGAATACTTTCAGGCGCCGACGACCGAAATCTCGACAAGGAGAAGTCATGACGTTCACGCCCGGAGGGCCGAGCTACGGCCCGCCCGCGCAATCGACCTCGGGGGGAAGCTCGAAGGACCTCGGATTCCTGCTTCTCGTTGGCGCCGCGGTACTCGGTGTCCTCGGCCTGCTGTTCGGTTTCGGCACCTTCTACGAGATCAGTGGGGGTACCGGTGCGTTCAACGTATCCATGACGTTCAACGCATTCGAAGCCAACATCTACGGTCTGGGCCTGCTGCTCTTCGCCGGATTGCTGGCAGGTGTGTCGCTGCTCCCCAAGCAGTCCTACGTCGGCGCTGCGGCCGCTGCGGCCGTCGCGGGTTTTCTGACGACGCTGATTCATGCATTGTCGTCGAATGCACTCACAGGCGAGGACACCAGCGTTTCGCTGAGGTACGGCGCGATCGCAATCCTGGTGTTCGGGTTCTTCCAGGTGGTTGCCACTGTTGCCGCAACGCTTCTCGAATCGGGTGTCGTCAAGGCTCCCGCGCCGAAGTCGGCCTCCGTGCAGGGATTCCAGCAAGGCACGCAACAGCACAATGCCCCACCTCACGGTTATGCGCCGGGCGCACCACAGCAACAGGCCTTCGGTCAGACCCCGCAGCAGGAGCAGCCGCAGGGTCCCCAGGCGCAGAGCCAGGGGTACGGGCAGCAGTCCGGTGCATACGGTCCGCCGCAGCAGCAGGGCTATGCAGAGCAGCAAGGCTATGGACAGCAGGCCCACGGCCAGCAGCCCTATGGCCAGCAGCAGAACTACGGTCAACAACAGGCTTACGGCCAGCAGCAGGCCTACGGTCAGCAACAGCCGTATGGGCAGACGGGTTACGACCAAACGCAGAGCTACGGCCAGCAGCCCTACGGCCAGCAGCAGTCGTACGGTCAGCAGGGTTACACCCCGTCCGAGACGTCGGCGTTCGGCGACTCTTCGCAGACTCCGCCCGCCGAGCCGCAGAAGTCGGCCGAATCCGAGCAGTTCGGCAACCCCTACGGTGCCTACCCTGTGTCCGAGGAGCAGTCGCCGTACCAGCCGTCGTACGGGCAGCAGCCGCAGTACCCCAGCTACTCGCCACCCCCTGCACCGAGCAGTGCAGCTTCGAGCGCAGCAGCACCAGGAACGGCAGCACCCGGTGGTGAATCGTCCGCACCGACGGATTCGGATACCGCACAACCGGCAGCTCCTACGCAGGCTTTCCAGGCGGGGAGCAGCAATTACGGCTCTGCGCAGCACGCTGCGCCGGCATTCGGCCAGAACCCGTCTGATCGATCACCCTTCGAACGACCATCCGAGTCCGCAGATCAGGCATCGGACACGGATTCGACGAAGACCGACGACAAGTAGACAACCAGCTGGTCACGGTGGCCTCCGACCGTAAATGGTCGGAGGCCACCGGTATGCGATGAGGTCGAACGCCTACGGCGGCGCGCCTGAGTGGTCTCGGGCCGTCTGGCTGCCATTCTCGAGGGGATGAGTTCTTTGATTGATCGTGCGCAGCGGCAACCTACGAGTAGCCGCCTCACGGTGGGCCCCGACAAGATGCGGACGTTGCTGGCGGTGGCGTTCCGGCCGGCGGGTGTCACCATCGTCTTGGCTGCCGTGCTCGTCGTGGTAACACTCATGGCTGCCAACAGCGACCTGACCGGCACGTTCGGCGCAATCGCGTCGATGTGGTTGGCCGTTCACCAGGTCCCGGTGACCATCGACGGCACGACGCTGGGCGTACTGCCGATCGTGCCGACTGCGGTCATGATCTGGGCAGCGGCCAAGGGGTGCGCACGTGCCGTCAAGTCTGGAACCGAGCCCAACTCCGGAACCGAACGCGCATGGATTGCGCGGGTCGCCGGCGCTGCACTCGCAGGGCCGTTTCTGATCACGCTGACGAGCTTGGCCGTGGTCGAGGATGCGTCGGTCGTCATTCCGGTGTCGACCCCGAACGTGCCTGCTGCGGTGGGCTGGACTCTCGGTGTCCATGCGGTCGCGGTGGCGATCGGACTCGGCGTCACCCAGTGGTCGAGCCTGCAGAAATCGGTTCCGAGCTGGGTGCTCGGAGGCATCCGTCCGGCTCGTCGCGCGCTGACCGCGCTGCTGGGACTGGGGGCACTGGCGGTGCTGGTGTCGTTGCTGTTCGCATGGTCGACGGCGGGCGAGTTGATCGAGCGCGGTGAGGGAATCGTCGGGATGGCGGGGCTGACGCTGCTGTCGATTCTGTATCTACCGAACGTCGTCATCGGCGCAGTCGTCGCGATGGTGGGGGCGACGGCTCGGATCGGCGACGCCTCGGTGAGCCTTTTCGGTGGTGTGGGCGGTACATTGCCACCGCTTCCCGTCCTTGCAGTGGTCCCCGACGGATTGTCGGGCGGTCTGTGGGCGGTTCTACTCGCAGTCCCATTCGTCGTCGGAGTCTTCCTCGGCCGTGATTGCGGGCGGAAGGTAGCCGGTCAGGAGGCACTGCTGACGGTGCTGTGTGCCGCGGCAGTCGCCGGTTTCGTCGCGGCGTTCGCAGGGTTGGTGGCCGGCGGCGATTTGGGCACGTTCGGCGCGGTGGACCTCGAGTGGGGGTTGTTCGGGCTGTTGACGTTCGCCTGGCTCGCACTACCCGGTGCGGTGACAGCAGTTGCGGTGGCGTGGGCGCGGTCGCGCCGGGCGCTGGGTGCCGATCCCGAGGCAGGAATCGATCGCGGAGCAGAGTTCGATTCCGTGGCAGGGGAGACTGCATCGGCAGAGCCCGAGGCCATCGAGTCGGCGGACGGAGAGGTACCGGCGATTGCCCAGCCTCCGGCTGCGAAGCCGTCGAGCCGGGTGCTCGACGCCGAGGTCGTCGACGATGCGACTCCGGCCATCGGACAGGCGGCGGATCAGTCGACCGCCGAAGCGGACGTCGTGGATGCAGAAGTCGACGAAACAGACGGCGGCGCGGGGCAATCCCTGTCGTCGGAGGACAGCGGCGACGCCGAGGGTGACCTGCCGAAAAGCCGGTCGACCCCCAGCGACTAGGATTCGAGGTGGCCGACGATCTCGGCCGTCGCCTTTTCTCGTTCTCAGGAGTAGTGCGCTGACTGCCTCGCGTGTCCAACTGCGGCCGCCGACGCCGGCGCGCATCGTCGTACTCGTTTCCGGTGCGGGCACCCTTCTGAACTCTCTCGCCGAGGCGTCGCGAGCCGCGGATTATCCGGCGCAGATCGTCGCGGTCGGGGCCGACCGCGATTGCGGCGCCCTCGCGAACGCTGCGGATGCTGGAATCGCATGTTTCGCCGTGTCGGTTCGTGATCACGCCGACCGTTCGGCCTGGGACGTTGCGCTCACCGAGGCTGTCGCCGCACACGAGCCGGATCTGGTCGTGAGCGCAGGCTTCATGAAGATCCTCGGCCCTGCGTTCCTCGAACGCTTCGGTGGCCGCATCATCAACACTCATCCCGCGTTGTTGCCGGCTTTCCCCGGCTCGCACGCAGTCGCCGACGCTCTGGCCTACGGGGTCAAGGTGTCCGGCTCGACAGTGCATCTCGTCGATTCGGGCATCGACACGGGAGCGGTGCTGGCGCAGGAGGCGGTACCGGTTCTCGCCGACGACGACGAGGCGACCCTGCACGAACGCATCAAAGTTGTGGAGCGACGGTTGTTGGCGGAGGTCATCGCCGCCGTCGCCACCCGTGGAGTTGTATCCGATGGACGAAAGGCCGTGATCCCCAGTGAGTGAACGCAAGGCTGTGCGCCGTGCACTTGTCAGCGTCTACGACAAGACCGGGCTGGTCGAGCTGGCCACCGGCCTGCACAAGGCCGGTGTGGAGCTGGTGTCCACCGGTTCGACCGCAGCGAAGATCGCCGACGCAGGCATCCCTGTGACTCCGGTGGAGGACCTGACCGGATTCCCCGAATGCCTCGAGGGCCGCGTGAAGACGCTGCATCCTCGAGTCCATGCGGGGGTGCTGGCCGACACCCGTAAGCCGGAGCACCTCGAGCAGCTCGAGGAACTCGGCATCGAGGCCTTCCAACTCGTGGTGGTCAACCTCTATCCGTTCACGGAGACCGTCGCTTCGGGTGCGAGCCCCGACGAATGCGTCGAACAGATCGACATCGGCGGACCCTCGATGGTGCGTGCCGCGGCCAAGAACCACCCGTCCGTCGCAGTCGTGGTGGACCCCGCCAAGTACGACGATGTGCTGTCCGCGGTGTCCGGCGGCGGGTTCACGTTGGCCGAACGCACCGCGCTGGCGGCGCAGGCCTTCCAGCACACCGCTTCTTACGACGTCGCTGTTGCGAGCTGGATGAACAGCGTTGCCGTCGAGAAGCCGCAGGACGAGTCTCCGTTCCCCGAGTGGACGGGCGCCACCTGGGACCGCTCGACCGTGCTGCGGTACGGCGAGAACCCGCACCAGGCCGCCGCGCTCTACGTGAACTCGGCCGCACCTGCCGGTCTGGCACAGGCCGAGCAGTTCCACGGCAAGGAAATGTCGTACAACAACTACACCGATGGTGACGCCGCGTGGCGTGCCGCTTTCGATTTCGGTGAGCCGGCTGTCGCGATCATCAAGCACGCCAACCCGTGCGGAATTGCTGTGGGCGCGGACATCGCCGAGGCGCATCGCAAGGCGCACGCGTGTGACCCGGTCAGCGCGTACGGCGGTGTGATTGCGGCCAACCGTGAGGTCACCGTCGAGATGGCCGAGCAGGTCGCCGAGATCTTCACCGAAGTGATCATTGCGCCGTCGTATGCCGATGGTGCGGTGGGAGTGTTGCAGCGCAAGAAGAACATCCGTGTTCTCCAGGCCGAGGCTCCTTCGCCCACCGGTATCGAACTGCGCCCCGTGTCCGGTGGTGCCCTGCTGCAGCAGCGCGACGTCCTCGACGCCGACGGTGACGATCCGGCCAACTGGACCCTCGTAACCGGGGATGCGGCCGACGAGCAGACGTTGAAGGATCTCGAGTTCGCTTGGCGTGCTTGCCGTTCGGTGAAGTCGAACGCCATCCTGCTTGCTGCCGACGGCGCCTCGGTGGGTGTCGGAATGGGTCAGGTCAACCGTGTCGACTCCGCACACCTCGCCGTGCAGCGCGCGGGCGACCGTGCCAAGGGGTCGGTCGGTGCGTCGGACGCGTTCTTCCCGTTCCCCGACGGTCTGCAGGTGCTGATCGACGGCGGCGTTCGCGCGGTCGTGCAGCCCGGCGGGTCGGTGCGCGACAACGAGGTGATCGAGGCGGCCAAGGAAGCCGGCGTCACCCTTTACCTGACGGGTGCCCGCCACTTCGCACACTGAGTTCAGTGACGATGCCCGGTTGGACCGCTTCTCGGATCGGTCGGACCGGGCATCTGTCTGTTTCCGGCCTCGTAGCGTCAGGCGGCGCGGTTGGTGCCGATCAGTTCACGCCGGTCTCCGGTGATGACGACGCGTGCTGCGCCACGGCTACGGATCTCGTTGATGAGTCCGCCGAGGCCTTCCTCGATGCTCGAATCCGAGCGTGAGAGGTCGAGGGTGACGGCGTACCCGGTGAGATCATCGGGCAAGTCGAGGTACGGGGGCGAGGTGGACTGTTGGTTGATACGAAGTTTCATGTCGTGCTCCTGAAGGTGAAAGGTAAAAGAAAGGGCACCCGAGGCGAGTGCCTGGGGTGCCCGAGAACGGATCGAATGAGTCGAGTCATTCTCGGGGTCTTCCGTGTGTGAAAATCTGCTTGTCTGCGGTGCAGCAATGCCAGGCTGATACGGAGTCGACGTGCGCGTGAAGCTGCATCATGGCCGTACCTTTCGTCTGGTGGATTACTGGTTGGTCAACGACCGTACATGAACTCTGCGGGGTTCGCACCCCGAATATTCGGTGGTAAGGCGTGGTTCGTCGTTGGACCCGGGGAGATTCACGAGGTCACGGCTTGCTTTCGATCTTTTCGCGAACCTTGCATCCCGCCCTGTGATGAGTGGTCTACTTGTGGTAGATGTGACTGGAGTGGCATCTGTCGTGTGATGTGGAAGGAGAGTGGCGACCTTCCTTCGGTCGTCCAATTTCCGTATGAAACGAACTGCGATCAAGGCCGGTTTCTGCGCGGTGGCGTTGGCGGCGTCGGGGCTCATTCCCACGACCGCACATGCCGAACCGGCGCCCGTCGAGGCCGCCCCTGCAGCCGCTCCGACCGGCAACGAGTTGGCTGGAGCGACGGTGTTCCTCGACCCTGGCCACCAAGGTTCGGCGGAAGGTCACGACCTGGCGAAGCAGGTCCCCGACGGCCGTGGTGGAACCAAGGACTGTCAGACCACGGGCATGACATCCCTGGGCGGCGTCCCCGAGCACACCATCAATTGGAACGTGTCGGAGATGGTGGCCAGCAGCCTGCAGAGTCTCGGCGCCACCGTGGTGAAGAGTCGTCAGGACGACACTGGTTGGGGTGGCTGCATCGACGACCGTGCCCGAGCCGCGAACGAGTCCGGCGCAGATCTTGCAGTGAGCATTCACGCCGACTCCACGTCTGCCAGTGCCGACCCTGTCAATCACGGGTTCCACATGATCGTGCCGACACTGCCGATTCCGGATGCGCAGGCGGACGCTGCTCAGTCCGGGCCGGGGCGGGCAGCGTCGAACGCGATGCGCGACGCCTACACGAGGAACGGAATGGTGCCGGCCAATTATGCCGGAGTGGTCGACGGAATCCAGACCAGGCCCGATGTGGCCGGTCCAGCGCTCACCCAGGTGCCGTTGGTGTTCGTCGAGATGGGCAATGGCTCCAATCCCGAGGACGCCGCGGTGCTCGAGAACCGCGACGGTCAGGTAAAGCACGCCATCGCGATCACGACCGGGATCGTGGCCCATCTGCTCACCAGCGAAGCGGTGCCTGCCGCCGACTCGGCAGAGCCCGCGGCTGCCACTCCGCCTGAGCCGCGGGCGTCCGAGCAGACTCCGGCCGGGCCGGCACCGGAGTCGACCGACCCCGGCACCGGTGCGGACGGCGACCTGTCACAGGTGCTGGCGCGAGTCATGGAACTGCTGGAGCCGTTGTTCGACGTTGGCGGTGTAGACGACCTGCAGGGACTCGTCAACGAGGAGAACCTGGGGCTCGTCTCGGATCTTGCGAGTGCGCTGCTGGGTACCGCCTTGGGCGTCATGGAGTAGGGCTCAGAGCGATTTCACCCACTGCACGAACGGTTCGTTGAACTCGTCCGAGTAGGGGAGTGGTGCAACATAATCGGCACCGTTCGACGGTTGGTCTCCGACGTCCTTGAGGACGTGATTGGCGTTGGTCATCCGCACGGACACCAGGTTGGTGTGCGAGAGGGCGGCGTCGAGTCCGTCGACGTCGGTGGAGTTCACCTGAATGTCCTTCGCGGAGCAACTGGTGAGGACCGGGAAGCCAGCGGGGAGCGTCCGTGCGAGTTCACGAGGGTCGAGCGCATCTTCTTCGGCGAGCGCCTTGGCATTCGCGTTCACGAGGCCGGCGTTCTGCAGCGGTTCCGGGAGGTCGTCGCTGATCGTGCCGTCGGCGCGGAGAGATTCGACGGCCCCGGCCAGAGCCAGCCGGAGTTCGTCGGCGACCTCTACCGGAAGCTGGTTTCCCGCCACGACTGCGTCGAGCTGGGCGTGAATCTGGGTGGTCAGCAGGTCGAGCAGCCGGATGCTGAGCGGTTCGAGGAGCCCGAGACCGTGTACGCGCGGCTTGTCGTCTGCTGTGGCCAGTGCCATCGCCACCAGGGCGCCGTCGCTGTGTCCGATGACGACGATCTTCGAGGCGTCCACCGCATCCTGGGCGCCGAGGAAATCGAGACCGGCCGATGCGGCATCGACGAACGTGTTGAAGCCGAGGTCGGCGATGTCGTCCACCTCGTAGGGTCCCAGCGCCGTCTGTCCGCTGCCGAGCTTGTCGTATCGCAGGCTCGCGAAACCGTTCTCTTCGAGAACGTCCGCAATGTGCCGGAGGGTGCCGATGTCTCCGGCCAGCAGCGCGCTGTCACCGTTCCGGTCGGTTGGTCCGCTCCCGGCGAGGATGAGCGCCGCCGGAGCATTGGTTGCCCCATCGGGTATGCGCAGGCTCCCGTGGAGGGTGACGTCGCCGCTGTCGAAGGTGATCTCGGTGTCAGACATGTCGTCGTGTCTACCAGAGCTCTCAGAGAAGGCTCACAGTCCTCACAAATCCGCGGCCTAGCGTCTTTGTCAACAGATCGACCGCAGCGGGCAAATGATCCGCTGCATGTGGAAAGGCGGCCCCCGATGAGCGCAACGAACGTCACTCCGATGGCAACGACTCTCACTCCCGAGGACTACATCAGCGCAGTGTTCGGGCTCGACTTCGTGGCAGGACCGCTCGGCTTCGAGTCGGTCGCGCGAATCCACCGGGGTGAGGTCGACGAGTGGGTCGACTCGGTGGCCCAGTCGGGTCTGTTCTCCAACCGCGTGGTTGTGGATGCCGAACGCGCATGGGAGGCCAACCCGAGGCTGCTCTTCGTTGCCTTGCTCGCCGACGCCGACGAGCTGACCAGCAAGCGTTTCGGCATGGTGTGGGACTCCCTCGACCTCGTCGACGTGGTCGCATACGCCTGACGTTCGGCATTCCTACGGGATCAGGGAATGCTGAACGTCCGCGCAAAATTTTCGAGCAGGGCAGCATCACCGGTGACGGCGACGCTGCCCTGCTCGAGTGCGTCGGTGGGCGTGATCTCGCCGGCCATGAGGGCCTTGATCGCGGGTCCGGTGGTGATGACGAGGTCGGGAGATTCGGCCGAACCCTCCGTGACGGCGATGGTGCCGTTCTGAATGTGCGCGGCTGGCTGAGTGATGTGTGTGCTCAGGCTGCCGGAGCCGTGCCGGTGATTAGCCGACGGGATGCGTCGTGAGGAATCGGTGCCGACCTGGTTCGGCGGGTTGCGCGCGCAGTGGGTAGGTAAATACCAATGAGCGCACTGGGGGAAATGGTGTGGGAGAGGGGTTCCGATCACAATGGGAGCCGCCCCGAAGTGCGGGCGGCGTGTCGATGTCGGACCCTTCTGCAAGTGTGGTGGTCGTGGAATATCGCGGCGGTCTACTCCAGTTCGAGGTCGAGTACGTCGGCGCCGCGCTGGCCGGTCGTGGCCGCACGCTTGTCGGCACTTCGGTGGGTGTGTGATGGCCCGGTTTGAGGTTCCGGAGGGGTGGGTGGTGCAGGCCTACCGGTTCGCGCTCGACCCGACACCGACCCAGCAGCGGGCGCTGGCATCGCATGCGGGTGCGGCGCGGTTCGCGCACAACCACATGCTCGCCCTGGTGACAGCAGTCATGGATCAGCGGGCCGCCGAGCGCAGCTACGGTATCGCCGACACTGATCTGACACCGCCTTTAGGGTGGTCGCTGCCCGCACTGAGGAAGGCCTGGAACGCTCGCAAGGACGACTGTGCGCCGTGGTGGGGTGCGAACTCGAAGGAGGCCTACAACACCGGTCTCGACGGCCTCGCCCGCGGACTGGACGCCTGGAACACGTCCCGCACAGGGGAGCGGGCCGGGAAGGCGGTGGGGTTTCCGCGGTTCAAGACCGCGCGTGCGCGGCGCAGTGTGCGGTTCACCACCGGCACCCTCCGCGTCGAACCGGATCGGCATCATGTGAGTCTTCCCCGTTTGGGCATGATCCGCACGCATGAGTCCACGAGGAAGCTGGCCCGGCGGATCGAGTCCGGGACGGCGCGGATTCTGTCGGCCACGGTGTCGCAGGATTCGTCGGGGCGGTGGCAGTGCGCATTCCGAACTCTCGTGGCGGCCAAGACCCGACCCGCCCACGCCCGCCGATCCGAGCATCCGGTGGTGGGGGTGGATGTGGGGGTCAAGGCCGACAGCCTCCTGGTGGTCGCCACCCCCGACGGGACCGAAGTGCAGCGCGTCCACGCGCCGAAGTCGTTGTCCGCTGCCCAGGCCCGGTTGCGGGTGTCGCAACGCAAAGCTGCCCGCCAGCACGGCCCATACGACCCGGCAACGAAGAGCAAGCGGCAACCCTCGAAGCGGTGGCGACGCACCCAAGCGCGGATCGGCCGAACCCATGCGCGGGCTGCCGCGGTGCGAAGGGATGTGGTGCACAAGGCCACCACCACCCTCGCGCAACAGCACCGGGTTGTGGTGGTGGAGACGTTGAACGCCTCCGGTATGCGCAGCGCTGGCGGCGCCTACAAGCGGGGTCTCAACCGGGCCCTCGCGGATGCCGCCTTGGCCGAGGTGCGGCGGATGCTCACCTACAAAACCGGTTGGTACGGGTCCGCGGTGGTGGCGGCGGACCGGTTTTATCCCTCATCGAAGACGTGTTCGGGGTGTGGTGGGCGAAAGCCAAACCTGACCCTCGCCGAACGCATGTACGTGTGTGCACACTGTGGCCTGATCCTGGACAGGGATCTCAATGCTGCGATCAACCTCGCGCGACTCGGCGAGACCCCTATCCTGGGTGAACAGGGTTCCGCCGGCAGTGGGTCGGTGGCAGGACGTGGAGCCATCCATGAGACCGGGCCTGCACACGCAGGCCCGGCAGGAGGCTGTGAAGCGTCAACCCGGCACAACCCGACAAGGGTTGATCGGACCGGGACCGTCGTCTCGCAAGGGATGACTGCCTGATGGAAGAGCATGCTCACACTTGCTCACCACAAGGCAACGGCTCGGATACAAACGCAATCCCGCGTTCTCGGACGACAACGCATCCTGCATCGTCGTCAGCGACGAGATCTACGTGATGTTGCTCGTCGAGCCGTACTTCAAGACCTTCACCAAGAAGGAAATTGCGGACGCGACAACCGCCACGGAAGCCATCGTCTGCATCTCCGTCGACAGCCGCGAGCAGGCGGATTCGATCGCCGACCAGGCACTCACCTCGGGTGGTTCGTTCTCGAACGAGCCCATGGAACAAGGCCCCATGTACGGACGCAGCTTCCAGGATCCGGACGGCCATCTCTGGGAACTGATGTGGATGGACCCGTCTGCCATGGCAGGAGAATCGGCATGAGCACCGTGACTGCGCCGGAGAAGACGAAATCGGGAACGGGCGTCAAGATCGGCTGGGGTCTTACCGCACTGTTGGTCGTCTTCTTCCTGTTCGATGTGGTGGGCAAGCTGACGAAGGCCCAGGCTGTATTGCATACGTTGCCCGACCTCGGCATTCCCGAAAGCATCCTGGTGTGGACCGGACTCTCCTTGCTGATCGGGACCATCTTGTACGTCATCCCCGCGACCGCATTCCTTGGAGCAGTTCTGCTCACCGGCTACTTGGGTGGGGCCGTTTTCACCCACCTGCGGGTCGAGGATCCGTTGCTGAGTCACACGCTCACCCCGATCTACTTCGGGATCGTGGTGTGGGGCGCGCTCTACCTGCGAGACAAGCGGGTTCGCGACGTCCTGCTGCTGCGTCGCCCCGAGCAATGACAGGGTCGCCCCGGGCAGTGACAGGCAGGTAATCGCGTGACGTTTGCGCTGATCGCTCGTAGCTTGGAGAGGTGACTTCTACGGGAGAGCGTCCTTCGACCGTCGGCGAGCTTCGCGAGGCGGGCCACGTGCATCGCACCGTCAAGGAAGAACTCCGTGAGAATCTCCTCGCGGCTCTTCGAGACGGACGCGATCCGTGGCCGGGCATCGTCGGGTTCGAGGACACCGTCGCGCCACAGCTCGAACGTGCGCTGATCGCCGGCCACGATGTGGTTCTGCTCGGTGAACGTGGGCAGGGCAAGACCCGACTGCTGCGCACGCTGAATCTGTTGCTCGACGAGTGGACTCCGGTCATCGAAGGCTCCGATCTCGGCGAGCATCCGTACGACCCCATCACTCCGGCATCGATCCGTCGCGCCAAGGAGTTGGGCGATGCGTTGCCGGTGCGCTGGCGTCATCGAAGCGAGCGCTACTCGGAGAAGCTGGCAACTCCTGATACGTCGGTAGCGGATCTGGTCGGCGATGTCGACCCGGTGAAGGTGGCGGAAGGTCGTAGCCTGGGCGATCCCGAGACTATTCACTACGGACTGGTCCCGCGCGCTCATCGCGGCATCGTCGCCATCAACGAGCTTCCCGATCTGGCCGAACGCATCCAGGTGTCGTTGCTCAACGTGATGGAGGAACGCGACATCCAGGTTCGTGGGTACACACTTCGTCTGCCGTTGGACGTTCTGCTGGTGGCGAGCGCGAACCCCGAGGACTACACGAACCGCGGCCGCATCATCACTCCACTCAAGGACCGGTTCGGTGCGGAGATCCGCACGCACTACCCGTCCGAGCTGGGTGACGAGATCGCCTTGATCGGGCAGGAAGCACACCTGACGGCAACCGTTCCGGAGTATCTCCTCGAGATTCTGGCTCGGTTCACGAGATTGCTGCGCGAATCCACCTCGGTCGACCAACGTTCCGGTGTGTCGGCGCGTTTCGCCGTTGCCGGTGCCGAGACGGTCAGCGCAGCCGCCGTGCATCGCGCGGCAATTCTGGGGGAGGCAGACCCTGTTGCTCGCCCGGTGGACTTGGACACCGTGGTGGAGGTCCTGCGCGGGAAGGTCGAGTTCGAGGCAGGGGAGGAGGGACGAGAGCTCGAAGTGCTCACCCACCTGTTGCGCCGGGCGACAGCGGACACTGCCCGGACGAGGCTCGGTGGTATCGACCTGGCGCCGCTCGTGGCCGCAGTCGAGCAGGGTGATCGCGTGGTGACGGGAGAGCGGGTCACGGCCAAGGCACTGTTGAACGAGCTTCCCGAACTGGAAGTCCTCGACGAAGTGGCTGTCCGCCTCGGCGCGGAGGGCGACGGAGAGCGCGCTGCCGCAGCAGAACTCGCCCTCGAGGGTCTCTACCTGGCGCGGCGCATCTCGAAGAGCCCCGATGACAAGGGTCAGACGGTGTATTCCTGATGTCCCACGGCTCTCGTTATGGTCCCTACGAGGGCGGTGATCCGCTGGCACCGCCGGTCGATCTGCGCGATGCCTTGTCGTCGATCGGTGATGATGTGCTCGAGGGTTCCTCACCGCGGCAGGCGTTGCGCGAGTATTTGCGTCGCGGTAGCGAACGTATGCGTGGATTGGACAAGCTTGCGGCGGAAGCGAACAGACGCCGCCGAGAACTGTTGAAGCGCAACAATCTGAACGGGACGCTCGACGAGGTTCGCGCACTCCTCGACGAGGCCGTACTCGAAGAGCGGAAACACCTCGCGCGGGCGTTGGACGACGACGCGCGGTTCGCGGAAATGCGCATCGAGGAGCTGCCACCGTCCACTGCGCAGGCCGTTCAAGATCTTGCCGATTACGACTGGCGCAGCAGCGACGCACGGGAAAAGTACGAGCAGATACGCGATCTGCTCGGGCGAGAAATGCTGGACCAGAGGTTCGAGGGCATGAAGCAGGCGCTCGAGGGTGCCACCGATATGGATCGTGCGCACATCCGTGACATGCTCGAAGACCTCAACAATCTGCTCGAGGAACATGCGCGCGGAGACGACACCCAGCAGCATTTCGACGAATTCATGGACGAGTACGGCGAGTTCTTCCCCGAGAACCCGCGCAATGTCGACGAATTGCTGGACTCGCTGGCCCAACGCGCGGCGGCGGCACAGCGATTGCGCAATTCGCTGACCCCGGAGCAACGTGATGAACTGGATGCGTTGGCGCAGCAAGCGTTTGGTGATCCGTCGTTGATGGGACAACTCGACCGACTGGACCAGCACCTGCAGGCAGCCAGACCCGGTGAGGATTGGCAAGGCGCGCAACGATTCCGTGGGGACGACGGAATGGGGCTCGGGGAGGGAACTGGAGCACTACAGGATATTGCCGAGCTCGAGTCTCTTGCGGAGCAGCTGTCGCAACAGTATGCGGGCGCGCAACTCGACGACATAGATCCCGAGGCGTTGGGACGCCAACTCGGTGACGAGGCTGCGGCAGACGCTCGCACCCTCGCGGATCTCGAGAGGGCGCTGCGTGACGAAGGATTCTTCGACCGGGGTGCCGACGGGCAGTGGCGACTGTCCCCGAAAGCGATGCGACAGCTGGGGCAAGCCGCCTTGCGGGACCTGGCAGGGCAACTGTCGTCGCGAGGCGGCGAGCGCGAAACCCGGCGTGCGGGAGCTCTGGGAGAACCGACGGGAGCATCACGAGAATGGGAATTCGGAGACACGGAGTCGTGGGATGTGACCCGCACGATCACCAACGCAGTGCTTCGCGAACCTGGCCGCGTTCCGGTACGTCTGCATGTGTCGGACGTGGAGGTGGCGGAGACCGAGCAACGGTCACGCGCCGCCGTCGCCTTGCTCGTGGATACGTCGTTTTCGATGGTGATGGAAGGGCGCTGGGTGCCGATGAAGCGCACGGCCCTCGCTTTGAATCATCTTGTGACAACACGGTTCCGCAGTGATGAGTTGCAGATCATCGCGTTCGGCCGGCACGCGCAGGTGGTGACGCCCACCGAGTTGGCCGGCCTGGACGGGGTGTGGGAACAGGGCACCAATCTGCACCACGCGCTTCTGCTCGCCGAGCGTCACCTCCGTCGTCACCCCAATGCGCAACCAGTGGTGATGGTCGTGACCGACGGCGAACCGACTGCTCATCTCGAGCCGGATGGCTTTGCCTACTTCGACTACCCGCCCACTGCGCGGACGTTGGGTTTGACGGTGCGAGAGCTGGATTCGGTAGCACGGTTCGGTGCGCGGGTCACATTCTTTCGCCTCGGTGACGATCCGGGTCTTGCCCGCGTCGTCGATCGATTGGCGGAGCGCGTCGGTGGCCGAGTGGTGGCACCGGGCCTCGACGGCCTCGGCGCCGCCGTGGTCAGCGATTACGTGCGCAGGCGCCGATAATCTGGGCCGGGCTTGGCGGTTTCCTGCAGTGCGACGACGTGCTCGCCGCGCAAGACAGCGGTGACCACCCGCAGGTCGACCACGTTCGAATTGATCTCGTGCTGCTCGAGGAACCGGTAGGTGTCCGCTCCCAGACGAGTCACCTCGCCGATTGTGATGGTGAGTCCGGGTCTCGAACCACCCGCCCCGCTGAGTGCGGAGCGGAGCGCATCGAGGCCCAGGATGTCGCCACTCGTCGTGACCAGGGAGAAATCCGGGTGATGCGCGTGCAGGAAACTGTCCAGACTGGCGCGCTCGCCCTCACGTAGCCAGTCCGCCAGGTGGTCGTGATGCGACGTCATCAACCGGTGAACGGTGTCCATCGCCTCAGCCTACGGAGCTCTGTGGGGCAGGCTGTGTGCTTCCGGTTTCCGGCACCCGGGTGATGAAGAACGAGCAGACCAGGGCGACGACGGCGAGGGCCGTGGAAGCCAGGAATGCGGTGCTTGCGCCGTCGGCCAGCGCGGCTGTTTCCGGGATTCCGTCGGCTTCGGCGCGGGCGCCGACGCCGCTGTAGATGGCGATCATCGTTGCGGTGCCGGCGGCACCCGCCAACTGCTGGACAGTGTTGAGGATGGCGGAACCGTGGCCGTACAGGTTTGTCGGGAGGGAACCCAGTGCCGTGGTCATCAGCGGGGTGATCAGTGCCGCCAGTCCGACCGAGAAGATGACGTGGCAGGTGACCACCAGCCATATGCTGGTGTTCTCGTCGATGGTGGAGAGCCAGAACAGGCTGCCTACGACAACGATCATGCCGGGGATCATCAGCGGGCGGGGTCCGTGCCTGTCGAAGAGCCGACCGGCGATCGGGGACAGTACGCCTTCCAGTAGGCCTCCGGGCAGGAGTACAAGACCTGTGACCAGGGCGGTCACGAGCAATGATCCTTGCAGGTACAGCGGAAGGGTATTGAGCACACCGAGCATCGCCGCCATCAAGCACATCATCGCGAAAATGGAGAGGGAGAAGTTGCGAACGGCGAGGGGACGCAGATCCAGCAACGCCCCGTCGTGCCGGCCGCGGGCTACCTGGCGCCAGACGAAGAGCGCGAGACCCACGACGCCGACGGCCAGGACGATCAGGGCGTTCTGCGCACCCTCCCCGCCTTCGACGATGACGCCGATCGAGCTCAGTCCGTAGACCAGGCCACCGAAGGCAAACACCGACAGGATCACCGAGAGCAGATCGAACGGCGAGGTGCGCGGCTCGCCGATGTTGGTCAGCTTCATCGCGCCGATGACGGTGGCGGCGGTCACCAGCGGCACCATGAACAAGAAGATCCCGTGCCACGAAGTGAAGCTGAGAATCACACCGGCCACCGTGGGGCCGAGAGCCGGGCCGACCGCCATGACCACGGCGATCAGTCCCATGACCGTGCCCCGGCGTGGAGCAGGCACCAGGGTCATGGCCACAGTCATCAGCAACGGCATGACACTGCGGTGCCGATGGCCTGGGCGACTCGGGCGAGCAGTAGTAGGGAAAACGACGGCGCCAATGCGGCCAACACCGTGCCCAGGAGGAAGACGGTGGTGGCGAAGATGAAGACGGACCGAGTGGGGAAGCGCTCGAGGATCCAACCTGTGGTCGGCAACACCACGGCCATGGTCAGCATGAAGCCGGTGAGCAGCCACTGGGCAGTGGTCGCGGAGAGCGAGAAGTCCGCCATGATCGACGGCAGCGCAACAGCGACCGTCGTCTCGTTGAGCATCATCACGAAGGCAGTGATCACGAGCACCGACAGAATGGTTTTTACGGAAGCTGGGATTGTCCCCGAGGGGTTCTGTGCAGGCGTGCCGGTAGCGGCAGCGCTGTCTGTGGTGTTGCCAAGCATTAAAGGTCAACCTTTGGGTTGAGAGGGCCCCTGGATCGGGGAGAGTCGGCGGTGTCCGCGACACCTGCCAGAGGGAAGTCTACAGAAAAATGATGCAGATGCATCATTTGTCGATAGGGTATGGACCACAGAGGATGAGTACATGACAAAGGCGGGACACATGAGCGCTCCTACCCGGACGGAACAGGCGCGGTCGGCCCAACGTCGAGCGCAGTTGCTCGCAGGGGCTGTTCGGTTGCTGCTCGGTGGTGGGATCGCCGCAGTCACACATCGTGGTGTCGCCCAGGCTGCGAACGCTTCCCCGGGGTCGGTGCGGTACCACTTCGATACGCGCGGGGATCTGCTGGCGGCGTGCGTGGACGAGATCGAACGCACACGGTCGCTCGAGGCGGAGCGGATCATCGACAAGGTTTCCGAGGGTGGACCGTTCGATCGAGGCAGTGTGGCCCGGATGCTCCTAGGCGCCTACTACGGGCCGACGATGGACGACCATGCGATAACCGGAACGTTCTGGAGCATCATCGACTGTGGACGGGAGAGTCCCGAACTGGGCCAACTGCTGGGGAAGTACCGCCAGACCGCTACCCGGCAGCTGGAAAGAATACTGTCGGCCTGCGGATATCAGACGCTGCAGCCGAGTCTGGTTGCGGCCGTCCTGGACGGAAGTGTTCTGACCGCGACGGTGGAAAGCCTTTCCCCGGTTGCAGAGTCGGCTGTCGCCGATCTGGCAGCGATTCTTCGCATGGCAGAAGCGTAAGTGGTGCAGACTGATCGGGCGTACTCCACCTGATACTCACCGGAGGTGTGTAAATGACGGTCGCCGACACGGTAGCGCCGCTGGTTCGTGCGGTGCTGGGTGATCAGGTTCCAGTCGGTATCGAGTGTTGGGACGGGAGCCGGAGTGGTCCTCCGGATGCGCCGTGGCGGGTCCGCCTCGTCAATCGCCGTGGCCTGCGCCGGTTGCTCTGGGCGCCCAACGACCTCGGTTTCGCGCGTGCCTACGTCTCCGGCGACATCGACATCGAAGGCGACCTCCTCGCCGGTCTGGATGCGCTGGAAGAGGTGGCGGACCCGACCCGAGGTCCCGGAGTGCAAATCGACGGGAACACCAAGAAGGAACTGGTGAAAGCGGCACTGCGCCTGGGGATCATCGGCCTTCCGCCGAAGCCTCCGGTGGAGGAGATGAAACCAGGACGCGGACGCCGGCACGACAAGGCGCGTGACGCCGCCGCGATCAGCCACCACTACGACGTCGGCAACGACTTCTATCGGCTCGTGCTCGGTGAATCGATGACCTACTCGTGCGCGTACTGGGCGCAGCAGAGCGAGGATCTCAATGCGGCTCAGTACGCCAAATGTGATCTGGTGGCGCGCAAACTCGGTCTGACCGAGGGGATGCGGGTACTCGACGTCGGTTGTGGGTGGGGGACTTTCGCCCTGCACGCTGCGCGAACCTACGGTGCACGCGTCGTCGGTGTCACCTTGTCCCAGGAGCAGGCCGACTACGCCCGCAAACGAATGGTCGAGGAGGGCGTGAGCGAGCTGGTCGAGATCCGAGTCCAGGACTACCGCGACGTCACCGACGGCCCGTTCGACGCGATCTCGAGCATCGGCATGGCCGAGCACGTCGGCGACGTGATGCTCGAGACCTATGCGGCGGACCTGTTCGCGCTGCTACGTCCACACGGACGGTTGCTCAACCACGCGATCTCGCGAAGACCACGCAAGTCCGTGCCTGGGTTCTCCAAAACATCCTTCATCGACCGCTACGTGTTCCCCGACGGTGAGATCCTGCCGCTCTCAACGATGGTGGAAGCGCTCGAAGGTGTCGGTTTCGAAGTGCGCGATGTGGAGGCGCTGCGTGAGCACTACGCGCAGACCCTTCGTGCCTGGGTGGCGAACCTGGAGGCGAACTGGGATGAGGCGGTGGCACACAGTAGCCCCGGGCGGGCACGGGTGTGGCGGTTGTACATGGCCGGTGCGGCGTTGAGCTTTTCGGCGAACCGGCTCGGGATCAATCACGTGCTGGCCGTCAAGTGCACCGATCGGGGGCGCAGTGACATGCCCGGCACCCGTGACGAACTCCTGCGACCGAACAACCAGGTGTCGACGGCGCCCTAGGGGATCGGCTTTCGAACAGCCCGCCACGTGGCGGTGGCCGACACTCCGAGTAGCGCGCCGGAGATGACGAAGATCGAGCCGACTCCCGCGACTCCTGCAGCGCCGGCGGCCGCGAGTGGGACCACAACCTGGCCGAGGCGGTTTCCGGTCAGGCGCAACGAGAGTGCCGCTCCGCGGTCGGTCGGGGCGACCAGGCTCACCACCCACGTCATCGTGAGTGGCTGGCCGATACCCCAGAAGATGCCCGCGATCACCATCAGCGCTGCGATGGCGAAAGCGTTCGGCACGAACGGGACGAGCGCCATCGGCAGAGCCGAACACAGGGTTGCGGAGATCAGGAGGCGTTCACGGGGAACGCGATCGAGCAAGCGTGGCAGGAATGCGCGGGAAGCGATGGTGGCAAGGGTGCGGGCAGTCAACAGCAGCGTCACCGTCATCACGCTGAATCCGAACTCCGCACCGAGCACCGGAAGATACGCCAACACCAGGTCCATCGACGACAGCACGACGAGACTGCTCAGCAGAGCCGCCTTCATACCACCGGTGCCGAGCATGCTCCGCATCGATTCCGGCGCCTTGCGCGGGCTGTCCGGGTTACGCGGACCGGGGTCGCGGAGCGGGAATGCGAAGGGGATGGCAAGCGCAGACACGGCCGCCATCGCGAACAGAGCAGGTGTCGTGTGGACGCCGGATGCGTCGCTGCTCCACGACACGATCAGACCCACCGCCGGAAGGCCGAGCGCCTGACCGATCGACACGGCCAGCGTCAGGCCGGCGAATCCTCGGTCGAGTTGGCCGGGCGGCGACAGGGTCGAAACGAA
Source organism: Rhodococcus sp. (in: high G+C Gram-positive bacteria) (assembly GCA_012514505.1). Lineage (GTDB taxonomy): Bacteria > Actinomycetota > Actinomycetes > Mycobacteriales > Mycobacteriaceae > Rhodococcus_F. The sequence continues at coordinate 13,273 of JAAZAD010000160.1, read as the reverse complement.
ACTCTGCGCGGTGAGAGTCACCAGGATCTGACCGAAGCCGAGCACGATGTTTCCGGCCGCGAGGGTGAGGAGATCGCCGCTGAATGCGATCACCGCCGTCCCGGCTGTCGTGAGCAGCAGGCCCGCCCGCATCAGTGACCCGGTGTGGTGGCGGTCGGCGGCGCGTCCGATCTGCACCGCCAGCAGGAGTGGCGTCAGCGCGAACAGGGCGGTGACGATCCCGACCGTCGTTGCATCCCCGCCCAGATCCAAGATCCGGTACGAAACCAGAACACGTACTGCGTTATAGACGGCCTGCAGTAGGGCCGTTGCAATGCAGACGTTGAGAAACCAGCGGCTCACGGATCAGTTGCCGACCACGTCGCGGTCACCGATGGGCGTTTCGAGTGGCACTTCGACGGTGCCCATGACGGCGATGAGCACGCACATCTTGTCTGCGGTTTCGGGAAGTGCGCCGGTGCGGACGGATACCTCGATCGTCGCGTCTGTTTCCGTGACGACGGGGTCGACGCCGTAGCACTCCGGGGTTCCGGTGGTGAAGTTCAATGCGATGGTCCTGGGATCTACCTCCGACCACGATTCGATCGGGGTCTCGTGGCCACGCACGATGTCGGGACGTGGTGTGAAGGCGGTGCGGAAGTCGTCGGAGGGGATCTGCTGAATGGCCGGTGGTCGTTCGGAGGACGGTTCGATGGGTTCGCTATCAGCCCCGGATGAGCACCCCGCGACAACGAGGCCGATCAGCGCCACGGCGAGAACACGCATGGCTCGAGCGTAACGCGTGCTCACGCGAGGAGAGCCGCCACGATCCCGATCGCGGGAATGGAGGCGAGCGTGGTGACGAATGCGCTGTCTCGTGCGAGCACGGTGCCCCGCTGGTATCGGCTGGCGTAGACGAACACGTTCTGCGCCGTGGGAAGTGCCGATACGACGACGATGGCAAACAATTCGTGCCCGCTGAGTCCGAGCAGGTGGTGTGCCATGAGGTAGGAGAGAACGGGCTGCACGACGATCTTCAGTGTCGACGCCAGCGCGACGTCACGGCGTGGACTCGCTCCCTTCTCGAGCACCCGCACGCCGTACAGCGACAACCCGAACGCGATCAACGCGCCTGGTACCGAGGCGCCGCCCACGAGGTGGAACGGTTGCATCAACGCTTCCGGGGGCGTCCAGCCGGAGACGGCGAGGGCCAGCCCGGCTGCGCCCGCGAGGACGATCGGATTCTTGAACGGCGCACTGATGGTTTCCCATCGCGACGCCCCACCGCGCAAGGAGGAGATGTCGAGAATGCTCAGCGCGATCGGGGAGTACACCACGATCTGGAACAGCAGCAGCGGCGCCACGTACGACGCATCGCCCAGAACGAACACTGCGATGGGTATGCCGAGATTGGCGGAGTTCACGTACGAGGCCGACAGCGCGCCGATGGTCAGCTCGGGAACCGGTCGGTGCAGCCAGAGTTTCGCGATCACTACATACAGCGCGCCGACCGCGAAGGCTGTGGCGGACGCTACGGCGAGGGTCGGGGAGAAGATCACCGACAGGTCGGAGGTGGCCAGGGTGTCGAAGAGCAGGGCAGGCGTCGCGACGAAGAACACCAGTCTGCCGAGAACGGTCTCTGCCTGTGGTCCGAGCGTTTCGAATCGGCCCAGCGCATAGCCGATCGCGATGATGACAAAGATGACGGTGAAACCCGCAAGCACACCCGACACGTTGCGGGACCTCCTCGACTGGAAAAACGTCTAGCAGTCTAGTGTTGGGGCACTCGTGTGCGAGACAATTGACGATGGGTCGGGAGCCTGGCGCAGGTGTCCCTGCGGGAACGACGGTGGGGCAGTGGATGTTCGGTAGATGTGTGGTTGTCGCCACGTGTGTGTTCGCAATGCTTCTCGGTGGGCTCCCTGCGGCCGGTGCGTTGGCGCCGCCCTCGTCGGGAGACCCCGCGGTGATCGCGGCCGTTGCGCCGATTCTCGATCGCAGTGTGCAGCGCAGTGTGAGTGTCGTCGTCGTGGATGGTGAACGCGTTCGCTACGCCAACTTCGGTGCCGAGAACGACACCCAGTACGAGATCGGATCCATCACCAAGACCTTCACTGCCGCGTTGTTCGTCGATTCGGTGCGCCGGGGCGAGGTACGCGAGGACACGCGACTGGAAGAACTGTTGCCGTTGGGCGGCACACCGGCTGGTGGGGTGACCCTGCTCGATCTGGCCAGCCACAGGTCGGGCCTGCCCCCGTTCGCGCTGACAGCCGACATGGCAGCCGGTGGGCTCGGCTGGGTCGTGGGCCGGAACCCGTTCGAATTCGACCGAGAACAGTTGCTGGCGCAGGCGCGGCAGACACCGTTGCTGACGCCCGGACGTAATCAGTATTCGACGTTCGGTTACGCGTTGCTGGGGCAGGCGCTGGCTGCGGCTGCGCACACCGACTACTCCACGTTGCTGACCGAGCGGATGCTTCGTTCATTGGAGCTTTCCGATACGTGGATTCCGTTGACGGAGTCGGCGCTACCGCCGGGGGCCACGACGGGATTCGACGTGCTGGGCCGATCGCAACCGGCATGGCCACTCGACGGCTATGCGCCGGCGGGCGGGGTGCGTTCGACGATCGCCGACATGGGTGCCTACACCAGCCAGCTGCTCGACGGCTCGGTGCCTGGCGAGTCGGCGATGGACCTGCAGTGGTCCTTTGCAGATGGTGGACGGAGCGGGCTCACCTGGAAAGCTATGGAGTCGGCAGGCACGCAGTACACGGTGCACTCCGGTACCACCGGCGGCTTTCAGAGTGTGATCGTGCTGGACCGCCAGCACGACCGTGGTGTGGTGATTCTGTCGAACACCATCGGGCAGCTCGAGGACTCGGCGATCGAGATCCTGCAGACGACGCCCTTCTCCTGAGGCCCTTTTCCGGTGCGGTCTACCGACTCCTGAGCGGTGCACCGAACAGAACGGCCGCGTAGTCCGATGGACTGCGCGGCCGTTCGTCCCGACCAATGTCACACCGGTTCGCGTGAGCTGAACGCGTGTGACATTCGCCGGGGAAGGGGGTGGGGCTACCGGCTCGTGAAGGGGAGAAGCGCCATCTCGCGCGCGTTCTTCACGGCGATGGCAACCTGACGCTGCTGCTGCGGGGTCAGGCCCGTCACGCGACGGCTACGGATCTTGCCGCGGTCCGAGATGAAGGTGCGGAGAAGGTTGGTGTCCTTGTAGTCCACGTGCTCGATCTTGGCTGCGAACAACGGGTTCTTCTTGGGCTTGCGACCCTCGACCGGCCGCGGCTTCTTGGACGATGATCTCTTGACTGCCATTGGCTTTCCTTACCAGCTCGACTTGTGGACGCCTGGCAGCTCCCCGCGGTGCGCCATCTCGCGTACACGCACGCGAGAGAGCCCGAATTTCCTCAGGTGGCCGCGCGGACGTCCATCCGCAGCGTCTCGATTGCGCAATCTTACCGGACTGGAGTCACGTGGTAGACGCTGCAGGGCGGCCTGCGCCCTCGCGCGCTCGTCGTCGCTGCTCGAGGGACGACGAATGATCTCCTTCAGCTCGGTTCGCCGTTCGGCGTACCTTGCGACGATCACCTTGCGTTGTTCGTTCTTCGCGATCTTCGACTTCTTTGCCACTGGAACTACTTCTCTTCGCGAAAGTCGACATGTTTGCGTACGACGGGGTCGTACTTCTTCATGATCAGACGATCTGGGTCGTTGCGGCGGTTCTTGCGGGTGACGTAGGTGTACCCGGTTCCGGCCGTCGATTTGAGTTTGACGATGGGGCGAATCTCGTTTCTCGCCATGGTCAGACCTTCTCTCCGCGTGCGCGGATCTTCGCGACCACGGCTTCGATTCCGTCTCGGTCGATCGTCTTGATGCCCTTGGTCGAGAGCGTGAGTGTGACGCGTCGGCCCTCGCTGGGGAGCCAGTAGGTCTTGCTTTGGATGTTCGGGTTCCAGCGACGGCTGGTGCGCTTGTGGGAGTGCGACACGGACTTCCCGAATCCGGGTGCGCGTCCGGTCACCTGGCAGTGCGCCGACATGGGCGTTCCCTCTCCACCCCAACTGGGGTTGATAATCGTTTTCGACAACAGCGGAAGTTCAATGTACCGTTCGTTGTCGTTAATGACAATCGTTACCGAAAGGGTGGCTCGTGAGTGAGATTCTCGACGGCCGGACGCCGCTGATCCTGGTGGCGGGGTGGAACGGGGCCACGGATGCGACCGCTCAGGCGCTGCTCGGACCAGGAACGGTGGTGGTCCACCACGACCTCGACCTCGTCCACGAAGGGGTGGTGAGGCGCACTGTCACCACCATCGAGGACGGTCGGCCGATGGATCGGCTCAGTGTTCTGGAACTCGCGCACGGGTGCATCTCCTGCACCCTGCGCCAGGATCTGTTGCCGCTGCTCCGGGCATTGCACACGCGCAGTTCTGTACAGCGCATCGTCTTGCACCTCGACCGCCGGCTCGAGCCCGAGGCACTGTGCTGGGCCATCGACCATGTGATCGTCGCAGGTGTGGTGGGGCAGATCGACGGACCTGCGTCCCGCGACGTTCGTGTCGAGTCCGTGGTCACCTGCGTCGACGCAGGTACGTGGTTCGGCGATGCCACCGGTGACGACGAGCTCGACGACGGCCGCACAGTCGCGCAGATCGCGGTCGGGCAGGTCGACTACGCGGATGCGCTCGTCGTCACCGGCGCCGCGGACGACGGCTGGGAGCAGGCGAAATTGCACGCAGTGCTGGTTCGTCTCGCGCCGGGAGCCCCGATTGCGTGGGAACCCAGCACAGACAGTCCTGCGATCGATGTCGAAAAGCTGCTGTCGCAGGTGCCCGCGGACGCGCGTCGTGGCGCGGTGTCCGACGCACATTCACCGCTACTGCGGGGGCAACCGCCGCTCACCGACGATTGCGGAGTGATGATCGTCGAGTTCGAAGCGCAGCGCCCGTTCCATCCGGAACGGCTGCACGAGGCGATCGACGTACTGCTCGAAGGTGTCGTCTCTGCGCGGGGCCGGGTGTGGGTGGCCACGCAACCGGACGAGGCGCTGTGGCTCGAATCGGCGGGCGGGGGACTGCGCGTCGCGAGTGCGAATCGGTGGTTGGCCGCCATGGCACCCGAAGAGCAGGAGCAGGTACCCACCGACCGCAGGGCGATGGCAGCTCTGCGATGGGACGAGCGCTTCGGTGACCGGCATTCGTCGATCGTCGTGCTGGTCTATGCCGCCGACCCGACCGAGATCGACCGAACGTTGCAGTGGGCCCTCGTCTCTGACGACGAACTCGTCGACGAGACCCGGTGGCACACCTGGAACGACCCGTTCGGGCAGTTTCACGAAGACCCGTGCGAGACCACCGAATCCTCCTTCGCCGAACAGAACAAGTACGCGGAACAGGACAAGAGAGAAGGACAGCAATGAAGCAGGGCATCCACCCCGACTACCACCACGTGGTCTTTCGGGACGCCAGTACCGGAAACGGGTTCCTCACCCGGTCCACCCTGACCAGCGACCGCACCGTGGAATGGGAAGACGGAAACGTATACCCACTCGTCGTCGTGGACGTGACCAACGAATCGCACCCGTTCTGGACGGGCGCTCAGCGTGTGATGGACACGGCGGGACGGGTCGAGAAGTTCGAACGTCGCTACGGCAAGCGCCGGGCGAAAGGGGAGTAGACATGGCTGTTCCCAAGCGGAAGATGTCCCGATCCAACACCCGCAGTCGTAGATCTCAGTGGAAAGCGCAGGCGCCGGACCTCGTCGATGTCACCGTTGGTGGAGTCACACATCGGGTGCCGCGCAGACTCGTGAAGGCTGTTCGGAGTGGATTGATCGACGTCGACAACATGTGAGGGTGTGGCGTGGCACTCTGATCCGGTGCTGCAGCAATTCTTGGAACTGGTGGGTATCGCCGCTTTTGCGGCCTCCGGTGCCCTCGTCGGCGTGTCCAAACGCCTCGATCTGTTCGGTGTCTTCTGCGTCGGCGTGTTCACCGGAATCGGGGGCGGCATCGTCCGTGACATCCTGCTGGGGATACATCCGCCGACCTCGCTGACGAGTTGGGCGAACTTCGGTACGGCGGCGGTCACGTCGCTGGTCGTGTTCTACGCGCATTCGATCCTGGACAGATTGCGGACAGCGATTCTGACGCTCGACGCACTGGGCATGGGAGTGTTCGCGACGACAGGCGCCGTCATCGCCCTCGAGCACGATTCGGGGGCGTTGGCGGCGGTCTTGATCGGCGGCACAGCCGCCATCGGTGGTGGTGTGATGCGTGATGTCCTGGTCAACGAGATGCCGTTGTTGCTGCACAAGGATCTGTATGCCGTGCCGGCGCTGCTCGGCGCCGCGTTGGTGGTGGTGGTGATCGAGATGGGCGGCGTGAACAACCTCGCGTTGGTGATCGGAACGGTATTCGCGACGGGTTTGCGGCTCGTTGCGCTGTGGCGGAATTGGAGTTTGCCCTCTCCGCGTCCGACGCGCTGATCGGCCCTTCTCAGACATATCTCAGTTGGTCGGTTCAAACTGTCTGGTATGCGCATCTTGGTGGTCGACGACGATCGGGCCGTGCGGGAATCCCTGCGGCGTTCACTCAGCTTCAACGGCTACACGGTGGACCTTGCAGTAGACGGCCTGGACGCACTCGAACAGGTCGCCGATTCTCGGCCCGACGCATTGGTGCTCGACGTGATGATGCCGCGGCTCGACGGTCTCGAGGTGTGCCGCCGGTTGCGCAGCACCGGTGACGATCTGCCCATCCTCGTCCTCACCGCCCGTGATTCGGTATCCGAACGGGTCTCCGGTCTGGATGCCGGCGCCGACGACTACCTTCCGAAGCCCTTCGCGCTCGAAGAATTGCTGGCTCGATTACGGGCACTCCTGCGCCGCACGACGCCCGACCCCGGTGAGGACTCCGAGGAAATGGAGTTCGGCGACCTGACGCTGGACCCGGTGACCCGCGAGGTCACCAGATCGGGGCGCTCGATCAGCCTCACCCGCACCGAGTTCTCCCTGATGGAGATGCTCATGGCAAACCCGCGCAGGGTGCTCACACGCGGTCGCATTCTCGAAGAAGTGTGGGGATACGACTTCCCCACGTCCGGTAACGCACTCGAGGTGTATGTCGGATACCTGCGTCGCAAAACGGAGGCCGACGGGGAGTCGAGGCTCATCCACACGGTCCGCGGCGTCGGCTACGTGCTTCGGGAGACTCCGCCGTGATGGCCAGTCCCTTCGGAACCCGGGACCAGCCGAAGGATCACGCGAACCACGATCGGCCTCGCACCGGTCCGATCCCGACATCGCAGGTTCCGTCCCCGATGCGGCCGCCCATCCCGCTGACCCGCTCGGTGTCGTTGCGGTGGCGGGTGACGTTGTTGGCCGCCTCCGTCGTTGCCATCGTGGTTGCCGTGATGGCTGTTGCCGCCTATGCGGTGGTTGCACGTGCCCTGTACGCGGACGTCGATCACCAACTGCGCACCCGTGCAGCGGCTCTGGTCGACAGCCGGCTCGTCACGTTCGACCCTCGCTACATTGCGGGTGCGACCTCGTACGCGACCGACATCAGTGTGGCGCTGATCTTTCCGAATCTCGACTCGTACGCACCCCCTGGGTCCAATGTTCCGGTCGGGGCGGCCGAGTTGGCCGTTGCCCGTGGTGAGCGCGAAAGCTCGCTGCGGACCGTCGAGAAACAGCGGGTTCTCGCGGAGCGCACCCAGGACGGCAGCACGCTGGTGATCGCGCAGCGTTTGGCACCGACGGATGCGGTGCTGGACCGCCTCGCGTGGGTGCTGCTCGTCGTCGGTGGCTGCGGCGTGATCCTCGCCGCGGCTGCGGGCACCACTGTGGGTCGGACAGGTCTACGACCAGTGGCCCGCCTGACCGCCGCCGCGGAACGAGTTGCACGCACCGACGACCTGACCCCCATACCGGTGGCCGGAAGCGACGAGTTGGCGCGGCTAACCGAAAGCTTCAACACCATGCTGCGGGCACTGGCGGAATCGCGCGAGCGGCAGAGCAGGCTCGTCGCCGATGCCGGGCACGAACTGCGCACACCGCTGACCTCGTTGCGGACCAACATGGAACTGCTCATCGCATCCAGTCGACCGGGAGCACCACAGATTCCGGACGACGACATGGCTGAGCTGCGCACCGATGTGGTTGCACAGATCGAGGAATTGTCGACCCTGGTCGGCGACCTCGTCGACCTGGCCCGCGAGGATGCACCGGAGACTGTGTTCGAGCGAGTGGACCTGCGCGAAGTGGTCGATCGGTGCCTGGAACGTGCGCGTCGACGTCGCAACGAAATCGACTTCACCGCCGACACGGTGCCGTGGTTCGTGTACGGCGATCAAGCAGGGTTGTCACGCGCAGTACTGAACGTGCTCGACAACGCGGCCAAGTGGAGTCCCACCGGTGAGCGAGTGCGGGTGCAGATGCGCCCACACCACGGGCTACTCGAACTGACCGTGGACGATGCCGGTCCTGGCATCCCCGAGGAAGATCGGCAATTGGTGTTCGAACGCTTCTACCGCTCCACTGCCTCGCGTTCGATGCCGGGCTCGGGATTGGGCCTGGCGATTGTGCGGCAAGTGGTCGTCAAGCATGGTGGAACCATTGCGGTGGACGGATCCGAGCGGGGCGGTGCCCTGATCAGGATCGTTCTCCCCGGGGAACCCGAATGAACGAGCGGACCCGCATGAACGAGCGAACCCGAATGAACGCCGACTGCACATCGTTGGACAAATGACAGCCCGGTCTCAGGGCGTTCTCAGTTGCAGTTGGCAGTCTTGTGGGTAGAGAAAGCGACCCTCGAATGAGCGGTGGCCGGAGACGAAAGCGGTGCGATGACTGAAGACGACAACAGCAAGAATCCTCAGAACCCGAATCCTCAGAACGCGACACCGCACGATCCGGCACCTCACGACCCGACGCAGCAGTTCGCTCGCCCGCACGGGTTGGGTGGCAATCCCTACGGCGCGCCGCCGCAGCAGCACGTACAACCGGGCGCGTACGGGCAGCCGCAGCCCGGAGGGAACTTCTCCGGCGGCCCGTTTCCAGGTCAGCTGGGGCAGCCCACGGCCGGAGCACCGACTACCGATCAAGGCGGTTACGGACACCCCGGTCTCGGGCAACACGAATCTGCCCCCGCCGGGCCGAAGCGCTCCGGCCGAACCGCCCTCGTGGCCGGTGGATTGGCGTTGGCGCTGGTGTCCGGCGGTATCGGCGGCGCCGTGGGTGCCTGGTCGGTCGGCAGCAACGGTTCGGGTGGCAGCGTCACCAATTCGCTCGATGCGCCCATCAACTCGGCCAGTCCGGCCGTGAACGCACCCTCCGGAACGGTGCAGGCGGTCGCCGAGAAGGTCGTACCCAGCGTGGTCCAGATCGAGGTCGCGGCACCCGGTGGCGCCGGGGGTGAGGGTTCAGGAGTGATCCTGTCTTCGGACGGTCTCATCCTCACCAACAACCATGTGGTCGGTGCAGCCGCACGTGGCGGCGAGGTGAAGGTGGGGTTCTCGGACGGTTCCGTGGTGCCGGCGAAAATCGTGGGCGGTGACCCGGTGTCCGACCTCGCTGTGATCAAGGCCGAGGGCAAGACCGATCTGACTCCCATCGAACTCGGTACCTCCGAGGAGGTGCAGGTGGGTCAGCAGGTTGTCGCAATCGGCTCCCCGCTGGGTCTTGCCGGAACGGTCACCGAGGGCATTGTCTCCGCTCTCGACCGCCCCGTGTCCACGAGTGGTGAATCCGAAAACCAGAACACCGTTATCAATGCCCTGCAGACGGATGCCGCGATCAACCCGGGCAACTCGGGTGGTGCGCTCGTCGACATGAACGGCAAACTGATCGGCATCAATACCGCGATCGCCAGCATGGGAGGGGGGATCAGTGGCCCCAGCGGTTCGATCGGCCTCGGATTCGCGATCCCCGTCGATCAGGTTCGCCGCATCTCCCAGCAGTTGATCGACACCGGACAAGTGAAGCACGCCATGATCGGGATCACGGTTCCGTCCCGAGACGACGCGAACGGCGCAACCGTCATCTCCGTCATGGAGGGTGGTCCCGCCGCGGAAGCAGGGATCCCAGAGGGTGCCGTGATCACCAAGGTCGATGATCGGTTGGTCAACAGTGGTGATGCGTTGATCGCAGCGATCCGTTCGCACGCACCCGGCGACAAGGTGACCGTCACCTACGTCGAGCCGGGTGGAAATTCCGAAAAGTCGGCCGACGTCGAGCTCGCGGTCGCCGACCGGGGTGGTCGCTGATGATCTCGGGAATTGTCGGGGACGTCGCGTCCCTTTCCGATCTGCCCACTACGGTAGGAAGCATGGATATCGAAGCCTCGCTGGCCGGTCGCGCATTGGTGGTCATCGTCGATGACCGAACTGCTCACGGAGACGGAAGCAATTCGATCGGGCCGCTGGTCACGGAGTTGCTGGGCGAGGCAGGCTTCATCGTCGACGCGACCGTGGCGGTTGCTGCCGACGAAGTGGAGATCCGGAATGCACTCAATACTGCAGTCATCGGAGGCGTCGACCTCGTGATTTCGGTCGGTGGTACCGGAGTGTCTCCTCGCGACGTCACACCGGATGTGACTGCAGAAATTCTCGACCGCGAGATTCCGGGAATCTCGGAGGCGCTGCGTGCCTCGGGATTGGCGGCGGGATCGCTCGATGCCGGTCTGTCGCGTGGCCTCGCAGGTGTGTCCGGCAGCACGCTCGTGGTCAACCTCGCATCGTCGCGCGCAGCGGTACGTGACGGAATGGCGACGCTGACCCTGCTGGCCAGCCACGTCATTTCGGAGCTGTCCGGGCTGGAGGACTGAACCATTTCAGCAGACAAGCAGCCGGTGGACCGGGCCAAGCTGGCCCGGATCTTCGGTGACGTCTTGCCGGACACCACAGCCGACGAGCGCGTCCCGGAACATGCGGGGGAGTCCGGCGGATCGGACGAATGGTTGCGAAATCAGGTGCCCCCACATCATGGGTGACGGATACCGTTCCTCGTCAACAGACGTTTGATACCAACACAATCGGGGCCCGCACAGACGATTCTGTGCGGGCCCCGATTGTGGTGTACGGGTCGGGCTATTCGAGTGTCGTCTTGGCGTGCGCGCCGGTGTCAGCGCGGCCGGTCGACACTTCGAGGATGTCGCGGATCTGGATGAGCAGATCCGTCTCGCTGGCTTCCTTGTCCTCGGGCTCGGTGGCGAACCGCTTCTTCGCCGCATTCGCGGGCACGATCAGGACGAAGTACACGACTGCCGCGACAATGATGAAGTTGATGCTCGCGGTGATCACCGCACCCAGGTTGACGAAGGTCGACTCGTCACCCGCATTACCGAGCTGGAAACCGAGACCGATCTCGTCGCCGCCCCCGAGGACAGCGATCAGCGGGTTGATCACGTATGTGGTGAACGCCGTGACGATGGCAGTGAATGCAGTGCCGACCACAACGGCAACTGCGAGGTCGAGGACGTTGCCTCGAAGCAGGAAGTCCTTGAAACCCTTGAGCATGTCGTTCTTCTCCTCTGGTGATCAGCAAGGTCGTCCAGACTGGCTGGCGGTCAAACGTAGAACAGGCTAACGGACGAATGTGGATTACTGAAATGTAACTGTGATTGCATCGGTGAGCGACGCGGCCGCCACCCTGGTGGCTTCATCTCGGGGTAGGGCGATCATGGCAATACGTTCTGCCTGGTTACGGTCATTTTCCGGGGTAGTGACCAGCACCACAACGGCTCCGGCGGCGATGATTGCTGCACCGGGATTCTTGTCGTCGCCGGGTGAGGTTTCGGGTGCGATTGTGAGGACGTCGACGAGATCTCCCTCCCGTAGGAGACCGGCCACACGGGGATCGGCGAGGCGCAGGGGGACGATTCTCGCGTCTTCGATCCCCGTCGCGGCATCGGCGAGTCTCGGACCGAGGAGGCGGACGTCGGTAAGCGGTTCTCCGGCACGAGTCGGGCCTGCGAGAGTGCGGCCCACCACCGAGGACGTGATGGCCTGTGTTCCTTCAGGTATCGAATGGGCTTCGCGTTCGACGATCTCCAGATCCTGCGCCGTGAGCACCATCCCGGGTTGCAGGTCGCGCGCGGCGACCACGACCGAAACATGATCGGAGCCAGGGTCTCCTCGGAATGCGATGACGACGGCAGCCAAGGCCAAGACTGCGGCTGCAATTCGGCGAGCGTGCACCGCTCGAAGCCATTCCGGGCGCTGTAGTTCGGAGAACCGATCGATCAGTGCAGATTCGAGCGAGCCAGTGGAGTCGCGCGAACTCGACTGCTTCGGCAGGATGGCGGGCATGCCGAAAGATTAGGGGCGCAGGGTTGCGTCAACACCCCGGAAACGGCTGCCTGTGGACGAATCTTCCGCCTGTGGACAGGCAGGGAAGTGTCAGCTGGCGGCGGCCTTGGCCGGAGCGGAACTGCTCGACGACGTAGTGGAAGAACTCTCGGATTTCGACGAAGCAGATGACGAAGAGCTCGACTTCGCCGGGGTCGAATCGGCCTTCGCCGATTCGCTTGCGGTGTTCGACCCGCTCCGGCTGTCGGTGCGGTAGAAGCCGCTGCCCTTGAAGACGATGCCGACGGAATTGAACAGCTTGCGGAGCTTGCCCGAGCACGCGGGGCAGACCGTCAGGGAATCTTCACTGAAGGACTGAACGATGTCGAAGCGGTTGTCGCATTCCGTGCATGCATACGAATAGGTGGGCACTGGGGTTCCTCCGCACTGTGTAAATCACCGTGAGGTCTACGCGTCACACCTCAGGTCTTGGCACTCTACCGTCGACAGTGCCAACGGCGCCAATCGCTCGGCTATTCCCCCGACAGTTGCCGGAGGCCGGCGCTGGGTGTGACAGCCCATCCGATGCGGACATCGTGTGGTTCCTCGGGTAGTTCGTCTACGAACTCCGAGTCTCGAACGATGGTGATCAGGCGTGCGCCGGGCCGAGCCAGAACCAGGCTTCGGTCGTAGTATCCGGCGCCGCGGCCGAGACGAACTCCGCGTCTGTCCACGGCGAGAGCGGGGACGAAGATCGTGTGGGCGGTCTGGACCTCGTCTACCTCGAACGCTGGTCCGGGCGGTTCCCGCAAACCGTGTGCGGCGGGCACCAGATCCGCGTCGCCTGTGTATTCGGCCCACTTCATCGGGCCTTCCTCGCCGGTCACCGGGAGCAGAACTCTTCCCGCGACTTCGCGTAGAGCGACCAGTAGATCGCTCGTACCCGGCTCGAGCCTGGTGGGTACGTACGCGCACACGGTGGCGCCTGGCACGGCG
>JAAZAD010000159.1 GCA_012514505.1 Rhodococcus sp. (in: high G+C Gram-positive bacteria) | reverse complement strand
TCGGATCGGCCTTCACGGCTGCGGCGTTATCCATGAACGTGTACGTCGCGACGCGCACCGCGTCCGTGGAATCGGCACCGATGTTGTACGTGAATCGCCATCCGTAGATGTCCGCGATTGCGGTCGCAGGCGGCGGCAGGGACAACCCGGACCTCCAGCCCGTTTCGGCCCGACCGGCAAGAAGAGCAGCTATGGCCTGTTCCGGCGTGCCTCCGCGTTCCTCCACCGCTTCGATGATCGCGACGGCGTTCCGCTGATGGATCTTGAAGAGGATGTCGGTGCTGTCTTCGCCGAAGACCGATACCGCCGGTGCTGCGGTCGTGCTCGGAACCTCAGCGCCGGCAGGAGCCTGCGGCTCGTCGCTGCCGCATGACACCAGAGCGGTCGCGAGAGCGGCGGTGATCAGGGCAGCAGCAAGGTTCTTCAGCTTCACAGGTCCTCCAGGTCAGTAGCGGATCTCGTCGATGAGCCAGCGGTCGCCTTCTCGCACGATCGTGACCCATACCGTGGTGTCGGAATCGACGGTATCGGTGCCGCTGCCGGACACCGCGGTCTGCTTGATGGTGGCCACGCGATGAACGACGGTGTCGGTGTCCTCGGGGCACCCGGAGCACTCGATACTGACGTCGGCGATGACCTTCGCTTGTTCCTCGGCCCACTGAGCCCACTGCACGCTGGGCCCACGCTCGGTGCTGGCGTCGACGATCATGCGCTCGGCAAGGGAATCGGTCAGCCAGTCCCTGGCCCGGCCGTAGGCATCGTTCTGGGTGCTGTCGGTGGCCGGATACCACGTGAATGCCACGGTCAGTCCCTGCTTGGCCGCATCCTCGGCTGCCCGAGCCGGGGGCGCTGGAGTCGTGATCTCCGCAGTTGTAGAAGGCCGGGGCGTCGTGCTGGGCATGGTGGGCGACGACGAACTGGTCGTTGAGCCGGCGCTCGCAGATCCCTCGACCTTGTTGGGGCGAGCCGTGCACGAATACGCGGCCCAGCCGATCACTGCGAGGACCAGCAACGCCACGACAAGTTTCCGTGCCTTCAAAAGGCCCTCCGATCCGGACAGAAAATGCAGATGAGCAGCATAAACGACACGTCCCCTTGCGCCGAATGGGTGAAACCCGAACCCATCAATCGCATGTCGCGGTGACGTTCGTAGGTGTCGGGCGCCCACGGGCGGAAGGGATTGCAGTTCCGGCCGGGGGCGCTAAGAACTTCTCCACTATCGAAAATAGGTCTCTGAGCAGCAAAGATGGCACGTCCCCTACATCACTCGGCGGGCTTTCATTCCTGGTTGGAGCGGTGCTTCGGTGACGACATCGCCGGTAGTGGGTGCATGGACCATCTGGCCGTTGCCCGAGTAGATCCCCACATGGCCGGGCCCGGCCGGGCCCCAGCTACCGAAGACGAGATCTCCCGGCTGCGCCTTCTCGATCGGCACCTCGACCCCGACGGTCCACTGCTGCTCGGAGGTCCGGGGGAGTGAGATCTTGCCGGCACTGGACGCATGGACCGCGAACGAGGTCAGGCCCGAGCAGTCGAACCCACCGCCGGAGGGCCCGCCAATGCCCCCGCCTCCCCAGACGTACGGCGTGCCCAGGTACTCGCGCGCCGCCGCAACGACCTGCCCATTGCCGTCCGAGGCATTCGGCATGAACCGGCCCCGCGAGTTCGGGTTGGTGAAGGCCGCGCGCGCTGCGGTGATCTTGGCGACGTAGTTCTGTGTTTCCGCATAAGGCGGGACGCCTCGATGCAGCAGCACCGCTCCCGGCCCTGCGTTGTAGGCCGCCAGGGTCAGCTCGATCGGATCTCCCGGTACTTCGGAAATGTCCTGGTAGAGCGCGCACATGAAGTGTGCTTGTGAGATCACGGCATCACCGATCGAGTTCGGGTCCGCTGTTCCGTCACCATCGTGGTCCTTGCCCCAGGTGGCCCAGGTGCCAGGCATGAACTGCGCGGGTCCCACCGCGCCGGCCGGTGAGACGGGAGCGTTCGGACCGTGACGGAAGTTGTTCTCCTGCTGGAGTTGCGCGGCCAGGAGAGCCGAGTCGATCTCCGGGCACACCGCGCCTGCGCGACGCAGCCACGGCTCGAACTCGGCCGGTACGGCTCCGAAGGCGAGATTGCCGCCGCCGGCCATACCGAATCCCGAACAGTCGGCGGTCGAACGGGACGCGGCGACGAGTTGCACGTCGCTGCTTCGCTCGCTGTCACTGGTGTGAGGGTCATCGGCGAGCAGTGCAGCTCCGCCGTTTTGCTGCGCAATCTCGGGCAGCACGGTCACCGGGTCGATCGGTGTGCCGCCCTGCAACCGGCCGCCCTGCCAGTACTCGAAGTGCAGGTGCGCTCCGGTGCTGCTGCCGGCGTTTCCGATGTCGGCGATGTGCTCGCCCGCGGTAACTCGCTGGCCGGGGCTCACGTGGATGCCGTCGGCGAACATGTGCCCGTAGACAGTGCTCACGGGGGAACCGTCGACGTTGGAGTCGATGATCACCCAGTTCTCGAATCCGACCCCTGGCCCTTCCCCCGAGGACCCGGCGGCGACGACCACCCCGTCGAGTGCAGCGAGGATCGGCGTGCCGACCGGACCTGCCAGGTCATCGCCTTGATGCTGCCCACCCCAGCGCGGACCGAATCCGGAGGTGTGAGTGGTTGTTCCGGGACGAACCGGCAACTGGATCGGGCCGGAGACCGGCACGGACGCCCCTGGTGCAGTCTCCGCGGAACCGCTGGTATCGGTCGGCAGGACCCGGCACGGATCGCGCGGGATCACCGGCGCGCCCACCGAGCACGCGGACGTGCCAATGACTACGGCAGCCGCCCCACCGAGCAGCAGTGCCTTTCCTGCGCGGCGGACGCTCACAGCTGCCCCGGAATCGGAGTGTCGAGTTCCGGAATCGGAATCGGGCCTGGAACCGGTACGGGAGTGGGATCGGCGGTGCGACTCGGTGTCACCTCGGAGTCGTCGCGATCGAGCGTCGGCTCAGAGGTCGTCGTCGGTGAGGGCGGAGAAGGCTTGGTCGTAGGGGTGGGCTGTGCAGATGCGTCGTCGTCCGTCGACGTCCGGGGCGTGGGGGTTGTCGTGGCCGGTCTTGTGGCGTCTTCGACCTCGGACAGTTCCAGCGTCGGCAGCGGAGTGGTGACCGCCCACTGCTGGGTGCCATCCGACAGTTCCTCGACGACGACCGAGACCAACAGATCTCCTGCCTGCGTCGGGACGCTCACCTGCGCGGCCGGAGCCTCTGCATCGCCGGTCACCGAGGTGCTTGTCGTGGGGCCGGTGATGACGATCGGAGTCCGCGGCCGTGCGGCCACTGTGGCTGGACCGGGCGTATCCACGGTGTAGCGGCTCAGCGCGCGGGTCCACTCGGCGTCGGAGAGTGCCGTGTCGACGAAGACGTGCGCGTAGGCCATTGCGGTCGCGGGTGCGCTGGAAGCGACCCAGGACGCCGACTTGGCGACCACCACGGACTCGGTGACCTCGTCGAGGTTGTACTCGATTGCTGTCGTGGGTGGCGCGCTCTCAACAGCTTCTATTGCGGTGCTGTCCACGGATCGAGGCTGCGGATCTTCTCCGAAGATCATTCCGACCAGCGACAACACAGCGAGGCCAGAACCTACCGAGATCGCCAGGTTGGTACGTGAGTAGAGCACCCACCGTCGGATCGGTGCGAGCACGGGGTTGGGTCCGGACCTCGTCATCAGGCGTACCTATCCGTCGACTTGGGGCCGGACGGTGCAGGTGCATTCCGGACCGCCCGGGAAGCGGTGGTCACCGTCGATCTGGCGGAG
>JAAZAD010000018.1 GCA_012514505.1 Rhodococcus sp. (in: high G+C Gram-positive bacteria) | reverse complement strand
ATCGAGCGGAGTCGAGATCAAACTTCCCAGCACCGCCGCCCATCCCGAAACGCACAGTGAAGAAGGACCCCATCAAGGCCAAGGACCGGACGCTGGACCTCTCATACGGCGACCCTGTCGTGCCCGACCTAGTCGTGAAGTCCGACTGGGACGAATAGGTTGACGTGGCGCGTACCGATTGGACGCGACCGGAGCTCATCCTCGCGGTTGCTGTGCGAGACGAAATTGGCTGGGCAGGTTCGCCTTCGCGGCAGGACCCGCGCGTTGTGGAACTGTCGGAATTCTTGCGTGCCGCGAACCCTGCGCTGGCCTACGACGAAGACTTCAGGAGCACAGGCTCAGTTCGGGCCAAGTTGGAGAACCTCAAGACGAGCATGCCGGACTACCCGGGGAAGCGCACGAAGGGCGGTCGGGCGACCGAGGACGTGATGGCTTCGTTCGTCGAAGACCCGACCCGGCTGCTGGACCTGGCCGGGTTCGTCCGTGCGAATCCACAGTTGTTGGCCATCGCAGACGGTGACGAGGATCAGGGCGTCGACGAGTTGGTCGACCTCGACGAGATCGCGGAGCTTGGTGCCACCAGCGCTATCGAAGGAGCTGTTGCCCGGCGATTAGCGGTAGTTCGCGAGAGAAACCCGGGCCTCCGGCGAGCGAAGATCCGGCAGTCGTGGCGAGATCGGGGTGCCATCTCCTGCGAGGTGTGCGGATTCGACTTTGAGGCCGTCTATGGCGAGCATGGTGCCGGCTACATCCACGTGCATCATCGGGTTCCACTGCACATCACCGATGAGGTCGAAACAGACCTCGCTTCGCTTGTCCTGCTGTGCGCGAACTGTCACGCGATGATTCACCGTTCGACGCCCTGGCTGAAGGTTGACGAGCTCGAAGCGCTCATCAAGAGTTCTCGCGCAACCGACTGATCGCCTCGGCGACGACCGAAGCTGCCTCCTCTGGGGCGTCGTGTTCTCACAGTCGCATCACTGGTCCTTGAGCTCCTTCGCGGCATCGAGGTACATGCCGCCGCGACTGCGGCGCCAGTTGTGCAGCATCGCCGCCGACACCTACAGCTCCGCCGCGATCTGCTCACCGGTTGACCCCGCCGCGAGCTCCTCCGCCGCGCAGACTCCGGATGACCAATCAGTGTCCTATCCACCCGCCTCGGGGCGATCGGTGTACGCCTGCGACTCGCTGCCGTCGCTCGGCGACTAACCCAGGAGATGTCAGGCGGCTGCCGCGAGGCCGTCCGATTGGCGAGCCTTCCATTCCCAGGCCGCGTAGATGACCTCCGTCGCGTAGCCGTAGTTGCACGTACTGCCGCCCCGCGGAGTGACACCGTCGGACTCGACCAGGGTGTCAGCCTTCCAGTTGCGCGGCGCAGCGTGGAGGGGCGCGGTGATCAGAAGCTCGCCCTGCGTTCCGCGGAACGCGAAGCGCTGATCGCCGAGCGCCTCGATCGAGAATGCTCCGTGGTGGAGTGCCCGATGGTGCGCGCTGCAGAGCAGGATCAAGTTGTCCGGGTCGGTGGTACCGCCGGAAGACCATGCCTTGACATGGTGAATGTGAAGGTGGCGGGAACGACCGCAGCCGGGAGCCTGGCACGTGCGGTCACGCATGAGGATCGTGCGGACCAGCGCCGCGTTGGGGACCCGTCGCTTGCGACCCCACCACAGCACCGGACCCATCCGGCGTCCGCCGACGGTGACGTTGTCGCCCCGGTCGTGGCCGATCGACCGGATCGACGCGCCGCATTCGACTTCTTCGCGTTCCGCGGAACGCAGTTCCGGGCCCTCGTCGACGGTGGCGGTCTCGTCGACTTCGTGGATGAGGATCTCGGCACCTGCCGCGACCTCGGGCATGTCGATGGCGCTCGACATCGTGTCGGCCATGGCGATGAGCGCCGGGGCGATGTTGCCGGGGACGTTGCGCCACAGATCGGTCGCCCGCCCCGGGTCTCGACTTCGCTCGACCAGCGAGGGGTGCTCGACCAGCGAGGGGGACTCGACCGGCGCAGGGAGGTCGGGATCGTCCAGGCCACGGGTACGTTCGTACTCCGCTCGGACGAGTGCCGCGAGCACATGGGCGCCGTCCACGGCGTTGAGAGTGATGGACAGGGACAGCGTTCCGTTGTGGTTCCACGTCCATTGGCCCCAGGATTCGGGTGCGGGCGGTTCCTCGTCGGGATCGTCGGCGTCGTCGAGGGCCTCATCGACGTCCCGGATTCCCCGGCAGAGCTTCTCGACCTGCGCGGCGCTGGCGGACTGAGCGAAGGCGACGAGTTCCGGTTCGCGCTCGGGAGTGGCGACGCGGGTCATTGCGCGCACCTTTGAATACGACAGCCGGCCCAGACCGAACTCGTCGTGGATCAGGGGGAGGTCCCGCAGAGATCGTGCGATCCGGACGTGCTCTTGCGCGGTGCGCAGGCTGATCCCGGCGCGCCACACCAGCCAGTGAGCGCAGGAGACGATGCCGTCGTGCATCCAAGCTTCACGTTCGTCGAACTCGGCGAGGTAGTCGAGCATGCGGGCGGTCAGCGCAGCGATCTGAGATGCGTAGCCGACGACGCGTTCGGCGAGCTCGTCGTCGTTCAACTCTGCGGCAGGGATCCGATCGAAGAGGTCGTTGTGCATGGTGGATTACTCCTTATCGAACTGATGTTCTATAAGAAGGCTAGCTCTGCCCTACGACAGATCCGACCCTGTCGGTACGTGCGGCTACGGTGTTCCACATCGAGGCGACCTGCGGCGGTATCGACTGAGGAGGCGACATGGCGAACGGTAGACAGAGTGGCATCGGTGTGGTGCTGGGTGTGGTCGCCGCGCTGCTCGCGGTCGGGATCGCGGTGTTCGTGACGTTGATCGTGAGCTCCAGCAACTCGGAGGGACGCGCGGAGCCGGCGGTCACAGTCACCGAATCCGTGGTGGTCCAACCGTCGACCACGACGTCGATCCATGCACCTCCTCCGTCACAGGTGCAGCCGTCGGGTTCCTTGGTGGTCCAAGGAGGTCAGTGCTGGGAATCCGAGGCCCGAAGTTTCGGGACCTCCGCCAGTGGTCAGAGTCTCGTGTGCATCGACGGGGGAGCCGGGGGATATCGCTGGGTGCAGCATGCACCCAACTCCGGCGAAGTCCACAACATCGGCGACCCGTGCAACCATCCGGACGATCAGGTCGCGGTCGATCCTGAGGGCAAGGTGATCATGTGCGGCGGACCGAACTCGACCTGGTCCGCCGGTCCGTAGTCCTGTCACGCCAGAGTCCTGTCGTGCCAGCCGAGCGTTTCGACAACCT
>JAAZAD010000158.1 GCA_012514505.1 Rhodococcus sp. (in: high G+C Gram-positive bacteria) | reverse complement strand
GCGGCTGTCCTACGTCCACTGGGATCGGTGGTGGCGCCGCCCGGGTCGTTCAACACCGAACTCGGCCATCCCTGGACGGTGCTGCGTGCGGATACCGACACCAAATTCCTCGTCCTCGAGCTGTCGGCGCGGGGAGTCGGCCATATCGAGGCATTGACGCACATTGGACCCCCACGTATGGGTGTCGTGCTCAATGTCGGAACCGCCCACCTCGGGGAGTTCGGCTCTCGCGAGGCCATCGCCGTGGCGAAGGGTGAACTCCCGAAGTCCTTGCCGACCACCGAGAGCGGTGGTGTGGCCGTACTCAACGCGGACGATCCGCTCGTTTCTGCGATGGCGGACAACACCTCCGCTCGTGTGGTTCTGGTGGGCCGTTCGGAGAACGCGCAGGTGCGGTCGGCAGATGTGCGGCTCGACGATCAGGCGCGAGCTCACTTCACGCTCGTCACCCCCAGCGGGAGCGCGGACGTCGATCTGTCCGTTCACGGCGAGCACCAGATCGGTAACGCCTTGTCAGCTGCAGCCGTTGCGATCGAATGTGGAGCAACCGTGGACCAGGTTGCCGCCGCACTGTCGAGCGCCGCTGCGGCTTCAGCACGTCGGATGGATGTGCGGGACCGCGGCGACGGCGTAACGGTCATCAACGATTCGTACAACGCGAATCCGGATTCGATGCGTGCCGCGCTCAAGGCGCTGGTGTCGATGGCACGATCAGGCCGCCACGGTGCACGGCGTAGTTGGGCCGTCCTGGGGGAAATGGCCGAGCTGGGGCCTGAGTCCGTGGTGGAACACGATGCCATCGGCCGGCTTGCTGTTCGTCTCGATGTGAGCAAACTGATCGTGGTGGGTACCGATCGCCCTGCTCGCGCACTGCTTCAGGGCGCGGTGATGGAGGGGTCCTGGGGTGACGAGGCGAGGATAGTGCCGGACGCCCAGGCTGCGATCGACGCGCTTGCCTCAGAGCTCGAGCCAGGAGATCTGGTGTTGGTGAAGGCTTCACAGTCGGTCGGACTGTGGAGTGTTGCGGAAGCGGTGCTGGCGGACGAAAGTCGGCGCCTTGAACAGACGGAAACCGGTTCGGAGGCCACGCGGTGAGACAGATCCTCTTTGCGGCGGGTATTGCGCTCGCCGTGTCGATCCTGCTGACGCCGTTGTTGATCAAGTTGTTTTCGCGGCAAGGTTTCGGCCAGGAGATTCGCGTCGAGGGGCCGGCCACCCACCAGTCCAAGCGCGGTACCCCGACGATGGGTGGCGTCGCGATTCTGGCGGGATTGTGGGCCGGCTACTGGGGGTCACACCTCATCGGCATGGGCTACGACGCCGAAGGACCGTCCGCTTCCGGGTTGCTGGTGCTCGGGCTGGCGACATCGCTCGGTGTCGTCGGGTTTCTCGACGACTTCATCAAGATCCGTAAGCAGCGCAATCTTGGTCTGAACGCAACTGGAAAGTACGTCGGACAGGTCATCAGCGCGGTTATCTTCGGTGTCCTCGCGCTCCAGTTCCGGGGTGGCAGCGGGCTTACGCCGGGAAGTCTGAATCTGTCGTATGTACGTGACTACGCGACGGTCACGATGGGTGCGATCGTGTTCATCGTCTTCTGCTGTTTCCTCGTGATCGCGTGGTCGAATGCGGTCAACCTCACCGACGGTCTCGACGGGCTCGCAGCGGGTTCGATGAGTCTCGCGCTCGGCGCTTACGTGATCATCACGTTCTGGCAGTACCGCAATGCGTGCGCGACGGCCCCGGACACGGGCTGTTACGACGTACGTGATCCGCTCGACCTCGCCCTGATCTGTGCTGCGGGTGCGGGAGCGTGCATAGGCTTTCTGTGGTGGAACGCTGCTCCAGCGAAGATCTTCATGGGCGACACCGGATCACTGGCGCTCGGCGGTTTGTTGGCAGGCCTGTCGATCACGACGCGTACTGAACTGCTCATGGTCGTGGTCGGCGCACTGTTCGTCGCAGAGGCAGCATCGGTCATGATCCAGGTGGCCGTGTTCCGGTCGAGCCGACGACGCGTGTTCCGAATGGCGCCGTTCCACCACCACTTCGAGCTTTCCGGGTGGGCCGAGACCACCGTGATCATCAGATTCTGGCTGCTGTCGGCCATGGCATCGGCGATCGGCCTCGCGCTGTTCTACAGCGAATATCTGGCCGCGGTCGGAGGCTGACAGCGTGGTCGACGAGGCGAACGGCGCCGATCTCGGCCGTTTGAACGGTCGCGCGGTTCTCATCGCAGGTGCTGGAATCTCGGGTCGTGCTGCGATCACGCCTCTCCAGGATCTGGGTGCCCGGGTCACGGTCACCGACACGTCCGCCGATGCGCTGACGCGGTGCGCACAACTGGGTGCAGAAACTGTGCCGCTCGACGATTTGGTCGGGGAGCCCGGCCGAGTCGCAGAGTTCGCACTGGTCGTCACCAGTCCAGGGTTCCGTCCCGATTCGCCGGTTCTGTCTGCGGCGGCCGGGTCGGGTGTGCCCGTGTGGGGCGACATCGAGTTCTCGTGGCATGTGGACCGTGCCGCGCTGTATGGTCCGCCGCGTCGATGGCTGGTCGTTACCGGGACCAACGGAAAAACGACCACCACGTCGATGTTGCATTCGATGTTGCAGGCGGCCGATATTCCCAGTGCGGCGTGCGGAAACATCGGATTGCCCGTTCTGGACGCACTGCGAGCCGATGCGCCGCGGGCCGAGGTTCTGGCGGTGGAGCTGTCGTCGTTCCAGCTGTACTGGGCGCCATCGGTTCGTCCCGAAGCCGGCGTGGTTCTGAACATCGCAGAGGACCACCTCGACTGGCACGGTGGCATGGACGGCTACGTCGAGGCGAAATCGCGTGCACTGACCGGCAAGGTCGGGGTTGTGGGACTCGACGACGCGGTCGCATCTTCTCTCGCGAAGACATCCCGCGCAGAGCGCACGATCGGCTTCCGCCTCGGTGATCCAGGAGACGGGGAACTCGGTGTGTCCGAGGGATACCTCCTCGATCGCGCGTTCTCCGACGGCGTTCCTCTGGCCCCGTGCGAGGGCATTCTGCCCGCCGGTCCGGCCGGTATTGCCGACGCCTTGGCCGCCGCAGCGTTGGCGCGGGCCGTTGGAATCGAGCCGGGTTCCGTGGCCGGTGGGCTGGCGGCCCATGTGGTGGGCCCGCACCGCGCGGCCACCGTGGGGGTCTTCGGTGGGGTCGAGTTCGTCGACGATTCGAAAGCCACGAATCCGCACGCCGCAGGGCCGTCGATCCTGGCTCACGACCGTGTCGTCTGGGTCGCGGGCGGACTACTGAAGGGTGCAAGCGTCGACGAGTTGGTCGCCGAAGTGGGAAACCGTCTGGTCGGTGTAGTGCTTCTCGGGCAAGATGCGACCCAGATCTCCGACGCTCTCGCACGACACGCCCCGAATGTTCCCGTCGTGCACGTCGAAACGGGAGACGATGCAGAGGTGATCGCAGAGGTAGGCGCCACCGGGGGAGACGGAGGGGTGCGCAGAGTCGTACTTCCTACCGGTACCGACAGCGACGCCGTGATGGCTGTCGTTGTACGTCAAGCTGCCGGTATGGCTACCCCCGGTTGCTCTGTGGTGCTTGCGCCGGCAGCCGCATCGCTGGACATGTTCACCAGCTACGGCCATCGAGGCGACAGCTTTGCGGCGGCGGCGGCCACCCTGAGTGAATCCGATATCGGCAGGGCTTGACCATGGGTTCCAATCAGGTGCGTGACCGGCAGACACGTGAGAGGCGTCCCGGCTCGGCACGTCCGCGGACCTCCAAACCCCAACGCACCTCCAAACCTCCGCGTACTCGGCTCGATGCGTGGTTGGCGCGTCCTCTGGCGTCGTTCCACCTGGTCGTGACCATTGCCTTCCTGCTGACAGTCCTGGGCCTCGTGATGGTGCTGTCGTCGTCGAGCGTCGAAGCATATGCCCGTGCGGGATCGGCTTACACGCCGTTCATCCGGCAGGCGATGTTCGTGCTCCTGGGGCTGGTCTTGTTCTACGTGGCTCTTCGGATCCCGGTACGCACCATGCGCGTCATGTCGTTTCCAGCTTTCGCCGTCACCATCGTGTTGCTCGTTCTCGTCTTGATTCCCGGTCTGGGATCCAAGCAGAACGGAACCCGCGGGTGGTTCGTTCTCGGTCCCGTGTCGTTGCAGCCGGCAGAGCTGACCAAGATCGCGCTCGCGATCTGGGGTGCGCACATCCTCGCGTCACTGCGCCGGGATTCGGCATCGTTGCGGGACCTGCTCGTGCCTCTGGTTCCTGCTGCGCTGCTGGCGTTCTTGCTGATACTTCTGCAACCCGATTTCGGCACCACCGTGTCGCTGGCCATCATCATGGT
>JAAZAD010000157.1 GCA_012514505.1 Rhodococcus sp. (in: high G+C Gram-positive bacteria) | reverse complement strand
TTACGGCGTACGCGTCGAGATCCTGGAATTCGCCGACCGCGCCCTTCCCAACGAGGACGCCGCTGTGTCAGCTGAGCTACAGCGGCACTTTCGGCGGCGCGGGATAACCATTCACACGTCCACCCGTGTGGCCACCGTCACCGACCACGGTGAGTGCGTCACCGTCAGCTACACCGGCGTTGACGGCACGTACGCCACCACCAAGGCTGCGCGGGCGTTCATCTGTATCGGGTTCTGTCCCAACGTCGAAGGAATCGGTCTCGACGTCGCTGGAGTGCGTGTCACCGCGGCCGGCGCTGTCGACATCGACGACTACATGCGTACGTCCGCCCCGCATATCTACGCCGTCGGCGACGTGACCGCCAAAGTGCAACTCGCCCACGTCGCGTCCGCACAAGGCGTGGTGGC
Organism: Rhodococcus sp. (in: high G+C Gram-positive bacteria); assembly: GCA_012514505.1. Taxonomy (GTDB): domain Bacteria; phylum Actinomycetota; class Actinomycetes; order Mycobacteriales; family Mycobacteriaceae; genus Rhodococcus_F. The sequence continues at coordinate 3,386 of JAAZAD010000157.1, read as the reverse complement.
CGCCGAAACCATCGGCAACGTGCAGACAATGCCCTTGGACTACCCGATGATGCCGCGAGTGACGTTCTGCCAGCCGCAAGTCGCCAGCTTCGGGCTCACCGAAGAGCAGGCCCGTGCGGCAGGTCACCGCATCCGGGTCGCCACTTTCCCGATGCAGGCCAGCGCCAAAGCGCACGGCCTCGGAGAGCGCGGCGGTTTCATCAAGATGATCGCCGACGACGAACACGGTGAGCTGCTGGGCGCGCATCTGGTGGGCAGCGAGGTCAGTGAACTCCTCCCCGAGTTGACGCTGGCCCGGCTGTGGGATCTCACCGTCACCGAACTGGCACGAAACGTACACACCCATCCCACCCTCGGTGAAGGGCTCCAGGAATGCTTCCACGCCCTGACCGAGGGGGCCATCAACCTGTAGGGCGACCTCGGCACGCGATCAGACAGCGAATCAAGGAGGAGCTGTGTCACCGGTAAACGACAACAACCCGGAGCAACCAAAACCGTTGATCGCATTGGCGGCTCGGCATGGTTGAGCATCGTCACGTCGACATCGACCCCGTGTCACGACATATACGGACCCGCCGACTGCTGCTGCGGCCATGGCGCCTTGACGACGATATCGCCGCGTGCGCAATATATGGCGTCGACGAGGTAGCCCGCTGGTTGTGCCCGGCACTGCCCGGCCCGGTCGATCGCGGCGACATGCGACGCATGTTGAGCGCCTGGATGGCAGAAAGAGACGCGGCCGGGCTGCCGTTGGGTCGGTGGGCGATCACCGACAAGCGATCTGGACAGGTGCTCGGGGGAGTGGCGCTGCTGCCGCTGCCACCGGGCTGTAGCGACCTCGAGATCGGTTGGCAGATCGCCCCGGCGATGTGGGGTCATGGGTACGGCGCGGAGGCCGGTCACGCAGTCGCACACCAGGCGTTTGAAAACGCCGGACTCAGTGAGGTGTTCGCGGTCGTGCGGCCCGACAATCGCCGTGCGGTGGCCACGGCACGGCGCGTGGGGATGGAATGGGTCGGCGAAACCACCAAGTACTACGGGTTATCCCTGCACGTCTATCGACTGAGGAAGGCGGATCTGGATCTTCCGGAGCCGGCCTGCGCCGATGTCACGGAGCCGACAACGTAGCCCGGGTCACCGCAACGATGTTGCGATGTTGACCTCCGAGGTCAAGGTCTGGTGAACAGGGCAACGTTCGGCGATGCGGAGCAGCCGTTGTCGTTGCTCGTCGTCCAGGTCGCCGACGAGTTCGATATCCCGATCGATATGGTCGATCAGTCCGGTGGTGGTTTCGCATTCCGCACAGTCTTTGGCGTGGATACGGCTGTGCCGCAACGTCACGCGAACTCGTTCAAGTGGCCAGCCATTGCGGGCGGCGTACATGCGGACCGTCATCGACGTACATGCGCCGAGCGCGGCCAACAATAGATCGTAGGGTGTCGGACCCGCGTCGTCGCCGATCGGGCGCGGCTCGTCAGCGAAAATCCGGTGGTGTCCGGCGTCGATCTGCTGTGTGTAGGTGCCAGATCCGGCTTCTGCGACGGTCACGGTGCCCTCGGACTGCGATGTGTCAGAGCCGTTCTCGTGTGTTGCCATGGCCATTCTCCCTGGTGATGTGAATCTCGAATAGTGGGGCCGTCTCTGAAGGGTTGCACACCGGGCCGGTCCCCCGACGAACCCGAGTCAGCGCATCGGCGCATCCGTTTCAGCCAGACGATCGGCCTCGGGCTGCGGCTGTACGCTGATCAGCTCGATGCCGAGGTCGCGCAGTCGTTCGAGGAGGCCGTACAGCTGCGATTGGCAGGTGATCTCTCCGGTGAAGACGGAGTCGCCGTCGCTGGCGTGCAGGGTCATGCCCCCAAGTGCTGTCGACAGCCGCTCGGTCAAGCGGCCCCGGACACAGATCTCGTAAACCATGCTTCGCTCAACCCTCGGTGGCCGGCACGGTGTTCGGCGGCGGCTCAGCTATTGGCTTTCATCCTGCCGGTCGCTGTCCGGCCGCACCGCAGTCGGCCCCGGGGAGGCTTTCTGGTAGCGCAGTTCGTCGGCATACATTTCTGCGTCACTGGCGTGCATCATGGCGGATGCCGACATGAATTCTTCGCTGACCGAGAACCGTGCCAACGAGGATTGTGCAAACCCGATCGATACCAGCGGGCGACCAAACAACGCGTTGGTGAGGTACCCCAGTGCGACGGCCCATCGGTTGGCGTTTCGCGGGATCGCATACAGGTGGTAGAGCCGGGTCACGAACTTGGCGGCGAATCCCGAAAGCTGAATATTCAGTGGATTCGCCACAGCGAACCCGGGCCCGAGGTCGACGACGGTGCCCAGATCGCGGTGTCGGTATTCGGCCGCGCGACCGTAGCCGAGGCTGGCGGCGACGTTTCGGGCCAGAACCTTGCCCTGCCGGTTGGCGTGTTGGGCTGTCGGGGGCGTGATCTTTCCCGGGTTGGTGGAATCGGGCACCGCCGCGGCGTCACCGCCTGCGTAGACACCGGCGAAACCGGGCACCTGTAGATCTGCTCCGACTTTGAGTCGGCCCTTCTCGGTGGGCAGCCCCAGCGACGCGATAAGTGGGTTCGCGACCACGCCGGTCACCCAGGCGACGGTGTAGGTCCCGATGCGGGTTCCGTCGCTGAGGATGACGTGATCGGCCGCCACCCGGGAAAGGGTCACGCCGACCACGACCTGTACGCCCCGGCGCCGCAGCACCCGCTCGGCTCGGGCCGCCAACTCGGGGCCGAGTTCGGGCATCAGCCGTCCGGAGCGTTCGACGAGTATCAACCGGACTTCGCCGGGTTCGAACTTGAAATGGCGCGCGGCCATCGCGGCCAACGCGCAGAGCTGAGCGATGAGTTCGGTTCCGGAGTAGGAGGATCCGAAGACCACGACGGTTCTGCGCGCCGCTGCGCGCTCGTGGTCACTGTCCGTGCGCGACAGTTCGAACTGCTCGAGGATGTGGTCTCGGAGGAAGAGCGCCTGCGCAGTCGACTTGAGGCCGCGCGCGTGCTCGGCCAGTCCGGGAATGTCGAACAGGCGGCTGATCGAACCGGGTGTCAAAACCAGCCGATCCCAGGACAACACGTGACAGGTACCCTCCTGGTCGCGACATTGCAGAGAACGAGCGGACAAGTCCGCCGAGTCGACGTAGGCCCGCAGCAACCGAACTCCCGGCAGGATGTCGATCAACGGCACCGTGGCGAATCGTGGGTCGATCGCTCCACCTGCGACGTCGGGCAGCAGAGGGGTGTACAGCAGGTAGTCGACGGGCGAGACCAAGGTGATCGTGGCATCCGAGCGGTGCCGCTGCAGCAGCTTGCTGAGGTGTCGCGCACACTCAAAACCGGCGAATCCGCTGCCGACGATGACGATTGAGGGCGGTT
>JAAZAD010000017.1 GCA_012514505.1 Rhodococcus sp. (in: high G+C Gram-positive bacteria) | reverse complement strand
GTCGGTGTCGGCGCCTCACGTGTTCGCGACATGTTCGAGCAGGCCAAACAGAACAGCCCCTGCATCATCTTCGTCGACGAGATCGACGCGGTCGGTCGTCAGCGCGGTGCCGGTCTCGGTGGCGGTCACGACGAACGCGAGCAGACGCTCAACCAGTTGCTCGTGGAAATGGACGGGTTCGGCGACCGCACCGGCATCATTCTGATCGCTGCGACCAACCGCCCCGACATCCTCGACCCGGCACTGCTGCGTCCCGGACGGTTCGACCGGCAGATCCCGGTGGGAGCGCCTGACCTGGCAGGACGCCGTGCCATCCTCAAGGTGCACTCGCAGGGCAAGCCGATCGACCAGCACGCCGACCTCGAGGGCCTGGCGAAGCGCACCGTCGGAATGTCGGGTGCAGACCTTGCGAACGTCATCAACGAGGCGGCACTGCTCACCGCGCGTGAGAACGGCGCGGTGATCACCGAGGCCGCCCTCGAGGAGTCCGTCGACCGTGTGGTCGGTGGACCGCGCCGCAAGAGCCGCATCATCAGCGAGCACGAGAAGAAGATCACCGCCTATCACGAGGGCGGTCACACGCTCGCGGCATGGGCGATGCCCGACATCGAGCCCGTGTACAAGGTCACCATCCTGGCTCGTGGTCGCACCGGCGGTCACGCAATGACAGTGCCCGAGGACGACAAGGGCCTCATGACCAGGTCCGAGATGATCGCCCGGCTCGTGATGGCGATGGGTGGGCGCGCCGCGGAGGAGCTCGTTTTCCACGAGCCGACCACCGGAGCATCGTCCGACATCGACATGGCCACCAAGATCGCGCGTGCGATGGTGACCGAATACGGCATGAGCGCCAAGCTCGGCGCAGTGCGTTACGGACAGGAGGGCGGCGATCCGTTCCTCGGACGGTCGATGGGTCAGCAGTCCGATTACTCGCACGAGGTTGCGCGTGAGATCGACGAAGAGGTTCGCAGCCTCATCGAGGCGGCGCATACCGAGGCGTGGTCGATCTTGAACGAGTACCGCGACATTCTCGATGTGCTCGCGACAGAATTGCTCGATCGCGAAACACTCACGCGCAAGGATCTCGAGCAAATCTTCCACAGCGTCGAAAAGCGTCCGCGCATCACGGTGTTCAACGATTTCGGTGGCCGCACGCCGTCCGACAAACCGCCGGTGAAGACTCCGCGCGAGTTGGCGATCGAGCGTGGCGAAGAGTGGGTCGAGAAGCCGGAACCGGTGTTTGCGCACCCGCAACCACAGAACGGTGAGTCGCAGCCGGCAGGCCAGTACGGGCAGCCGGGATACGGTCCTCCCCAGCAGAGCGATCGCGGGTACGGGCAGCCGCAGCCCCAACCCGGTGAGCCGCAGTACGGTGAGCCCCAGTCCGGGCAGTATCAGCAGCCGCAGTACGGCCAGCCGCAGCATCAGCAGCCGCAGTACCAGCAACCGCAGGGTGGTTACCCGCAGCCCACTACGGAACCGCGGCCTGAGCCCTCGCGACCGGACTACGGTGCGCCCGCCGGTTGGTCTGCGCCAGGATGGCCGCCGCGTGAACCGTCCGGCAATCAGTGGACCCCGCCGCCGGTGCAGCCGCAGCAACCGCAACAACAACAACAGCAGCCGCCGCAGCAGCCACAGCGTCCGGAGTCCGGTGGCGAAGAGCAGCCCCCGACGATGCCCTGGGAAGGGCCGGGCAGCTCGCGCTGAGTAGAGCGAAAGTAGGCTGTGTGAGCTGGGCCGAAGGTCCGGAGATGCTGAAGGAGTAGTCGGTTGTCGGTGAATCATCTCGATACTGAGCTGGTGGCCCTGGAGACGGGACGCGCGTTCGATCAGCCCCGGGCCGAGGCCGCGGTTCGCGAACTTCTGCTGGCCGTCGGGGAAGATCCCGACCGTCAGGGGTTGCGCGACACCCCGGCACGGGTTGCTCGCTCCTATCGAGAGATGTTCGCCGGTCTCTACACCAACCCGGATGCGGTCCTGAACACCACGTTCGACGAGGAACATCAAGAGCTGGTGCTCGTGCGCGACATTCCGATGTTCTCCACGTGCGAGCACCATTTGGTGTCGTTTCACGGGGTTGCGCACGTCGGCTACATTCCGGGCAATTCCGGCAAGGTGACCGGCTTGTCCAAGCTGGCCCGCGTCGTGGACCTCTACGCCAAGCGACCGCAGGTGCAAGAGCGGTTGACCAGCCAGGTCGCCGATGCGGTTGTACGGAAGCTCGATCCGCGCGGCGTGATCGTGGTCATCGAGGCAGAGCACTTGTGCATGGCGATGCGCGGCATCCGTAAACCAGGGGCGAGTACGACCACGTCGGCCGTTCGCGGGCTTCTGCAGTCCAGTTCGGCCTCGCGGTCCGAAGCGCTGGACCTCATTCTGCGGAAGTGACCGTGACGCAGCGCAACGAGAGTCTCCCGCGGCCGGATCGCACGGTTGTGATGGGTGTTCTCAACGTCACCGCCGATTCGTTCTCGGACGGTGGCAGGTACCTCGATCGTGACGCTGCGCTGGCCCACGGCCGCGAATTACAGCGTCTGGGCACCGACATCGTCGACGTCGGGGGCGAATCGACCCGGCCGGGTGCGGTCCGCGTGGACCCGCAGGTCGAGTCCGAGCGTGTTGCACCCGTCATTGCAGATCTGGTCGCTGAAGGCATCCGCGTGAGTGTCGACACGATGCGGGCTTCGGTGGCGGCAGCTGCGATCGAAGCCGGAGCAATGATCGTCAACGACGTGTCCGGTGGTCGCGCCGATCCCGACATGGCTGCTGTCGTCGCGGATGCCGGAACTCCGTGGGTGTTGATGCACTGGCGTGCCGCCGCCGACTACCTGCATCGTGGCCCCGCCGATCACTACGACGACGTGGTCCGTGACGTGACGGACGAATTGATGACGCAGGTGGACCTCGCGGTGAAAGCCGGTGTCGACCCCGGTGCGATCGTTCTCGATCCGGGACTCGGATTCGCGAAGAGCGCCGCTCACAACTGGGCGCTGCTGTCCGCGCTGCCACAGCTGCGTTCGACCGGTTTCCCCATCCTGATCGGGGCCTCGCGTAAGCGGTTCCTCGGTTCCCTGTTGGCGGACGAGGCAGGCGAGAGCCGTCCGGCGGCAGGCCGTGAGACCGCGACCGCCGTCGTGTCGGCGCTCGCCGCGACCCATGGGGCGTGGGGTGTACGAGTACACGACGTGCAGGCGTCGATGGACGCCATCGCTGTGGCGGACGCCTGGCGAACTGGGGGTGCGACCGATGCCTGATCGAATCGAGTTGCGCGGATTGAAGGTGCGCGGTTATCACGGGGTGTTCGACCACGAGAAGCGCGACGGCCAGGACTTCTACGTCGACGTGATCGTCACGATGGACCTGTCGCGCGCCGCTGCATCGGACGACCTCGCGGACACCTTCGACTACGGGCATCTTGCCGAACGAGCGGCCGCAATCGTCGCCGGCCCGGCTCGCGATCTCGTCGAAACCGTTGCGGCGGAAATCGCGGACGACGTGATGACCGACAGCCGCGTGGACGAGGTGGAGGTGGTGCTGCACAAGCCGTCGGCGCCGATCCCCTTGACGTTCGCGGACGTGGCCGTCGTGGCGCACCGTGTGAGGGCCGTTTCATGAGTGGGGTAGGGCCGTGAGCAGGGCCGTGCTGTCGATCGGGTCCAATCTCGGGGACAGTCGTGCGCACCTGCAGTCGGTGGTCGACGCTCTCGGCGCTCGCGCACTCGGGGTGTCGCCGCTGTATACGACCGCCCCGTGGGGTGGGGTCGAGCAGCAGGATTTCCTCAATGCGGTGGTGGTGGCAGCCGACCCCGATCGTTCCTGCCACGACTGGTTGCGGTTCGGTCAGCAATGCGAACAGGAGTCGGAGCGGGTCAGGACCCAGAGATGGGGTCCACGCAGCCTCGACGTGGACGTGATCACCTGCGACGACGTCGTCAGCGACGACCCAGTCCTCACCCTCCCGCATCCGCGCGCACATCTGCGCGCTTTCGTTTTGGTGCCGTGGCTCGATATCGAGCCCGATGCACAGCTGACTGTCGACGGGCGACGGGTCCGCGTCGACGAGTTGCTCGCGGATATCGACGAGAGTGAGCGGTCAGGCGTGCGGCTGAGCAGCATGGGGTTGCAATGGGCACGATGAAACCCACCCGTATCTGGGACCTCGTGCTGCTGGCCGGAACAGCTCTGGCCGTCACTTGGATACTCGTTCGCGCCTTCTACGGATCGGTGCCACCGATACCGATATTTGCCGGTGCATCTCTTTATCTGGTCGCTGTCGCAGAGACAGTGCTGGCCTTCCTGATCCGATCACGGATCAAGGAACACCGAATCGGCCCCGACCGGCATCAGATCCATCCGATCACCGCAGCCCGCGCAGCAGCCCTTGCCAAGGCATCGGCTCTGGTGGGGGCCGCAGCCGCGGGTGTGTGGTTGGGCTTTCTGATCTATCTCCTGCCTCAGCAGTCCTGGCTGAATGCGGCCGACGAAGACGCACCCGGTGCCTGGGTGGGCCTGGTGGCTGCAATCGCGGTGATCGCCGCGGCACTGTGGTTGGAACATTGTTGTCGCACACCAGACGACACGAGCGACGAACCTGCGCACTGACCGGTGTCGCGAACACTGACCACCCTTCGGTGACAAGTACCCTGGCATCATGACGAATCCTGGTCGCCAGAAGGCACAGCGCCGCCCGAAACGCAGTGCCAGCCAGATGATCGTTGCCGGTCTTCTTACGTTGGCGGTCGTGGCATCGCTGTTCTTGATCTTCAGTGACAGCGTTCCGGTGCTGCGGGTGGGTTTGGTTCTCGCTGTGTGGGCCGCCGTTCTGGGCACGTTTGCCGTGACCAAGTACCGCCGTGAAACCGCGTTGGAAAGGGCGAAGGTCAACGATCTGCAGAAGGTCTACGAACTGCAGCTCGAACGTGAGATCACGGCTCGCCGTGAATACGAGCTCACCGTCGAGAAGCGTGTTCGATCCGAGGTTCGCGCCGACTCCGAGGAGCTGGCGGCGCTGCGCGCCGAGCTGTCCGCACTGCGCAAGAACCTCGAGGTCCTGTTCGACGGCGCCATCCCCGCGGAACGAACAGCTTTGCGCGCCGACTCGACGCGCGTGCAGGAATTGGCGGGTGGCTCGTACAGCAGTTACCAACCGGCCGCGTCCGGTTTGTACATTCCGGGATCGGGTGGAAACCAGGCCGACTCGGTGGGTTCGCGGGCTTACCCGCAGAGCGCACCTTCAGGGCAGCGTCCTGCGACGGGATACTCTTTCGCTTCCCCGGACGACGCCCCGGTCACCGCGGAAACCGCCGTTGTTCCGGCCGAATACAGGTCGAATGGATACCCGCGAGACGGGCGAGTTCAGGACGCAGAGGTCGCCGAGGTCGAAGACGTGGTGGTCGAGGACGTGCGCAAGAATGGCGTCGGCGCAGAACCTGCTCACCCCGAACCGGAGGCCGACGTGCCGGCCCGGGAAGTGGTGCCGGAACCGGAGCCAGAGGCAGAGGCCGACGCGTCTTCCGGCGCACACTCGAGCGGGCTGACGGTTGCCCAGATCATGGCGAACCTGAACGCCGAATCGTCGTCAGCGAGCGGCAGTGGCGGCAGACGGCGCCGCCGCGCGGAGTAGCCCGCTTCGTAACTCCCGCATGTGAGGCATATATCACCGTGCCTTCGCATGGCGGCTCGCGCCGCGCAACGACTATCCTCACCCCAGGACGTCTGGTACCCGCCGAGCGGGACTGGAACGAACGAGAGGACGACAGTGACTTCCTTCGGGATCACGAATGAGCCTGCACCTGCACGATTGACGGTGGGAATCGTCTCGGCGGGTCGGGTGGGAACGGCTATCGGCGCAGCTTTGGAGCGGGTCGGTCATGTCGTGGTCGCCTGCTCGGCTGTATCCGATGCTTCGCTCCATCGCGCGAATCTGCGCCTTCCGGACTCCGAGATCCTTCCCGTCGACGAGGTCGCCGCACGCGCGGAGCTCCTCGTTCTAGCGGTACCCGACAGCGAATTGGCTGGTCTGGTTCGTGGTTTGGCTGCCACGGGCACGGTTCGTCCGGGAACGATCGTCGTTCACACTTCCGGGGCGAACGGGATTGCGATTCTCGAACCGCTCGCCGCCGTCGGGGCGCTGCCGCTCGCCGTGCACCCGGCCATGACGTTCACCGGCCACGACGAAGACACGACGCGCTTGTCGTCCGCCTGCTTCGGCATCACTGCAGCCGACGACATCGGATACGCCATTGCGCAATCGCTCGTTCTCGAGATCGGTGGGGAACCGGTCCGCGTCGACGAGGCGATGCGCCCGCTGTACCACGCAGCCCTGGCCCACGGCAGCAACAACCTCGTGACCCTTGTGTCCGACGCGGTGCAGGCGCTGCGGGTGGCGCTGGAAGGGCAGGAACTGCTCGGGCAGGAGTTGGTGGGCGACGAACCGGGCGGGGTTGCCGAACGCGTCATCGCGCCGCTCCTCACTGCGTCGCTCGACAATGTGCTGCGTCGAGGCCCGTCGGCTCTCACCGGTCCGGTCGCGCGGGGTGACGCCGATGCGGTGTCCACGCATTTGAACGCGCTGTCCGACGTCGACCCGCGGATCGCGGAAGGCTACCGCGCGATGTCGCTCCGGTCGGCTCAGCGGGTGCGGGCGCAGCAGAACTTGATCGATCTTTTGGAATCTCGAAATGTAACGAAGAGTGGAGGTGAGTCCTGTGAGTGATCCTCAGGGCGGATACACGCGCGGTGAACTCACCGTGCACGACGACCCGCAGATGATGCGCCGGGTGACCCGGGCGCTGCGTGGCGTCGGACGAACGGTGGCACTTGTGCCGACGATGGGTGCGCTGCATGCGGGACATGTGGAACTGATCCAGCAGGCGCGGTCGACGGGCGCCATCGTGGTGGTGTCGATCTTCGTGAACCCGCTGCAGTTCGGCGCGGACGAAGACCTCGACTCGTACCCGCGCACACTCGACGCGGATCTCGAGGTGCTGCGCGAGGCCGGCGTGGAGTTGGCGTTCGTTCCGACGGCATCGGCAATGTATCCGGCCGGTCAGCGGACGATGATCCACCCCGGCCCGCTCGGCGGCGAACTCGAGGGAGCGTCGCGGCCCACCCACTTCGCCGGAATGCTCACGGTGGTCGCGAAGCTGCTGCAGATCGTGAACCCGAACATGGCGATCTTCGGTGAGAAGGACTACCAGCAGCTCACGTTGATCCAGCAAATGGTGCGGGACTTGAACATCGACGTCGACATCTACGGCGTTCCCACCGTCCGCGAACACGACGGACTCGCCTTGTCGTCGCGCAACCGATACCTGGACGAAGAGCAGCGCGGCGCGGCCACGGCATTGTCCGCCGCACTCATCGCGGGTGCGCATTCCGCAGCAGGCGGCGCCGAAGCCATCGTCGCCACTGCCCGGGAAGTTCTCGCTGCCGCACCCGGCCTCGAGGTCGAGTACCTCGAGGTTCGCGGTGTGAATCTCGGACCCGCGCCCGAACGTGGGGACGGACGGCTGTTGGTCGCTGCCCGCGTCGGAAACACCCGGCTCATCGACAACGTCGGTGTCGCGATCGGCACCGGATTCCTCGAACGTGACCCCGAAGGTGACGCCGCACTGGCCGCCGCCGCAGACGATCTACTCTCCCGATAGAAACGTAAGGACACAGCATGTTTCGCACCATGATGAAGTCGAAGATCCACCGCGCCACCGTCACCCACGCCGACCTGCACTACGTGGGTTCGGTCACCGTCGACCAGGACCTGATGGACGCTGCAGACCTCCTCGAAGGTGAGCAGGTCTGCATCGTGGACATCGACAACGGTGCCCGCCTCGAGACGTACGTCATTGCCGGGGAGCGGGGCAGTGGTGTCATCGGGATCAACGGTGCCGCAGCCCATCTGGTCAATCCCGGCGATCTCGTCATCCTGATTGCCTACGGCGTCATGGACGAGCAGGAGGTGCGTGGGTACCAGCCGCGCGTGGTGTTCGTCGACGCGAACAACAAGCAGGTCGAGTTGGGTTCCGACCCCGCTCATGCACCCGAGGGCTCCGGCCTCGTGACTCCGCGGATGCTCTCCGAACTCGACGCTCCGCGCGAATCCAGTTTGGTCTGACAGTGCTCCTCACCGTCGATGTCCGGAACACCAACATGGATCTCGGTCTCTTCAGTGGGACCGGAGACCATGCTCACCTGGTTCGGGACTGGCGGATGCGTACCGACTCCAGGGTCACCGCAGACGAGTTGGCGCTGACCTTCCGTGGGCTGCTCGGCTCGCACACGGACGAGATCGTGGGCGTGGCGGCGTTGTCCACCGTCCCCTCGGTTCTGCGTGAGATCAGGGTGATGCTGGCACGGTACTGGGATCACGTGCCCCACGTTGTGGTGGAACCCGGTGTGCGAACGGGAGTTCCGCTGCTCGTGGACAACCCCAAAGAGGTGGGCGCAGACCGGATCGTCAACAGTCTGGCCGCTCATCACCTGTACGGAACGCCTGCGATCGTCGTCGACTTCGGGACGTCGACGTGCATCGATGTGGTGTCGGAGAAGGGGGAGTTCCTGGGCGGCTCCATCGCGCCCGGGATCACGATCTCGACGGATGCGTTGGCGTCGCAGTCGGCCGCATTGCGGAAGGTGGAGCTGATCCGTCCGCGCTCGGTGGTCGGCAAGAACACCGTCGAGTGCATGCAGTCGGGTGCCGTGTTCGGTTTCGCTGGGATGGTCGACGGACTCGTCCGCCGTGTGCGGTCAGAACTTCCGGCGTTCGCGGGTCCGGACGTATCCGTGATCGCGACAGGCGACACCGCGTCGCTCATCGTGCCGGAGTCGGACACGATCGAACATCTCGAATCCCACCTGACTCTGGAGGGGCTGCGCCTCGTGTTCGAGCGCAATCAGGCACGCCGCGGTGCAGGTCGGCGTGCTGCAAATCTGTGAGCACATCTTCCCTCGGTCGCCGAATTATGACATAATCATCGACGTGAATCTCGTCGCGAGTGCTCAGGAGTGTTGTCGAGGCTGAACGCTGCCTCGACCAATTCACACATTCCTGGAGTCTCACTCGTGCTCTCTACACTCTCTTCCCCTGCCGTATCTGTGCCCGCCCCGGCACCGGCCGATCGAACTTACGCATTCCAGCTGCCCGAGGCGCTGACGCGCGGCGCAATTGTGGTGGACATCCGCACCCAGGCGCAGCGCCAGGACGAAGGCACCTTGCCCGGTGCGCTCGCGATCGAACCCACCGTGCTCGCACAGCGGGTCGACCCGAACGGCAACGTCCGCCTCGCCCTGGCCGTGAGCCACGACGTCGAATGGATCCTCGTCTCCTCCGAGGGAGATTCGTCCACTCGTGCCGCTGTCTCGCTGCGACAGCGTGGCCTGCACCGCGTCACCGCAGTCGTCGGCGGGTACCAGGCGATCAAGGCCGCCGGCATGGTCGGCTCGCTCGTTGCCACCGCCCACTGCGCACGCGAAGTGGCGACGGTCACGGCGCACTGACCTGCGCCGCACCCACTCCGGCCGGGGTTTCACGGGTGCGCTCGGGTTGTCTACCCGCAGGCATTAGGCTGGCTACCCGTGAGTGAAGTAGCAGCGCAGCCAGTCGACGACACCCCCGAGCAGCTCCGCATCCGCCAGGAGAAGCGGGAGCGCCTTCTCGCCGAGGGGCGCGAGGCCTACCCGGTGTCAGTGGCGCGCACTCACTCCCTGGCCGAGATCCGGCAGAAGTACCCCGAACTGGAAGCAGACACCGCCACGGGTGACCAGGTCGGCGTCGTCGGTCGTGTGATCTTCATGCGGAACACGGGCAAGCTCTGCTTCGCCACCCTGCAGGAAGGCGACGGAACCCAACTCCAGGCCATGATCAGCCTTGCCGGGGTGGGCGAGGATGCGCTCGCATCCTGGAAGACGGACGTCGACCTCGGCGATTTCGTGTTCGTGGCGGGCGAGGTGATCAGCTCCCGTCGCGGCGAGCTGAGCGTGATGGCCGCGTCCTGGCAGATGGCGTCCAAGGCGTTGCGTCCACTGCCGGTCGCACACAAGGAGATGAGTGAGGAGTCGCGCGTCCGTCAGCGGTACGCCGACCTGATCGTCCGCCCGGAGGCCCGGGAGAATGCACGCAAGCGTGTCGCCGTGGTGCGGGCACTACGCAACGCGCTCGAGCGCCGCGGATTCCTCGAGGTCGAGACCCCGATGCTGCAGACACTGCACGGTGGAGCTGCGGCGAGGCCGTTCGTGACGCACTCGAATGCGCTGGACATGGATCTGTACCTGCGGATCGCGCCCGAGCTCTTCCTCAAGCGCTGCGTCGTCGGCGGTATCGAGAAGGTATTCGAGATCAACCGCAATTTCCGGAACGAGGGAGTCGACTCGACGCACTCGCCCGAATTCGCGATGCTCGAAACGTACGAGGCCTACGGAACGTACGACGATTCGGCCGTGATGATTCGTGAGCTCGTCCAGGAAGTGGCGCAGGAGGCGTTCGGCACCCAGGTCATCACCCTCGCGGACGGGACCGAATACGACTTCAGCGGCGAATGGAAGACCCTCGAGATGTACCCGTCGCTGTCCGAAGCGATCGGCACCGAGGTCACCCCGGAGACCACGGTCGCCGAGCTGGAGGCGCTCGCAGCGAAGGTGGGCCTGGAAATCCCCGAGGGCAAGGGCTACGGGCACGGCAAGCTGGTCGAGGAGCTGTGGGAACACCAGTGCGGCGATCAGCTCCACGAGCCGACTTTCGTCCGCGATTTCCCGGTCGAGACTTCGCCGCTCACGCGTGATCACCGCAGCAAGAAGGGGGTCACCGAGAAGTGGGACCTGTACGTTCGCGGGTTCGAGCTGGCCACCGGCTACTCCGAGCTCGTCGACCCCGTGATTCAGCGCGAGCGGTTCGTCGACCAGGCTCGCCTGGCGTCGGCCGGCGACGACGAGGCCATGGTGCTCGACGAGGAGTTCCTGGCAGCCATGGAGCAGGGCATGCCACCGACCACCGGTACCGGAATGGGAATCGACCGACTTCTCATGGCGCTGACCGGATCGGGAATCCGTGAAACAATTCTGTTCCCCATTGTTCGGCCCACATCGCGCTGATTCCTCTCCTCATTCGTTTCGAATGATTCGCGGGCGGTGCCTGCTATTCCACCGACATTCTCGAACGTCGGCTATCGGGGGTAGGGTTGTGAGCGGACACAGCCGTAGTGCCGTTTCATTCGAGAGGAATTGAATCCCATGGCTAAGAAGGTCACCGTCACGTTGGTCGACGATGTCGATTCGAATAAGTCGGCCGACGAGACCGTCGAGTTCGGGCTGGACGGAACGCACTACGAGATCGACCTGTCCGCGGAGAATGCCGCAAAATTGCGTGACGAGCTCGACCTGTGGGTTTCGAACGCACGCAAGGTCACTGCGCGTAAGCGCGGTAAGGGTGCGGTGGGCGTTGCCGGAAAAGCTCGCGCCTCGGTAGACCGCGAACAAAGTGCGGCGATTCGCGAGTGGGCGCGTAAGAACAACAAAAAGGTTTCGGCACGTGGACGCATCTCCGCCGACATTATCGAGGCATACAACAACGCCAACTGAAAGTTAACTGGCGACATAATTGTGCCCTCCGGTTTCTGAATCGACCTGCGTTGTCGACCAGTACTGCGGCTCCGCCCCCTGTGAGTGGTTGACGAGTGCAGAGACTCGTCAACCACCCACGGGGCCGTGTTCGCTCCCGGCGTACAGGCGGGGGGAAACGATTGCTCTAGCTGCGACGTTGAGACAAGTGAACGCCGCAGAAGCTCCGTCGATCCGGGTGGAGGGGCACCCATTGGATGTGTGGCCCACTACAGTGTGAAGTGGGGTCGTGGAACCGTCGAAGGTTCGAGGCCATCCGCCATTTGTGCCGGAGCGAAACGCGGCGGACGGAGACGAGACACCCGGTCTCGTGATCGGTCGTCGGAAAGTGTGAGGGAGAGCGATGTTCGAGAGGTTCACCGATCGCGCACGGCGCGTTGTTGTCCTGGCTCAAGAAGAAGCCAGGATGCTCAACCACAACTACATCGGTACGGAGCACATCCTGCTCGGCCTCATTCACGAGGGCGAGGGTGTCGCCGCCAAGTCGCTGGAGTCGTTGGGCATCTCCCTCGAAGGAGTGCGCAGCCAGGTCGAAGAGATCATCGGTCAGGGTCAGCAGGCCCCATCCGGTCACATTCCCTTCACGCCGCGCGCCAAAAAAGTCCTCGAGCTCAGTCTGCGTGAGGCGCTGCAGCTCGGACACAACTACATCGGTACGGAGCACATCCTGCTCGGCCTCATCCGTGAGGGCGAGGGTGTCGCAGCACAGGTGCTGGTCAAGCTCGGTGCCGACCTGAACCGGGTGCGTCAGCAGGTCATCCAGCTGCTCTCCGGTTACCAGGGCAAGGAGCCTGCCGAAGCCGGCGGCGCTCGCGGCGAGGCGGGAACTCCGTCGACGTCACTCGTGCTCGATCAGTTCGGCCGCAACCTCACACAGGCCGCCATCGAGGGCAAGCTCGACCCGGTCATCGGCCGCTCGAAGGAAATCGAGCGTGTCATGCAGGTGCTGTCGCGCCGTACCAAGAACAACCCGGTCCTCATCGGTGAGCCCGGCGTCGGTAAGACCGCAGTCGTCGAAGGCCTCGCGCAGGCCATCGTGAACGGCGAGGTCCCCGAGACCCTCAAGGACAAGCAGCTCTACACGCTCGACCTCGGGTCGCTCGTGGCCGGCAGCCGCTACCGCGGTGATTTCGAGGAGCGCCTGAAGAAGGTTCTCAAGGAGATCAACACCCGCGGCGACATCATCCTGTTCATCGACGAGCTCCACACGCTCGTGGGCGCGGGCGCTGCAGAGGGTGCCATCGACGCCGCCTCGATCCTCAAGCCGAAGTTGGCTCGCGGCGAGCTGCAGACCATCGGCGCCACCACCCTCGACGAGTACCGCAAGTACATCGAGAAGGATGCGGCGCTCGAGCGTCGCTTCCAGCCGGTCCAGGTCGGTGAGCCGTCCGTCGATCACACCATCGAGATCCTCAAGGGTCTGCGCGACCGGTACGAGGCACACCACCGCGTCTCGATCACCGACGGCGCCCTCGTTGCGGCGGCCACTCTCGCCGATCGCTACATCAACGACCGCTTCTTGCCGGACAAGGCGATCGACCTCATCGACGAGGCGGGCGCCCGGATGCGCATCCGCCGGATGACTGCGCCGCCGGACCTGCGCGAGTTCGACGACAAGATCGCCGACGCCCGCCGCGAGAAGGAATCCGCGATCGACGCGCAGGACTTCGAGAAGGCTGCGAACCTGCGTGACAAGGAGAAGACCCTCGTCGCGCAGCGCGCGGAGCGGGAGAAGCAGTGGCGGTCGGGCGACCTCGATGTCATCGCAGAGGTCGACGACGAGCAGATCGCGGAGGTCCTCGGTAACTGGACCGGCATCCCGGTCTTCAAGCTCACCGAGGAGGAGACCACGCGTCTGCTCCGCATGGAGGAGGAGCTGCACAAGCGGATCATCGGCCAGGAGGACGCGGTCAAGGCGGTCGCCAAGGCGATCCGTCGTACTCGCGCCGGCCTGAAAGACCCGAAGCGTCCGTCCGGTTCGTTCATTTTCGCCGGCCCGTCCGGTGTCGGTAAGACCGAGCTCGCGAAGTCGCTCGCCAACTTCCTGTTCGGCGAGGACGACGCACTCATCCAGATCGACATGGGCGAGTTC
>JAAZAD010000156.1 GCA_012514505.1 Rhodococcus sp. (in: high G+C Gram-positive bacteria) | reverse complement strand
GGTACAACAACGACCGGATATCCCTACAACTCGAGGGCCTGAGCCCGGTGCAATACCGAGCCCAGACCCTCGCTGCCTAGACTTTCACTTACCAGTCCAACAAACGGGGACCAGTTCAGACGGATGTCCCGTTCGTGCGAGAGGGTGGAGGAAGGTCAGTAGGCGGCGTGCGCGCCGTCCACAGCCTTCTGGAGATCGGTGTGTGCGAGGCGCGCAATCTCTATCGGCTTGCGCGGTAGATCGAAGACCGGTTCGGTGAGAAACACGCTGGCCGACTTCACATCAGGCTCCCCTCCGGTCGGGTTCGGACCGTAGGAGATGCCGATGGACAGCAGTGCGACCTTTGCACCGCCCTTGGTTGCACGACTGACGATGTGGCCTATTCCGCTGTTGACGTGCTGTACCACGGCAGGGTCGTCGTAGTTGGACGTCCCCTCCGGGAAGATCGCCAGATTGTCACCCCGGCACAATCTTTCAGCGGAGACCTCCATCATCTGACGGCCGGCATCCGCGACGGCGCGCAGGCCGTGGTTCTTGCTGCGGAACACTGGAATACCGCCCATGATGTCCACTTCACGGCGACGACGGTCCGGTGCGAACACCTCGTCCTTCGCCAGCACGCGGGTGCGCCCGATGGCCCGACGAAGCGGGGTTCGCCAGGCTGTGGCAGCAAGCGTGTACTGGTCGCTCTGACTGAGATGGTTGGCCGCGATGACGAGCACGGCATCTGACCGAAGCACGTCACGCAGAGCACCCTCCGCGCCGTCCGCGTACGTGACCCGCGGCCGGTATTTCGCACTCAACAACGCGTACGCAGCCTTGGCGAGGCCGCGATTCTGTTGGTGGTCGCGGTAGTAGCCGTACACCGCATCACTGTTCTCCAGCGTGACCTCAGGCCGGTCCATGATCAACCCCGATCTTCTCCGTCTTCGATCACCAACGTACACAACCTACGGCACCGTAGGTTGTGGGTCCAGGTAAGAACTTCGGGTATGAATGACCTGTGATCCGACTGGCCACCTCCACGGACCTACCCGCGCTGCAAGAGATCGAAGTCGCCGCCGGCGCACCGTTTCGCGACATCGGCATGTCTGCGATCGCCGACGATCCGCCACCCACCATTGCCGACCTCGAGAAGTTCCTCGGGCCCGCGCACATCTGGGTTGCCACCGGCGACGACGACCGCCCCATCGCGTACGCGCTCATGGAGGTCGTAGACGCTGCCGCCCATATCGAACAGGTGTCGGTGCACCCCGACCACGCCCGTCGTGGACTCGGCGCCCGTCTCATCGACGAAATCGGCAATTGGGCGAACGGACACCAACTACCCGCGCTCACCCTCACCACGTTCGCCGACGTGCCGTGGAATGCGCCGTACTACGAGCGCCTCGGCTTCCGGCGCCTGGCCGATTCCGACCTCACACCGGGACTCGTCCGAATCCGCGAGCGCGAAGCCCAGCACGGCCTGGACGCCTGGCCGCGCGTGACGATGCGCCGGCCCGTCGCAACCTAGCTCGCGGTCCAGGCTCCGGTGCGCGAAAACTCTTCGAGCACTGCGGTCGGTCCGGTGAGGTCGATGCCCTCACCTGCAACCCATGCGTCGTCGTAATAGGTGTTCGAGTACCGCTCGCCGCCATCGCACAGCAACGTCACGACGCTCCCGCTGCGGCCGGCCGCGAACATCTCTGCGATCAGACCGAACGCACCCCACAGGTTGGTCCCGGTCGACCCGCCGACCTTGCGCCCGAGCACCATACTGGCGTGCCGGGCTGCGGCGATGGAGCCCGCGTCGGGAACCTTGATCATCCGGTCCACGACCTGGCCGACGAACGACGGTTCGATACGGGGGCGTCCGATGCCCTCGATCCGGGAACCACGCTGCCCCTTCACGAGCGGGTCGCCCTTGGCCCAGCCGTCGAAGAAGACCGAGTTCTCCGGATCGACGACGCACAGACCCGTGTCCATCTTCTGGTAGCGCAGGTAGCGGCCGATGGTGGCGCTGGTGCCGCCCGTTCCCGCACCGACGACGACCCACTCCGGAATCGGGTGCAGTTCACGCTGCAATTGGGTGAACATCGATTCGGCGATGTTGTTGTTGCCGCGCCAGTCGGTGGCCCGCTCGGCATGGGTGAACTGATCCATGTAGTGCCCGCCGCTGTCGACGGCCAATCTGTGCGATTCGGCGTAGATGGACGACGGATCGGTGACGAAATGACACTTGCCGCCCTGCGCCTCGATCAACGCGATCTTCGCCGGACTCGTACTCGCGGGCATGACCGCCACGAACTCCAGGCCGAGCAAATGCGCGAAGTATGCCTCGCTGACGGCGGTGGAGCCGGACGATGCCTCGATGACGGTGGTGCCCTCGGTGACCCAGCCGTTGCAGATCGCGTAGAGGAACAGCGACCGCGCCAGGCGGTGCTTGAGACTGCCCGTGATGTGCGTCGACTCGTCTTTCAGGTAGAGCTGCACGTTCCACGAAGTGGGCAAGGGGTAGCGCAGCAGGTGGGTGTCCGCACTGCGCTGCGCATCGGCCTCGATCAGCCGGACCGCGTTGTCCACCCACTCACGAGAGCCGCGACGGTCGATGTCGAGGTCCGCCATCAGGCCCCGTCCTCACCACGCAGTTTTGCGCGAAGCTCCGCCTGATCGGCGCGACGCTGCTCGTCGAACGTCGCGATGCCCTTGTTCACGCGAACCCGCAGCTTCGAGAACAGCAGCAAAGAGAGAGGCAGGGCGATCAACACCGCAAAGATCGCTGCCACGAGCAGGGGAACGTCCACGTCGAACAATCTGCCGCCACCGACGATGATCGCGCCGATCACGAGGACGAGCAGCAGCCTCGCCACCGAGTAAAGCACCACGTCACGCGCGAGCTCCCCTTTGGTCACCCGCGCAGGTGCACTGTCGTTCGATGCAGGTCGGTCGCTGGGATTGCTGTCGGATGGCTTCTCGGATGGCTCGCTCACGCACCCAGATTACCCATACCCGTTCGTTCGACGAACGTCCCGACTTATCCGATTTGTCTATTACCTCCCCTTTACCAACCGGTAATCGTTCGAGTACCCGGGGGTCCGGATGCAACTATGGCGCTCATAGCAATACAAGTGCCGATACACGGCTCGGACCAAACAGTGGAGGAACGTCGATGAGCGCACCCACCTACAGCGAGGCCGCAGAGCCCCTTATGACCCCGGGTCAGGTTGCCACCCTGTTCCACGTGGACCCCAAGACCGTCACCCGATGGGCGCACGCAGGTCGCCTCGGTTCACTACGCACGCCGGGCGGGCATCGCCGGTTCCGTGAGGCGGAGGTAATGCAGTTGCTCAACTCCCTCTCCACCGAGGCCACCGGACGGGGCTGAGGCAACCGCTTCACCTGTTTCGAAGATTTCACCGACTGCGGCGGGCATCCACGGATGCCCGCCGCAGTCGTGTCCGTAGAGGGACGACTACTCTTGGGGCATACCGGCTACCCTCGAGCGCCACCAGGAGGTGCGCGGTGCTGTACCTACTCATCATCATCGGTCTCGTCATAGTTGCGGTCCTGCTCTGGAAGAGCTACGGATCTCGCCCCGCCGCGACGACGCCTCAGCGAGGCATGGGCCCCGACGACGATCCCGAATTTCTGTGGCGCATCGACCGTGAGGTCCACCGCCGCAAGGCCGACGGACCCGATTCGTCTCCGTCGGAATGACCGGGAACTGACGCCGAACCGGCAGGGTTGGGCGTCAGTTCAGGCCGGCGTACGAATGCAGACCTGATACCACCATGTTGATGATGAACAGGTTGAACAGCATCGCCACGAAACCCGCCACGTTGATCCAAGCGGCCCTCGTATCGCGCCAACCCGACGTCGCGCGGGCGTGCAGGTACGCCGCGTAGATGACCCAGGCGATGAACGAGACGGTTTCCTTGGGGTCCCAACCCCAGAATCGGCCCCACGCCGCTTCTGCCCAGATCGCACCCAAGATCACGCCCGCGCCGAACAGCGGGAATCCGATGATGGTGGTCTTGTAGGCCAACCGGTCCAACGTCTGGGCGTCGGGCAGGCGCTCCGCGACGCGAGCGAGGAAGCCTTTACCTTCGGCGCCGTCCGGGTATCGCATGCGGAGCAGGAACAGCAGGCTGGCGACACCGGCGACCAAGAACACACCGGAGCCGACGCTGACGATCGTGACGTGGATCGGGAGCCAGTACGAGCGCAGCGCGGGAACGACCGGCGCCGCGTCGGAGTACAGCACCGTGCCGGCCAGGAACATCAAGATCAGCACGGGCACGAGTACGAATGCCCACATGGATCGGTACGCGGGCTTCCACAAGAAGATCAGAGCCACGACCAGCGCGGCCCCGCACGCCATGGTGACGAACTCGTACATGTTTCCGAGGGGGAACCTACTGGTGGCGAATCCACGCAGCACGATCGACGCGAAGGTCAACACGACACCGACGATGAGGACCGCGGCACCCATACCTCCGAAGCGATCACCGAGGGGCTTCTTCGGCTGATCGATCACACGTCCGGGGACGGAGGCACTGGTCGCCTGCGGAGAACCACCGGCGGTGACGAGTTCCTTCTCCTGGACGGACCGCGCCCGCTTCGAGGCGTACTGCACGATGAGCAGCACCAGCGCGAGGACCAACACGGCAAATGCCGATCGGAATGCCCAGTCGCTGTACTGCGCCAGTGTCTCGTTGCTGTTCATCGTTGGCTCTCCTGCGCGTCAGGCTTCGGGTCGTCCCCCAGAAGGCGGGAAGTGAGGCGGTCGAACTCGTCGCCCCAACCCGCCTGATCGGTCCGGGCGAGTCCACCAAGCTCTACTACCGTACGTCGTGGTCCGCCGTCCGGTCCGTCCGCGGGGTATATCCGCGCCCAGACCCGGCGACGTTTGACGATGAGCGACACGAGCAGACCTGCCATCATCGTCAACGCACTGACCAGCACCCACTGCTGCGCCGGGTCGTGCGAAACCTGAAGGTTGACGAATTCTTCGGCGCCGTCGAACGTCACCTCGGTGCCGTCCGCTAGGGTGGCGCTCTCGCCCGGCCTCAGGTTCACGCGATCCTGCTTCACGAGCCGGCCCTGATTGATGAGCTCGGTGTTGAGCGAGAACAACGACTGCGGGTAGCCGGTGTCCAAACCGGTGTCACCCTTGTAGATGTCGATGGCGACGGCCGGGTCGTTCATGGCCGGATAGCTCGACGACAACAGGCTGCCGTGGAACGAGGCGGTCGGCGCGAACAAGCCCTCGATCGCGATCTGGTTCTTCCGGCGTTCGACCTCGTTCGGGTACATCCCGCCGGGCGGATCGATGCGCATCGCACCACTGCTCAGGAACGTGGTCGCGTCGTCGGGACGCCACTGCACCGTCTCGGTACGAGTCTCACCGTTCGGGAAGGTGACGGTGAACGTCGGCGCATACCCGTGGCCCTGCAGATACACGCGGGCGCCGTCCAGTCGGAGTGGGTGGTTGACCTTCAGCGTTTCGTCCCGCCATGTTCCGGACTCGAGGTCGTCCCCGGCCTGGTACCTGATGTTCGACGTGAACATCACGGCCTGACCACTCTCCAGATAATCGGCCTTGAAGTCCTTCACCTGGACGCACATGGGCACCATGCCGGTGCCGTCCTGGGTGTTGCCGGCTGTGAACGAATCGAACACCGCCGGCGAGGTCGTGCAGATGCCGGGGCCACCGTTGGCCACGATGATCACGCTGCCCTCGTAGCCGAACAGTTTGCCCACCGCGATTGCGACGAGGAGCGCGACGAGCGACAGGTGGAACACCAGGTTGCCGGCCTCGCGCACATACCCCTTCTCCGCGGAGATCGTGATCTCGTCGTCGTGTGCGGGGCGCTTTGCGTCGACGGCGGTGCGCGTGGTGAGCCGCCAGCCCTTCAACTGCGACCGGACACGGGCCGCAACCTCTTCGGGACTCTCGTCCACCGTGGATTCGTGATGGTGCGGCAGCCTGGCCAGATTCCTCGGCGCCTGCACCGGTCTGGTCCGCAGCGCTTTCGCGTGATCGACGCAGCGCGGCAGAATGCATCCCACCAGCGAGATGAACAGCAGCACGTAGATCGCGGTGAACCAGAAGCTCCCGAAGACGTCGAACAGTTCGAGTCTGTCCATCCACGGGCCGAGTGTGGGACGTGCCTCGATGTACTCGGCGACCTTCCCCTCGTTGAGATTGCGCTGCGGCAGCAGTGCACCCGGAACGGCGGCCAGCGCCAGCAAGAACAGCAGCACCAGCGCGGTACGCATCGACGTCAGTCCACGCCAGGTGTTTCGAACGACGGCGATGACCCGGCCGACCACCGACTGCCTGGGCACCGGCGAGAACGGGGAATCGGGTCGATCCGTGTCGGACTTCGTTTCGGTCATATCGGCAACGTCACCTCCGAGACGAATGCATCACGGACCCAGCTGACGAACTGGTCCCACGCGCCGGTGACCAGCGCGATCCCGACCAGCACCAGCATGGTGCCGCCGACGATCTGAATTGTTCGAGCGTTGCGCCGCAACCATCCGACTCCACTGAGGGCACGGGCCGAACCGAGCGCCAAAATCACGAACGGCAGCCCGAGGCCGAGGCAGTAGGCCACGATCAGGGCCACACCGCGTGCTGCGGTCGCGCCTTCGGTTCCGGCGGAGAGCGCGATGACGCCGGCCAGTGTCGGGCCGAGGCACGGCGTCCAGCCCAACGCGAAGACGGCACCCAGCAAGGGGGCTCCGGCCAGGCTCGACACCCGGCGCGGCTCGAAGCGGGTGTCCTTCTGCAGTGCGGGAACCAATCCGACGAACACGAGGCCCATCGCGATGGTGACCACACCGCCTACCCGCATCAACACCTCACGGTTGATCGCGAGCACCGAGATCGCCCCGAACACCGACACTGTGGCCAGGACGAACACGACGGTGAACCCGGCAACGAACAGGGCGGCAGCACCCGCGACGCGCACACGTCCGTCATTGCGGGTGCGCACTCGGACCGCGGCCTCGCCAGGAGTCACGGCAGGGGCGTCCGCTCCGACGATCCCGGCAAGGTAGGACAGGTAACCGGGCACCAGCGGAACGACGCACGGCGACGCAAACGAGACCAAGCCGGCCAGCACACACGCGCCGAGGGCCAGTAGCAGTGGGCCGGATGATGCGGTGGATGCGAAGGTCTCGCCCACTCCGGCCAGGAATGTCACGTCGTTCATCGCACGTCCGACTGTTCCGCGGCTACTCGCTCGACCACAGGCAGAAGGTCTTCCTCGAGGAGCGCCTTCAAGAAGACGGCGGCCACACGGTGCTCACGGTCCAACACGATGGTCGTAGGAATCACGGTGGTCGGGTAGTTCTTGCCCACCGACATCAGGGTTCGCATCGCCGGGTCGTAGATGGACGGATAGGTGACCCCGTTGTCGATGACGAAGTCCTGGGGCTTGTCCTTGGTGAAGTCACGCACGTTGAGGCCGAGGAAGCTGACGCCCTTGTCCTTGGTCTTCTCGTACACCGCTTCGAGGTCGTCGGTCTCGCCACGGCACGGCCCGCACCACTGACCCCAGACGTTGAGGACCACGACATCGCCCTCGAAATCGTCGAGGGAGATGGTCTCGCCTTCTTGCATCAGGGAGGGGCCGGTGATGTTGCCGACCTGTCCGCGGTCGGCGGGCGGGTCGTAGAAGATCTCGGTCTGCCCACCGGGCGAGACGAATTCGAAGGTTCCGCCCTGCGCCACAGCGTCCGTGCCGGTGGCACACGCGGACAGCGTCAGCATGCCCGCGCAGATCGTCGCCACCAGTCCGGCGAAACGCCCCCGCCTCGAGCCCCGGAGACCACTCCTCATGCTCCGGACACCCTCGGATCCGATGCGCCGGCGGGCTCGGAGTACACGATGTCCACCAGGGTGTCGCCCTCGTAGACCAGCGACGTCAGGGACGCAAGCCCACACTGACGGTTCCGCGGGTCGTGCCACAGCCGCTCACCCTGCAGGAAGCGGCGCAGCGTCCACACCGGAAGCTGATGGCTCACGACGACGGCCTCGTGTCCGGCAGCAGCGATCCGCGCGTTGTTGACCGCAGCCAACATGCGGTGCGCGATCTGCAGGTACGGCTCTCCCCACGACGGCGTGAACGGGTCGCGGAGCTTCCACCAATGCCGCGGACGTGACAGCGCGCCGTCGCCCACCGACACCCGTAGGCCCTCGAACTCGTTTCCTGCCTCGATGAGGTTCTCGTCCGTGCTGATCTCGAGCCCGTGCTGCTCGGCCAGCGGCGCGGCGGTCTCCTGGGCACGTTGCAACGGTGACGCCACCACGGAGGTGATGTCGTGGTCGGCCAATGACGCCGCGACGGCACGTGCCTGGGCCTCACCGGTGACCGAGAGACGGAAGCCGGGGAGACGGCCGTAGAGAATGCCCCGAGGGTTGTGCACTTCGCCGTGGCGGAGCACATGGACGATCGTGCGGGTATTCGAATTGTCGGGGTGATCGGCGACGGTCACTGTGCGGTTCCTCGGGTGGGTGTCGGTGGGAGCGGGGCGTTGCGGGTGATCATGGCCGGGTCGTCACGGCTGGGCGGCCGCGGCGGCCTTCGCGGCGGCAGGCAGCGCGTCGGCGATGATCGAGAAGGCGCGGTCGTCGAGCGCGGACGAGACGAACCATGCCTCGAAAGCGCTCGGCGGCGGGTAGACCCCGCGCGAGAGAAGTGCGTGGAAGAAAGCAGGGAAGCGGAACGTCTCCGCCTTCTTGGCCCCGGCATAGTCCGTCACGGGTTCGTCGCTGAAGAATACGCTGAGCAGCGTGCCCGCGCGCTGCACCCGATGCGCGACACCTTCCGCCGTCAGCGCATCGGTGAGCAGCCCGGTCAAGGTGTCGGCGTTGCGCTCGAGTGCGTCGTACACGCTGCGGTCCGCCGCGCGCAGGCTCGCGAGGCCTGCCGCAACGGCAACGGGGTTACCCGACAACGTGCCCGCCTGGTAGACGGGGCCTGCCGGTGCGAGGTGATTCATGACGTCGGCGCGGCCACCGAACGCAGCGGCGGGCAGACCACCGCTCATCACCTTGCCGAAGGTGTAGAGGTCTCCGGCAACGCCGTCGACACCGAACCATCCCGACGAGCTGGCCCGGAATCCTGTCATCACCTCGTCCATGATCAGCAGGGCGCCGTGCTCACGGGTGAGAGTGCGCAGGCCCTCGTTGAACCCGGGCACCGGGGCGATCGCACCCATGTTTCCGGCAGCGGCCTCGGTGATGACGCATGCGATTTCGCCGGCGTGCGCTTCGAACACCTTCGTGACGGCGTCGAGGTCGTTGTAGGGAACGACGATGGTGTCCTCTGCCTGGGCGCCGGTCACACCTGGCGACGTCGGCAGCCCGAAGGTCGCCAGACCCGAGCCTGCGTCGGCGAGGAGTGCGTCGACGTGACCGTGGTAGCAACCCGCGAACTTGATGATCTTGGTGCGGCCGGTGAACCCGCGCGCGAGCCGGACCGCGCTCATGGTCGCCTCGGTACCCGAGTTCACCAGGCGAACCTGTTCGACCGGGGCAACACGCGCGACGATCTCGGCGGCGAGGTCGATCTCCCCGGCGGTGGGTGCACCGAACGACAACCCGGTCGTTGCAGCCTCACGCACCGCTTCGACGACTGCGGGGTGCGAATGGCCGAGGATCATCGGACCCCAGGAACAGATGAGGTCGACGTAGTCGTTGCCGTCGACGTCGGTGAGTGTGTAGCCGGCAGCCCGCTCGATGAATCGGGGCGTTCCGCCGACCGACCCGAACGCGCGAACAGGCGAGTTGACGCCTCCGGGAATGACCGCTTCTGCCCGCTCGAAGAGCTGCGCAGACGATGCAGTGGACACTTCGGGGTCACGGGAAGACACAGTCACGGCTTCCAGTGTCCCAGTTCTGCTCGATTTGCCAACTACAGGGTGTAGTCGGTGGCCAGGATCACCTGTATCTGTCGGTAGGCGCTGTTAGCGTCGGCGCATCATGACCGACACCGTGTCCCCCGCCCTTGCGCGGCGTATTGCTCTGGCAGCACAGGGCTTCACGAACACGCGTTCGGGCGCTGCGCCGGGCACCCGAGCCCTGCGGGCGCTGGTCGATCGCCTCGGATTGCTCCAGATCGACTCGGTCAACGTGTTCGAGCGCAGCCACTATCTGCCCGCACTGAGCCGACTCGGCGGCTACGAACGCACCGCCCTCGACCGACTCGCGCATGGCAAGCGCGGCCGCTTCGTCGAGTACTGGGCCCATCAGGCCGCGTTCGTCCCTCGGGAGAGCTGGCCACTGTTCGGGTTCCGCCGGAAGGCCTACCTGCACGAGTCGGCACAACCCGACTCCTGGCTGTCGACCCACCGGGATCTCGCGGACTGGCTGCTCGCCGAGCTCCGCGATCAGGGTCCGCTCAGGGCGGGAGTCATCGAGCACGACGCCAACCGCTCGCGCGGCAGTTGGTGGGGGTGGTCGGACGTGAAACTCGCCCTCGAACTGATGTGGCGCACCGGGCAGGTCGTCTGTACGGAACGAGTTCGATTCGAACGGGTCTATTCGCTTCCCGAACACGCCTTCGACGGCGACATCGGGGATCTCCCCGAAGACGAGGCGATCCGCCGGTTGGTGGCGCATGCCGCCTCCGCCCTGGGCATTGCGACAGAGGCCGATCTGGCCGACTACTACCGGATGAAGCGGACGCAGGTCCGCGGCGCGATCCGCGACCTCGAAGACGAGGCGATTCTCCGGCCCGTTCGCGTACCCGGCTGGGAATCGAATGGACGAGAAACCCCGGCGTGGGTACATCATCGAGCACGCCGGCCGCGTCGGATCGATGCGGCCGCGATCCTGTCGCCGTTCGATCCGACGGTGTGGTTCCGGCCCCGAACGGAACGCCTTTTCGATTTCCACTACCGGATAGAGATCTACACCCCCGCTCACAAGCGGAAGTTCGGCTACTACTCGCTGCCAGTCCTCCTGGGCGATCAGGTGGTCGGCAGAGTCGACCTCAAGAGTGACCGACAACGGCGAACCCTGCGGGTGCAGTCCGCATGGCAGGAAGCCGGTGCACCGGACGACACCGCACAACGACTGGTGCCGCTACTGCGTGAGGCGGCCGACTGGCAAGGGTTGACGGATATTCACGTCGGCGAGTGGGGCAATCTGGCGGCGCCCCTTCGAGCCCAGGTACGCCGGGTGGCCTGATCTACTGCGTTCCTTCCGACTTGTTCGGGCGGCGACCCGGATTTTCTGTCGCTATGGTCGAAGCATGGCCTCCACTGCTGAGCATTTGACAAGCACACTCGACGGACGCTGGAAGGAAGTGCGCGAACGCACACGGTCGGAATTGACCGATCCACGCTTCGCACCCCACTACACACCCGACCTCGCTGAAGCGCGCGCCAAGGCATTGGAACAAATGCGGGTATTGGCGAGCATGGGCTACGCCGCCGACGGTTTCGCCGCAGATCACGGCGGAACCGGCGATGCCGGTGCTGCGGTCGTGAGCATCGAAATGCTGGCGATGTCCGACCTGTCGCTGATGGTGAAGGCCGGAGTTCAGTGGGGCCTGTTCGGTGGCGCCATCGAGAACCTCGGAACCAAGCCGCACCACGACGCGTACGTGAAGCGGCTCATCGACCTCGACCTGCTCGGTTGTTATGCCATGACGGAAACGGGACACGGCAGCGACGTTCAGGAACTCGAGACCACCGCCACCTATGACCCGTCCACGGGCGAGTTCGTGATTCACTCACCCACCCCGTCTTCCCGTAAGGACTTCATCGGCGGTGCAGCACAACATGCAACGGTCGCGTCCGTATTCGCGCAGCTGATCACTGCAGGACCGGGTGAAGAGCGAGAGTCGAAGGGCGTCCACTGTTTCGTCGTCCCGATTCGCGACGACGAGGGCAACGACCTTCCCGGAGTCAGCACGTCGGACTGTGGCTACAAGGGCGGCCTGCCCGGTGTCGACAATGGCCGCATCATGTTCGACCAGGTTCGAATCCCCCGTGGCAACCTGTTGAACCGGTACGCAGATGTAGCCGAGGACGGCACGTACTCGTCGCCGATCGAGAACCCGAACAAACGATTCTTCACGATGCTCGGCACTCTCGTTCGCGGGCGTATCACCGTCGGCGGTTCGGCCGGTGCCGCAGCACGGGTGGGGATCACCATCGCAACGAAATACGGTCTGCAGCGCCGTCAGTTCAACGCGCCGAAGAGCGACAACGAGGTCCTGCTCATGGACTACCTGGTCTATCAGCGCCGCCTGTTGCCGCTGATCGCGCGCTCGTACGCACTGCAATTCGCGCAGAACGAACTCGTCGCCAAGTTTCACGACATTCAGAACGACCCCGATGCCGACCCACAGGAGAAGCGTGAACTCGAGGGCCGCGCTGCGGGCCTCAAGGTTGCCAACACCTGGCATGCGACGCGGGCGATTCAGGAAGCCCGTGAAGCGTGCGGTGGGGCCGGGTACATGGCGGAGAACCGGTTGACCGCACTGAAGGCCGATACCGACGTGTTCACGACGTTCGAGGGTGACAACCACGTCCTCGCCCAGCTCGTCGCAAAAGAACTCCTCACCGCGTACGCCGACGAGGTGCAGGGTATGAACCCTGTCGACTGGATGAGGTTTGCAGTCACGACTGTCGGGGATGTGGTGAAGAAGCGCACCGCGGCGCAGCAGATCTTGCAGACCATCGTCGACACCCGGCAGGACAACGAGGAGGACGGCAGCCTCTTCAACCGCGGCACCCAGATGCAGATGTTCGAGGACCGTGAGGACTACATGCTGTCCACGGCGGCGCGTCGTCTGCAGGGTGCGCAGAAGCGGGAGGACGACCCGTTCGACGCGTTCAACTTCGTTCAGGATCACGTGTTGCGGGCAGCGCAGGCCCACATCGACCGGGTGGTTCTCGAGGCATTCGTCGCCGGCATCGACTCCTGCGGGGACGAGACCGCGAAAGCACTTCTCAACGACCTGTGCGATTTGTACGCCCTGTCGGTCATCGACGAGGACAAGGCGTGGTTCATGGAACACCGGCACCTGTCGGTGGAGCGCGCCAAGGCCGTGCTGCGTGGCATCAACGAACGCTGCCGTTCACTGCGTCCGCACGCGGAGACACTCGTCGAAGGCTTCGGCATTCCGGAGGGAGCACTCGGATCGGCGATGCTCGACGGTCCGGGAACGGACGCAGTCCGAATGGCGACAGTCCCCCGGTAGGCTCCGCCTGTGAGTGGTTGACGAGTCTCTGGACTCGTCAACCACTCACAGGCGCTAAGCGCCGGACGCGAATCGCATCGACGATCAGGACGCCCGCATGGGCGACCAGCGCCGCGGCACCGGCGATCCACGAACCCGAGTACGTCGTCACCTCGAACGGCGGAGCTCCGTCCTCCACAGCGCGATACGGTGCGGTGTTCGTACCCGCGTTCCAGCACACGACGGCGAGTGCGAGCGCGACCAGCGCGACCAACAGTTCGCCGCCTGGACGGACCCACTCCCTCACCGCTGGGAATCCTCTTCATCGTCGAGACCCGCTTCGCCGCCCGGGTCATCGTCCAAGTCGTCATCGTCCAAGTCGTCATCGTCGACCTCGAGATCCTCGATACCGGGGTCCTCTACGCCGACCAGCCGCTCGAGGTGATCGCGCAACGTATCCGCGTCCTTGGCCCATGCTCGGACGAGCCCGCCGCCGACCAGTCGCAAGCCGATTCCGCTGCGTCGGCGAGGCACGTTCGTGAGCTCACCGAGCGGGCGCGCAGTCTCCCAGTCCTCGTAGTCGTAGTCGTCGGGATCCGCCTCCGGAAGCACCGCAGCGATCTCGTCGAGCGCCACTTCCTCCGTGCCCTGCCGCAGGGTCGTCTCGGTCAGGTACACACTCGCGTGTGTTCGTGCAGCGATCACTTGGAGGTACACGAAACCCGTCAGCAGCACCGCGAACAGCGAGAGTGCAAACCAGTGGACCACCGGCCCGGTGAACAGTTCGATGATCAGGGCGACCACACAGAACGCCGGTCCGTAGGCCACAGCTCGCCAGCGGGCTCCCGGCTCTTCGAAGAGGAACGGCGTGGTGGTGGTGGTGTCGTCTGTGCCGTCGTCGCTCATCGGACGAACCAGACGTGGCCTTCGGGCCTGAACACGAGAACACTTGCCACCAACAACAGCAGCGGCACCGTCATTGCGAACACAGTGTTGAGTCCGACGAAAACGAGCACCACCTGAATCGTCGAGTAGGCCACAGATATTGCCGTCGCGACACCTCGTGCACGACTACTTCCCTCCCGAACCGCAGAGAGGGTGAATCCGATACCGAAACCGGCGAGAACCGCGAGCCCACCCGAGATTCGGACGGCCAGAACAGCTGTATCGAGGGCCGCGTAGCCGGTCAACTGTTCGCGTAGGCCGGCAGCCGGCGTGGTGACGGCGATGAGACCGAGAAGGATGAGCAGCACCGCAGCCAGCGCCCACACCCAGAATGCGACGTCCACCGTCCGTGGGCGGGAACGCGCCCCTGCCAGGAACTTCAGCGACGGAGAGTTCAGCGCTGGCGATGTCGACGCGGCAGGTTCGGGCACGCCGTACATACTGCGGCATCGCGGTGGCCGAAAGCCAGTCCGGATCAGGCCCCGACGAGGATGCCAGGAATGACGACAAGGGCAACCGTCATGAGCACCAAGGCCGCAATGACGAGGTAGAACAGCGTCTCCTTGCGCTCACTACGATGCGGCACTTCAGGAACTGCACGAAAACGATCCTCGGCTCGCATCGACGAACAACCTCCGGTGTCGGACTACCTACACTGTGACGTAGTTCACGATACTGTTCGTCGATTTCATTCAGCGGGCGGGGGCACCTTCAGGAAGTAGTTGCTCGATTCTCGCCGGTGCATCAACACGATCGCGCCGACGATGATCACGGCCTGCAGGATCTGCACGCCCCCGAGCAGCACGGCCGCCGCACCCTCTCCGGCACCGAAGCCGAACAGGACCGGCAACGTAGAAAACACCAGGATGATCCCGAGGAAGGTGAGAACGAAGCGCGCCCAGTTCTTCCCCTTGCGCATGAAGTGGACGAACAACACGAAGACACCTGTGACGATCAGCGCCAGTACGGCGGCCACACCGAAACTGGCCATCAGAACGGTCTCCGCGGTCTCCCGAGTGAAGTCGCCTTCCAGCTCCGCAATGCTCGGATCGTTCATCAGCTGATCGATGAACGTATCCCGTTCGCCCCAAATGGCAGGAATGGAGACGAAGAACTGGAGCAAACCCAGCGCGGCGACAACCCACCACAATTGGGCGGCGGTGCCGACGTCCTGGGGCATCGGCCGCTGCCCCTCGTCCTCGGGCGGGAACGAGTACTGGCCGTACGGCTGCTGCGGATACGGCTGCTGCTGGTGGGGCGGCTGCTGACCTGACGGAGGCCACTGGTCGTTCATGGAATCAACCGTAGCGGGAACCGGCGAGTGGGCGCCGTCACAGCCATCCCGCGGCCTCGGCAGCCCAGTAGGTGAGCACGACGTCGGCGCCGGCCCGGCGAATACTCGTCAGCGATTCGAGGATCGCGGCGTCCCGGTCGATCCATCCGTTCTGTGCTGCTGCCGTGATCATCGAGTACTCCCCCGAGATCTGATAGGCGGCGACGGGGACCGGGGAGGCGTCCGCGGTCTCGCGGAGCACGTCGAGAAACGACATGGCCGGCTTCACCATCACGAGGTCGGCCCCCTCGGCCACGTCGAGTTCCACCTCGCGGGCGGATTCTCGCCGGTTCGCCGCATCCTGCTGATAGGTGCGCCGGTCCCCCTTCAACGACGATCCGACGGCCTCACGGAACGGGCCGTAGAACGCGGACGCGTACTTGGCCGAGTAGGCGATCTGCCCGATGTCCTCGAAACCTGTGGCGTCCAGTGCGTCACGGATGGCGCCGACCTGACCGTCCATCATTCCGCTCGGTCCGAGCAGATGTGCGCCTGCCTCAGCCTGCGCCACGGCCATGTCCACGTAGCGGGCAAGAGTGGAGTCGTTGTCGACGTTGCCGGCCTCGTCGAGAACACCACAATGGCCGTGATCGGTGAATTCGTCGAGGCAGGTGTCCGCCATCAGCACGGTGGAGTCGCCGAGTTCGGATGCCAGGGCACGCAAACCACGGTTGAGGATTCCGTCCGGGTCCGTGGCTCCCGAGCCTTCGGCATCCTTGTCCTCCGGGCGGGGAACACCGAACAGCATCAAACCCCCGACGCCGGCTGCTACCGCGTCGGTTGCGGCCGCGCGAAGCGAATCCAGTGTGTGCTGGAAGACGCCGGGCATCGACGAGATCTCCCGGGGTGTATCGATGCCGTCGGCGACGAACATCGGCAGCACGAGATGCCGTGGTTCGAGGGAGGTCTCCGCAACCAGGCGTCGTAACGCCGGCGTGCGCCGCAACCGTCGTGGTCGGTAGGTCGGAAACACGAGGGAGGCCCTCCTTCGTCGGGCCTGTGAGTGGCCCACGAGCCTCTGGACTCGTTAACCACTCACAGGCGCGTAGCGCCTAACGGCGGGCGCGGGACTTCTTGCGCGGGGGCGGCAGCGCACCTTCGGCGCGCAGCCTGGCGGCATGCTCGGCGAGAGCCTCGACGAGCGGGCCGACCTGAGCGGTCTCCGGTTGAACGTCCACCCGCAGACCGAACTCGGCCGCGGTCTCGGCCGTCTTCGGGCCGATGCAGGCGACCAGTGTGCGGGCGTGCGGCTTGCCCGCGATACCGACCAGGTTCCGGACGGTGGACGACGACGTGAAGCACACCGCGTCGAATCCGCCGGTCTTGATCATCTCGCGGGTCTCGGCCGGCGGCGGCGCCGCGCGGACGGTGCGGTACGCGGTGACGTCGTCGATCTCCCAGCCACGCTCACGAAGGCCCTCGGCGAGGGTTTCGGTTGCGATGTCGGCGCGCGGCAGCAGGACACGGTTGACCGGGTCGAACACGTCGTCGTAGGGCGCGAACTCCGCGAGCAGACCCTGACTCGACTGCTCCCCCACCGGGACGAGCTCGGGGGTGATCCCGAAGGAACGAACCTTGTCGGCGGTTGCCTCGCCGACACATGCGATCTTCACGCCCGAGAATGCGCGGGCGTCGAGCCCGAACTCCTCGAACTTCTCCCACACTGCGCGCACCGCGTTGGTGG
>JAAZAD010000155.1 GCA_012514505.1 Rhodococcus sp. (in: high G+C Gram-positive bacteria) | reverse complement strand
CGGGGGTGTGAAGTCAAGCGTGTACGACGGGATTGTCGCGGCAGGCGAAATCCTCGCACGCGTGGAGTTCGCGCGACCCGCTGAGAAGGGCGCTGTCGATCTCATGCCCGTATTCGCGTTCGAGCAGGTATTTCACTACGTCGACCCCACCGGAGTTGAGCGCTGGTTGCAACTAGGCGAGGCGATGAACGCGGTGTGCCCGGCTGTAGTCGAGGCGGTCGGCTACGTGGTATCGGCCCACGAGAAGGACCTCAACGACGGCTGGCAGACACCCCCGTGACACTCGATGCGACGTGCTCAGTCTCATGCACGCCGCGTCTAGGAGCTGGAGACCCTTCACCAGCGATTTCGAGACAGTCCGGATAACCCTCGATGAACTTGGCGACGATAGCCCGCGTCCACTTCAACCAGTCGACCCTATCGTCGTGTTCGACGTGCGGATTCCCGCCGTGACGTCTCGGTTTCGCCAGCGCCGCGAGATCTTTCGCTCTGCCTTCATCAATTGAAAGTGCAGAGCGCAGACGCTTCCACGAGCGCTTCTCTCTATTATTCCGCGAGTCGCTCTCGTCGACGAACTCCTCGCGCAGACTCTCCAGCGCTCGATAGCAGTAGAACGGAGTGTCATCTGACAAGCTGAGCGCCGACCTCATATCCGCGAGCGCATGCCTGATGTTGGCATTACTGGCCGCCAGCTGCGCATAGCGATTCATTGTGTCTGCCGGGACCGCCTGATTCTCGACCAGTGCGATCTCAGGAAACGAGGATCGAGCACCAGTGGCCGCCCTGTCGGCGATGGTTCCCGTCATGAACTGCGGCTCCAGCTTCGCCCCAAGGTGGAAGCCGAGCGAATCCAACATCCCACGCAGAACCGCTTCGGTTTCACCCCACAGCGGGTTCAAGGTCGATGCGTCCGCAGCAGGGTCGCCAGTGAACGGATCATTCTTGAGCGTCACTTTCACGTTGAAGATGGACTCTCGCAAAACGACATCGAATCGACGGTCATCTACCTCGACAGACCGAACCGTGTCGAAGAACCACGACCCACCCTGCGGATGCACAAGGCCCGTGAACGTTACAACGCACTCACTGTCTGCGACCACGATCAAACCTCCATGAGTCCGGCGGCGACCGTCGCTCCCAGCTCCCAGCACGCTTCGAGGTCGTCTTTGCTCGGCTTGCCGGAAACCACCACGTAGTCAGCGGCTTTCACCCAGCCAATACCGGTGGTGATGGACGTGACACCCTTCTCGGCACCCTCGGTCCCCTCGTTCCCGTGAACGTACATTCCGTACGGGCGGCCACGCGTGGAATCGAGACACGGGTAATAGCAGACATCGAACGCGTGCTTGAGGGCACCGCTCATGTACCCGAGATTGGCGGGGGTTCCGAGGAGGTAGCCGTCCGCTTCCAGCATGTCGGTCGGCGTAACGGCGAGCGCCGCGCGGCGCACCACCTCCACATCCTCGATCTCGGGATCGGTGGCGCCGGACAGCACGGCTTCGAACATGGCCTGTGTGTACGGCGACGGCGTGTGATGCACCACGAGCAACTTTTTCACAGGTTCAGGCTACGGGCATCGAACCGCGCACCACCCAGCTACCGGACCCAACAGTCGAGCCAGATTTCAGGAGCGAGCGCGGGTCAACCCTCGCGCTCGACGCGCTCGAGTTCGACGGCACGTCGCATGGTCTCGCGTGCCCGCCCACGGTCACCTGCGTAGTCGTAGGCCCGCGCCAGCCTGTACGAGTTGCGCCAGTTGTCAGGATCGGCCTCCCACTCGGCCTTCACGCTGTGGAACAACTCGTCCGCAGCGTCATGTTCGATGCGCCCCGACGGCCGACGCGGCAGATCTGTCACGTCGAGTTCGAGTCCCTCGTCGTGAATACGACGGGCCAGATGCTGGTGTGCGAACCCGGCGCGCAACGTGGCGCCGACGATCCAGACACCGAGGAACGGCAAGATCAGCACGCCGATGCCGAGGCCGACCGCCGCGACACCGCCTTCCTGGATCAAGCCGATGCCGCGCTTCCCCAACAGCACGAAGTACACCCCGAGCGCCGCGACGAGAAACGCGATCAGGGCAACCTTACGGGTGACCTCGCCGTTCACAGGTCGAGGAAGGGATCGAGTCCCACGGTGAGGCCGGGGTGCCCGGCGATTTCGCGGACACCCAGCAACACCCCGGGCGCGAACGAGCTGCGGTCGATCGAATCGTGACGGATGGTGAGAGTTTCGCCCTGTGTGCCGAGCAGGATCTCCTGGTGTGCGACGAGACCTGCGAGCCGCACCGAGTGCACGCGCACGCCATCGACGTCCGCGCCGCGGGCACCGTCGAGTTCCGTGGTGGTGGCGTCGGGGCTGCGCCCCACGCCGGCCTCTGCACGAGCCGCGGCGATAAGACCGGCGGTCCGGTAGGCGGTGCCGGACGGTGCATCCGCCTTGTTGGGGTGATGCAACTCGATGACCTCGACCGAATCGAAGAATCGAGCCGCAGCCTCGGCGAAGCGCATGGACAGCACAGCCCCGATCGCGAAGTTCGGTGCGATCAGGACGCCGACCGACGGCTGATCGGCCAGCCAGGACCGCACCTCGTCGAGCCGCGCGTCGTCGAATCCGGTGGTTCCGACGACAGCATGAATGCCGTTCCGGACGAGAAACTCGAGGTTGCCCATCACCACGTCGGGATGAGTGAAGTCGATGACCACCTGGGTGCCGGACTCCACGAACGATTCGAGCCGGTCCCCGTGATCCACCTGGGCGACGAGTTCCAGATCGGCGGCCTGTTCGACGGCCTCGCACATCGCCTTGCCGACCTTGCCCGCGGCTCCCAGAACTCCGACCTTGATCGGTTCTCCTGCGCTCACTTCTCCACGCTCCGTCCCATCCACAACGATTCGAGACGAAAGCCTACGCAAAACGGATACCGGTCTACGACTCGGCTGCCGAGAGCGAGTCGACCACCTTCGTGATTCGGCGAATCCTGGTTGCTTCTGTCTTCGCGCCTTCGACGGACAGGACATGCCGACGTTTGTTGCTGTAGGAGAGCGCCTCGAAGGCTGCGGCCGCAGAAGCGTTCTTACCGAGTGCTGTCACCAGATCATCGGGAACGTCGACGGTGCGTGGATCGCTGTCGAGTTCGAGTTCCACCTCGACGTCCTCCCCAGCGACTACGCCCGCAGCTGTGCGATTCTCTGCGCTCAATGGAAGCCAGTAGGCGCCAACGACGTGGGAGGAGAATCTCATGGACCGATTATCCCGCTCGAGAGACGACCACTCAGTCGAACATGATGACTTGCCTGATGGCCTTTCCGTCCGCAAGCTCGTCCATTCCCTGGTTGATGTCCTCGAGCGAGATCGTCGAGGAGATCAACTTCTCGACAGGAAGCTTCCCACGACGCCACAGGTCCTCGTAGATCGGGATGTCGCGGGCAGGTACAGCCGACCCCAGGTAGCTGCCGATGATCGTGCGCGCTTCGGCAACCAGGGTCAGCGGCGAAATCGACGAACGTGCGTCCGGCGAGGGAAGCCCGACGGTGATTGTCTTGCCGCCCGCCGCGGTCGCGGAGACCGCGGTTTCGAAGGCGCGCGCGTTTCCGGCCGCCTCGATCACTATCGGTGCTCGCACGCCGAGCGAGACGATCTCGTCGGGCGTATACACCGCGGTCGCACCGAGATCGCGCGCCACTGCCAGCTTCTCGGAAACGGGGTCGACTCCGATCACCTCACGGCCACCGAGGGACAGCGCCGCCAGAATGGCTGCCATACCCACTCCCCCGAGACCGAGAACCATCACCGCATCCCCCGGCCCGGGGCGCCCTGCATTGAGCACTGCGCCGCCACCGGTCAGCACAGCGCATCCGAGCACCGCCGCCACTTCCGGCGGAACGTCATCACCCACGGGAACGACCGATCTGCGATCGACCACCGCGTGGGTGGCGAAACCGGAGACACCGAGATTATGATTGATCGTCGCACCGGAGCGCTGGAGCCTCGATCCGCCGCCGAGCAACGTGCCGGCGTTGTTCGCAGCGGTGCCGGTGGCACACGGCACCATCCCGTCGGTTGCGCAGCCCGCGCAGTCACCGCAGCGAGGCAAGAAGGTCATCACCACCCGGCCGCCGACCGTCACGTCGTCGACACCATCACCGATCCGTTCGACCACCCCTGCCGATTCGTGACCGAGAAGCATCGGCACCGGTCGTACACGGTTGCCGTCGACCACGGACAGGTCCGAATGACACAGCCCGGCCGCCTCGATACGGACGAGGATCTCACCGGGGCCGGGGTCGTCGAGTTCGAGATCGGAAATGGACATCGGCTGCGACTGCGCGAACGGACGTGTCCGTCCGATCTCTTCGAGCACGGCACCACGAATTTTCAACGCGCGTTCCTCTCTATCGAACGAGTCCTCGCACCGATGCCGGGAGGTCCCGTTTCCGCCGGTACGGCCCGACGACAGCAGCCCCGAAAGGGCGTTGCAACAATATTCGGGCCACCTCGCGCACCGCATCGGTCGTGACGGCATCGATACTTGCCAATGTCTCCGAGATGCTCCGGTGGTGCCCGTAGTTCAGTTCACTGCGACCAATGCGGTTCATCCGCGACCCGGAGTCCTCGAGTCCGAGAACGAGACCACCACGCAAAGCACCTTTGGCGCGGGCACATTCGGCGTCCGTGATCCCGTCCCGAGCCACATTCGCCAGGATTTCCCGGACCACCGTGGCGACCTCGCCGAGGTTCTCCGGTTGGCAGCCTGCGTACACCGAGAAGGCACCGGTGTCGGCGAAGGTGTCGATGTCCGAGTAGACGGAGTATGCGAGACCCCGCTCCTCGCGAACTTCCTGGAACAGCCGCGAACTCAACCCGCCGCCGACCGCGGTGTTGAGCACGGACAACGCCCAGTGGTGGCCCTCGTGTCGCCCGAAGGCACGGACACCGAGACACAGGTGCGCCTGCTCGCTGTCGCGTTCGGTCACGCTCAACGTCGGTGCGGCATCGATGCGCAAGCTGCCCGCACGCCGGGGGGCGGGCTCGTTTCGGCTCTCGAGCTTTCCTGCGAACGCCCGCATCGCCAACTCCACCACATGCTCGTGTTCGACGTTCCCCGCCACGGCAACGACCATCCGAGTCGGCGTGTATCGACGAATGTGAAACGAGTGCAGTTGCGTCCGGGTCATCGACGTGACCGACTCCGTGGTGCCGATGATCGGTCGACCGACAGGGTGATCACCGAACATGGCCGTGAGGAACGCGTCGCCGAGCAGATCTTCCGGGTCGTCGTCTCGCATCGCGATCTCTTCGAGCACCACTTGACGTTCGACGTCGACGTCCGAGGAGCGGCAACGTCCACGCAGCACCACGTCACTGACAAGATCCAAGGCCAGCGGCAGATCGTCGTCGAGGACATGGGCGTAGAAGCAGGTGTGTTCCTTCGACGTGAACGCGTTGAGTTCCCCGCCGACCCCGTCCATCACCTGTGCGATATCGAGGGCCGTGCGGGTGGGAGTGGACTTGAACAGCAGGTGCTCGAGGAAGTGTGCAGCGCCCGCCACACTCGTCTGCTCATCGCGCGAACCGATGCCTACCCACACCCCCACCGATGCCGAGCGGACTCCGGGAACGCGCTCGGTGACGACCCGCAGCCCGCTGGGCAGCACCGTGCGCCGGACGTCGGTGAAACTGGTGGTCGAGGCGGTGCGACTGCGTGTGTGGTCGGCCATGTCAGAGAGTGAGCGGTCCTCGTCGAGGTGAACTGGTGTGAGGACCAAACAGTACACACCACTGCCCGTATCGGCCGGATCACCATCCGCGGCGGTGCGGGGCCGAGCCGAGCAGTTCGTTCTTCCGCGCGGTGTCGCGGCTGCGGTAGACCACGTAGGGCCTGAACAGGTATCCGACCGGCGCACTGAAAACGTGTACGAGCCGTGTGAACGGCCAGAGCGCGAACAGCACCAGCGCGATCGCGACATGGATGTGGAACTGCAACGGCGCCGCAGCCATCGACACCCCGTCCGGTTGCAGAACCCAGATCGACCGGAACCAGGGTGAGACCGTTTCGCGGTAGTTCGCTTCTGGAGTCTGCCCCGCCGGCAGCATGCCGATGACGGTGGTGGCCAGCCCGGCAACGATCGCAGCGAGGAGCGCCACGTACATGAGCTTGTCGTTCTTGGTGGTCGCGATGAACACAGGACCGTTGGTACGGCGCCGGTAGATCAGCAGCACGATCCCGATCAATGTGGCCAGGCCGGCAATACCACCGAGTATCAGTGCACTCCAGTGATATACGTGCTCGTCGATACCGATCGCATCCGTCCAACTCTGCGGAATGACCAGCCCGACGAAGTGACCGATGACCACGACGAGGATGCCGAAATGGAACATCGGGCTGGCCACACTCAGCAGCTTCGACTCGTACAACTCCGAGGACCGGGTGGTCCAGCCGAACTTGTCGTACTTGTATCGCCAGATCAATCCGACGATGAGGATCGCCAAGCTCACGTAGGGGACGATGTCCCAGAAAACCGGTTGCTCGAACACGTTCATCGCACCTCTCCTGCCCGAGTCGTGATGCCGGCGTGCCCGCGCAATGGAGCCGTCAAATCCTGGACGGGAATGGTCACCGCGTACGGACTCAATCCGACGGATTCTGCCGGCGGCCCCTGCTCGGCCAGCCGTTGCGCCTCGAGCCGGGTCGCGGCCGGATCGGGCTCGGGCACCGTGGCGAGCACTGCGGCCACGGCTCCTGCGTAGGGAGAGGGCATCTCCTCGAGCGCGCACCGCAGCAATTCCAACGGCACGCGGTGCTTCTCGAGCAAGGCGAGTCCACCTGCGACGTCCACGGTTGCCCCGAACTCCAATACGACGGCAAGGTGATCCGGCAACTCGTCGCTGGGCGGTTCCACCCCGCAGTCGCGGTAGGTGTTGGCGAACAACAGCATCGAGTTGCCCCGGTTGCGGGTGTCTCCGTCCGTCCAATAGGTGAGGAACAGCGACCGCCTGCGTCGTAGGTCGAACGTTTGCACGTAGTCCTCGGCCGCCTGCTGTGTGCTCGAGGCCTCGAGTCCCGCGACGGCATCCGCCAGCGGGGAGGCCAGATTCGGGGGCAACTCGTCCAGCACCCGCGCCACCAGCGCCAAACGGGCCGCACGGTCCTCGTCCGGGTATGCCAGCAGTAGCGACACCGCCTGCCAGACCAATCGCCGGTGTCGATCGGTGACCCGTGGCGTCCTGCCGAATAGTTTCCTCACTCGTCGGCCTCCTTCTCGGAGTCACGATCGCGCTCGGGGAAGATTCCCGGCGGTGCGCCCTGCCCGTCCCAGTTCAGCAGGTTCACGCGGGAAGCTCCCGGACGTACCGACGAGTCACTGGTCTGGCGATTCTTCAAGGCTTGATACGTCTCGACGGCAACTGGCGCCGGACCTCCGCTGGTCTCACCGAACGGCCCCGATCCCTCGTACATCCCGGGCCCGCCGTCGAAGTCCAGTGCGCACTCGGTGGCGGTCTCCTCCAGCTTGTGACCGTCCGCCGCATAGGCGGTGGGGATCACGTAGCGCTCGTCGTACTTGGCCAACGCGAGGATCCGATACATCTCGTAGATCTGTTCCTCGGTCATACCGACTGCGTGCGGAATATGTTCTTGCGGTTCGCGTCCCATGTTGATGTCGCGCATGTACGACCGCATTGCGGCAAGCTTGTGCAGCACGGCATCGATCGGGCCGACATCACCGGCGGTGAACAATTCGGCCAGGTACTCCTTGGGGATTCGGAGCGAGTCGATAGCGCCGAACAGGTTTCCGACATCCTCCGCATCGTGCCCGTCCCTGGCGACGGCGTCGACGACGGGCGAGAGCGGCGGGATGTACCAGACCATCGGCATAGTCCGGTATTCCGGGTGCAGAGGCAGTGCCACCTCGTACGTCTTGATCAACGCGTGGATGGGCGATCTACGGGCGGCCGCCATCCATTCGTCGGCGATCCCGGACTCCCGCGCCCCGGCGATCACGGCAGGATCGTTCGGATCGAGGATGACGTCCTTGTGCGCCTGGTAGAGATCGTGCTCGTTTTCCACCGAGGCAGCTGCGAGCACCGCATCCGCGTCGTAGAGCACCAATCCGATGTAGCGCAACCGGCCCACGCACGTCTCCGCACACACCGTCGGCAGCCCGACCTCGACGCGTGGGTAGCAGAACGTGCATTTCTCCGCCTTGCCCGTCTTGTGGTTGAAGTACACCTTCTTGTACGGGCATCCCGACACACACATCCGCCAGCCGCGGCACTTGTCCTGATCCACGAGAACGATTCCGTCCTCGGTGCGCTTGTAGATCGCACCGGATGGACACGAGGCGACGCAGGACGGATTCAGGCAGTGCTCGCAGATCCGCGGCAGGTAGAACATGAACGTCGCTTCGAGTTCGAGCTTGACCTGCTCGCTCACCTTTTTCAGGATCGGGTCCCCGGGCACGATCTCCGGGCTACCTCCGAGGTCGTCATCCCAGTTGGCGGACCACGTCACCTTCATCGGCTTGCCACTGATGAGACTGCGGGGGCGGGCCACCGGGATGTGTTCACCGAGCGGCGCGGTGGTCAGATTTTCGTAGTCGTAGCTCCACGGCTCGTAGTACTCGTCGAGTGTGGGCAGCTTCGGGTTCGAG
This sequence comes from Rhodococcus sp. (in: high G+C Gram-positive bacteria), assembly GCA_012514505.1. Classification (GTDB taxonomy): domain Bacteria; phylum Actinomycetota; class Actinomycetes; order Mycobacteriales; family Mycobacteriaceae; genus Rhodococcus_F. Next base: position 7,431 of record JAAZAD010000155.1, on the reverse strand, counting down.
AAGATCGACATGAGCTTCTTCGCCCTGCCCCCGGCCCGCAGGCGCAACCGGCCCTTCTTGTCTCGGATCCACCCGCCCTGCCACTTCTCCTGATCCTCGTAGGTCCGCGGATAACCCTGACCCGGCCGCGTCTCCACATTGTTGAACCACACGTACTCGACACCGGCACGGTTCGTCCACGCCTGCTTACAGGTGACCGAGCACGTGTGGCATCCGATGCACTTGTCGAGGTTCATCACCATCGCCATCTGCGCCATTACCTTCATGATTGCCTCACTTCGCTCGGGTGCATCAGTACGTCACGTCCTGAGAGCGGCGTCGGACGATCGTGATCTCGTCTCGCTGGTTGCCGGTGGGGCCGAGATAGTTGAAGGCGTAGCTGTTCTGGGCATAACCGCCCGCCAGATGCGAGGGCTTCACCAGCACCCGTGTCACCGAATTGTGGATACCCCCGCGAGTGCCCGTGGTCTCTGTCAGCGGAACATCGATCGTGCGCTCCTGCACGTGATAGACGAACACCACCCCCTCGGGCATTCGGTGCGAAACGATTGCGCGACACACGAGCACGCCGTTGCGGTTGACCGCCTCGATCCAATCGTTGTCTGCAACACCGATCTTGGCCGCATCCGCCGGGCTCATCCACATGGTCGGACCACCGCGAGACAGCGAGAGCATCAGCAGGTTGTCCTGGTACTCGGAGTGAATCGACCACTTGGAGTGCGGCGTCAGATAGCGCACCGCCAAACCCAGCTCGCCGGTCTCGCCGACCCGCGGCTCACCGAACAGCTTGTGCAGATCGAGCGGTGGCCGGTACACCGGCAACTGCTCGCCCATCTCCTCGAGCCAATCGTGGTCGAGGAAGAAGTGCATCCTTCCGGTGACCGTGTGGAACGGCTTGAGATGCTCGATGTTCTGGGTGAACGGAGCGTATCGGCGTCCACCGTGCTCGCTGCCGGACCACTCGGGGCTGGTGATCACCGGCACCGGGCGTGACTGTGTGTCCGCGTAGGTGACGCGCTTGTTCTCCTCCCCTGCAGCCAGGTGTGCGATCCGCTGCCCCGTACGCTCCTCGACCTGACGGAAGCCCTGCACCGCAAGCCGTCCGTTCGTGGTTCCCGAGAGCAACAACACCGCCTCACACATCTTCACGTCGGTGTCCAGCGCAGGCCGGCCTGCCGCGACGCCGTGGCTCATCACGCCGTGGCGCTCCGCCAACTGCCGGACCTCTTCGTCGGGGTGATAGGTGACGGCCTTGGTCGTCATACCGAGGGTGTCCACCAGTGGACCGAGCGAGCCCCACATTTCCGCGATCGCCGGGTAGTTTCGCTCGACCACCGCGATGGGGCCCATCGTCTTACCGGGCACCGGTGTCGCACCGGTCTCGAGCCAGTTGTTCTCGACGCCGCCTGGGTAGGCCGTCTCCCCGGGAGTGTCGTGTTGCAGCGTGCCGAGCACGACGTCCCTGCGGACACCGAGATGAGTGGCAGCCATCCTGCTGAACGCTTTCGCGATGGCAGAGAAGGCCTCGTAATCCGAGCGGGACTCCCACGGCGGGTCGATCGCCGGGCTGAAGGCATGCACGTAGGGGTGCATGTCGGTACTGGACAGGTCCGCCTTCTCGTACCACGTGGCCGCGGGCAGAACGACGTCGGAGAGCAGCGTGGTCGAGGTCATCCGGAAGTCGATCGACATCACCATGTCGAGCTTTCCCTCGGGGACCTCGTCACGAGTGATCACAGTCTGCGGGCGCAGCCCCTCGGGAGTGCGTTCGGCTCGCAGGTTCGACGACGTACCCAGCAGATGCCGGAGGAAGTACTCGTTACCCTTGCTCGACGATCCCAGCAGATTCGAGCGCCACACGCTCAGTACCCGTGGCCAGTTCCGCGGATTGTCCGGGTCGGTGACGGACAGTGTCACCTCGCCGGAACCGAGCTTCTCGGCAACGTAGGTTGCCGGCTCGACGCCCGCCTCGTCGGCCTCGTCCGCCAGGTCGAGACTGGAACGGTCGAACTGAGGGTAGAACGGCGACCAGCCCATCGCGGTGGCGGCGCTGAGCACGTCCATGGTGTGCTTGCCCCGGAATCTGCCGCGCCCCAGCGGAGTCGACAGTGCGTCGGCCCGGTAGCCGTCGTAGCTCCACTGATTGGTGTGGGCGTACCAGTACGACGTACCGGTCATCGTGCGCGGTGGACGGCTCCAGTCCAATCCCATCGCCAGCGTGGTGTACCCGGTGATCGGGCGAACCTTCTCCTGGCCGACGTAGTGCGCCCAGCCCCCGCCGTTCCGGCCCATCGATCCGGTGAGCAGCAGCAGTGACAGCACCGCCCGGTAGGTGGCATCACCGTGGAACCACTGGCAGATTCCCGCACCCATGATGATCATGGTGCGTCCGCCGGATTCCTCCGAGTTGTCGGCCATCTCCCGTGCGACGCGGACCACCTGCTCCGCGCTGACTCCGGTGATCGCCTCCTGCCAAGCCGGCGTGTACGGCTGGGTAGCGTCGTCGAAACCGGTGGGCCACACCCCCGGCAACCCCGGACGTACGACGCCGTACTGCGCCAGAAGCAGGTCGAAGATGGTGCACACCAGATGGCCGCCCACCTTGCGCACCGGGACGCCCCGATGCAGGACCTCCGCCGTGCCGTCGACGCTATCGAACCCGGTCACCAGCAATTCGACGGACTGTTCCGGGTCGGTGTCGAGTGCGGGGCCGGCGACGGTCAGCTGCGGAACGATCCCCTCCAGGTCCAGGTTCCACTTGCCCATGCCGGAATCGGTGTACCGGTGCCCCAGCGAGCCGTTCGGGACGGCAGCCTCCCCGGTGCTGCCGTCGATCAGGACCGGCTTCAGATCCGCCCCCTCGTCCGCCGAGCCGAGATCTGAGGCCATCAGGTGTTTGCCCGCGACGTAGGCGCCGTCCCGCTCCTCGAGCTTGACCAGAAACGGCAGGTCCGTGAACTTCTGCGCGAAATCCACGAAGAACGGCACGCGCTTGTCGATGAAGTAGTTCTTCAAGATGACGTGGCCCATCGCCATCGCCATCGCGCCGTCGGTGCCTGCCGCGCACGGCATCCACTCGTCGGCGAACTTGGTGTTGTCGGCGTAGTCCGGGCTGATGGAGACCACCTTGGATCCGCGGTACCGGACCTCGGTCATCCAATGGGCATCCGGGGTCCGGGTGATCGGAACATTGGATCCCCACATCATCAGGTACGACGCGTCCCACCAGTCACCGGACTCGGGCACGTCGGTCTGGTCACCGAACACTTGGGGCGAGGCGACCGGAAGGTCGGCGTACCAGTCGTAGAAGGACGTCATCACGCCACCGAGCAGTTCTACGAAACGTGCGCCCGCCGCGTGCGAGACCATCGACATCGCCGGGATCGGGGAGAAGCCGGCGACACGGTCGGGACCGTACTCCTTGATGGTGTGGACGTGCGCTGCCGCGATCATCTCGGTGGCCTCGTCCCAGCTCACGCGGACCAGACCACCCTTGCCGCGGGCACGCTGATACTTGCGGCGCCGCTCCGGGTCGCTCTGAATATCGGCCCACGCCAGCACCGGGTCCCGCAATCGGGACTTCGCCTCCCGGTACATCTCGACGAGAAGTCCACGAGCGTACGGGTAGCGCACCCGGGTGGGCGAATAGGTGTACCAGGAAAAGGCCGCGCCGCGGGGGCACCCGCGGGGCTCGTACTCAGGACGGTCCGGACCGACGGACGGATAGTCCGTCTCCTGCGTCTCCCAGGTGATGATGCCGTCTTTGACATAGATCTTCCACGAGCACGATCCGGTGCAATTCACCCCGTGAGTGGAGCGGACCACCTTGTCGTGACTCCAGCGGTCGCGGTAGAAGATGTCACCCTCGCGGCCCCCCTTCCTCGTAACCGTCCGACCATCCGGGGATGCCTGGCCTGGGGTGAAGAACCGCCCGCTGCGCACCAGCGCATCCTCGATCGGTCCCCCTGTGGTGGATCCACTGGCGCTCACGCCGCCTCCTCCGCACCCGCGGTGCTATGTCGGTTCGAGGTGAAGATCATGGTTGTGCCCGACCATTATCGGGTTCTCGCGCATGGAGTTTCAACGCCGTGTACAGCAATCCGACAAGAGCGGTCGCTACGAGAAGCAGGAGCCCTACCGTGTAGTCGTTGTCGACGCTGTCGTACGTGGAGCCCATCACCAAAGGTGGGAAATAGCCGCCGAGTCCACCCGCGGCGGCGACGATGCCGGTGACCGATCCCTCCGATCCCGCAGGCGCCCTCCGGGCCACCCACGCGAACACACCACCGGATCCGATCCCGAGGAAGATTGCCAGCAAGATGAAGTCGACGGCGGACCACACGTCCGGCGGCGGCTTGAAGATCGCGATGGCAGACATCACCGCCGTCCCGGCGAGCGAGAAGAGCACCACCCACTTCGGCGCGATCCGGTCGGCGAGCGCACCACCGATCGGCCGTGCGACGACCGCGGCGAGCGCGAAGGCTGCAGTACGGGTGCCTGCATCGACCGTGGAGAAGTCGTAGATAGTCTTGATATACGTCGGTAGGTAGTTGCTGAACGCCACGAAACCGCCGAACACGATCGCGTACAGGAACGACATCTCCCACGTCACACGGAGTTTGGCGGCGGCCGCCAACTTGGGCAGTACCGGCTCGGTGTGCACCACGAAGGACGGCGACTCCGACATCGCGACCAGGCACAGTCCTGCGGTGGCGGCCAACGCGATCGCGATGATCAGGTGTGTGGTGACCAGCCCGAACCAGTCGACGAACCGCGGCGTGAAGAACGCCGACAACGCAGTACCGACCATGCCGGCACCGAAGATGCCCGTGGCGAATCCGTGCCGGTTCGGCGGGTACCAGGACTTGGCGAACGGAATACCGATCGCGAACACGGTGCCGGCGATACCCAGCACGAAACCGGACACCAGCAACATCACATACGAATCGGCTGCAGCGGAGAATCCGACGGCGAGCACCGGCACGATCGACGCCAGGGACACGAAGATGAACAATGTCCGGCCGCCGTACCGGTCGGTGAGCGGTCCTGTCACGATCCTGCCCAGCGAACCCACCAGGATGGGCGTCGCGACCAGCATCGATGCCTGCGAACTACTCAGGTGGAGACGGTCCGAGTACGTGGTGGACATCGGCCCGATCATGTTCCATGCCCAGAAACAGATCGTCGAGGTCCAGGTCGCCAGAACCAAGTTCCGAACCTGGGCCGATTTTTCGGTTACCTGAGCTCCCGCACTCACCCGTCCAGCAAAACACCCTTCACCAGTCCGCGCAGCACGAATCACGCTTTCGATACCCGACTTTCCCGGCAAACAGAAATCGATATCGGCGATGAAACGCGAGGTGCCCCCGACCGGATGTGGTCGGGGGCACCTGGAGTGGAACCGGACGGACTAGGCGTCTGCTTCCTTTTCGGCCGGAGCTTCGGCTGCGTCGCTGTTCTCCTCGACGGGGACCAGCGAGATCTTGCCGCGGTTGTCGATGTCGGCGATCTCGACGCGGATCTTCGATCCGACGCTGACGACGTCTTCGACCTTGGCGATGCGCTTGCCGTTGCCGAGCTTGCTGATGTGCACCAGACCGTCACGGCCCGGAAGCAGCGAAACGAATGCTCCGAAGGCGGTGGTCTTGACGACCGTACCCAGGAACCGCTCCCCCACCTTCGGCAGCTGCGGGTTGGCGATGGCGTTGATCTTGTCGATCGCAGCCTGCGCGGACGGGCCGTCCGCAGCACCGACGAACACCGTGCCGTCATCCTCGATCGAGATGTTGGCGCCGGTCTCCTCGGTGATCGAGTTGATCATCTTGCCCTTGGGCCCGATGACCTCACCGATCTTGTCCATCGGGACCTTGATCGTGGTGATACGCGGCGCGTACGGGCTCATCTCGTCCGGAGCGTCGATGGCCTCGGCCATGACCTCGAGGATCGTGGCACGCGCGTCCTTGGCCTGCGACAGCGCGCCGGCAAGAACCTTGGAGGGGATGCCGTCGAGCTTGGTATCGAGCTGCAGGGCCGTCACGAAGTCCTTGGTGCCCGCAACCTTGAAGTCCATGTCACCGAACGCATCCTCGGCACCGAGAATGTCGGTCAGTGCCACGTACCGGGTTTCGCCGTCGACCTCGTCAGAGACGAGGCCCATTGCGATACCGGCGACCGGTGCCTTCAGCGGAACACCCGCGTTGAGCATGCCGAGGGTCGAAGCGCAGACCGAGCCCATCGACGTCGAGCCGTTGGAGCTCAGCGCCTCGGAGACCTGACGGATGGCGTACGGGAACTCCTCGACGCTGGGCAGCACCGGCACGAGCGCACGCTCTGCCAGAGCGCCGTGGCCGATCTCGCGACGCTTCGGCGAACCGACACGACCGGTCTCACCGGTGGAGTACGGCGGGAAGTTGTAGTGGTGCATGTAGCGCTTGCTGGTCTCGGGACCGAGCGAGTCGACCTGCTGCGCCATCTTGACCATGTCGAGGGTGGTGACACCGAGGATCTGGGTCTCGCCACGCTCGAACAGGGCGGAGCCGTGTGCGCGCGGGATGACCGCGACCTCGGCGGACAGCGAGCGGATGTCCGTGATGCCACGCCCGTCGATACGGAACTGGTCGCGAAGGATGCGCTGGCGAACGAGCTTCTTGGTCAGCGAGCGGAATGCTGCGCCGATCTCCTTCTCACGTCCCTCGAAGTTGGGAGCGACCTGCTCGAGCACCTCGACCTTGACCTCGTCGGTCTTGTCGTCGCGCTCCTGCTTGCCGGCGATGGTCAGCGCTGCGCTTAGCTTCTCCGACGCAGCTGCCTCGACAGCCGCGAACACGTCGTCCGCGTAAGCGGGGAACAGCGGGAAGTCACCGGTGGGCTTCGCAGCCTTCTCGGCGAGCTGCTGCTGCGCCGTGCACAGGCGAGCGATGGCCGGCTTGGCAGCCTCGAGGCCCTCCGCGACGATGGCCTCGGTGGGCGCCTGGGCGCCGCCGTCGATCAGGGAGATCACGTTGTCGGTGGCCTCCGCCTCGACCATCATGATCGCGACATCGGCGTTGTCACCGGAACCGGAAACGATCCGACCGGCAACGACCATGTCGAACACGGCGTTCTCGAGCTGCTCGACAGTCGGGAATGCGACCCACTGCCCCTTCTTGTTCTCCTCCGAGGTGATGAGTGCGACACGCACACCACCGACGGGTCCGGAGAACGGCAGGCCCGCGATCTGCGTCGAAGCGGAAGCGGCGTTGATCGCAACCACGTCGTACAGATCCTGCGGGTTCAGGCTCATCACCGTGACGACGACCTGGATCTCGTTGCGCAGTCCGTCGACGAACGACGGACGCAGCGGCCGGTCGATCAGGCGACAGGCGAGGATCGCGGCGTCGGTGGGACGACCCTCCCGCCGGAAGAAGCTGCCCGGGATGCGCCCGGCGGCGT
>JAAZAD010000154.1 GCA_012514505.1 Rhodococcus sp. (in: high G+C Gram-positive bacteria) | reverse complement strand
GATTGCGGAGCCGATGATCGTGATCGGCCATTCGATGGGGGCACTGCACGCATGGGCATTCACCGCGGCGCATCCCGAGAGGGTGCGTGCGCTGGTCCTCGAGGACATGGCACCCGACTTCCGCGGCCGAACCGCACGAGACTGGGCGGCGATGATCGAGGAGTGGCCGCAGCCGTTCCCGACGGAAGATGCGGCGCTCGAGTACTTCGGCCCCGTCGCAGGCCGATACTTCCTCGATGCGTTCGAGGAGCGCGCCGACGGCTGGTACCTACACGGCGACGTTGCGACGTTCCGAGACATCTCCGAGGAATGGGGAGGCCGCCACTTCTGGGATCAGTGGAGCGACGTCGATGTTCCGGCGTTGTTGATCGAGGGCGAATTCACGATCACCCCAGAAGGACAGATGCGGAAGATGGCCGACGAGCATCCCGGTGCGCGCTACGTGCGTGTCGCCGATGCCGGGCACCTCGTCCACGACGACCAGCCCGGCAGGTACCGCGAGGTGGTGGAAGGCTTCCTGCGCGACTTGGGTGATACTCCCTCCCGCTGACCGCCCCCCTGTCCAACGCCAACCCCGACGAATGTCACACCGGTTCGCGTGAGCCGAACCGATGTGACATTCGCCGGGAAAGGGAAGGGGGAGCGGAGGTGGTCAGCCCTCACCGGCCAGGGCGAACAGGCCGTCGTCGGTCTGCTCCACGAGACCGTCGACAAGCAGCGAATGCAGTGCCCGGTCGCGCTGACCGGGGTCGGTGAGCCACACGGTGTCCAGGCGAGCACGTTCGACCGGGTCGGTGCTATCGCGCAGTACCGCCATCAACTTGCCGCGTACCTGCCGATCGGTTCCCGCGAACTTTTGCGGCTTCTGTCGTTCGCCGGTGTAGGCGGGTCGACCGGCGTCGACCCAAGCGCAGCGGGGTAGGGGGCAACGCTCACACGACGGATTGCGAGCCGTGCAGACGGTGGCCCCCAGTTCCATGAGTGCCGCCGAGAAAGTGGCCGCGCGGGCGCGGGTTCGGGGGAGTAGTGCCTCGACGGCCGCAAGATCCCGGGTTGTGGAGGGCTTGCCGGGCTCTGCCGATCCGTCGACGGCGCGCGCAACCACTCTTCGCACGTTGGTGTCCACCACCGGCACCTTCTGGCCGTACGCGAAGCAGGCGATGGCTCGCGCGGTATAGGCGCCGATGCCGGGGAGCTTCAGCAAGGTGTCGACGTGGCCGGGAACGGCATCGTCGTGATCCGATTCGAGGACCCCCGCACATTCGTGCAGCCGCATCGCGCGCCGCGGATAACCCAGCTTCCCCCAGGCCCGCACCACGTCGGCCTGGCTGGACGCCGCCATCGCGGAGGGAACCGGCCAGCGGCGAACCCACTCTTCCCAGATGGGTGCAACCCGAGCTACTGGTGTCTGCTGCAGCATGATCTCGCTCATCAGGATGTGCCAGGCCGTGACATTCTCGCGTCGCCACGGCAGGTCACGTGCGTGTGTGTCGTACCACGCGATCAGCGCGGAAGTGTCCACCGTCACCTGTCCTCACACTTTCTCTTGTCGCAGCGTAAAAGGGATTTCGCACCGTTGTAATGTGCCCGCCAGTCCGCCGAAACAGGGCGGGTGCACAATGACGTTATGCCGAACTCAAACCCGATATCTGCCTGGAAGTCACTGCGCCAGGGTAACGAGCGCTTTGTCAGTGGAAAGTCGATCCATCCGAGCCAGGGCATTGCGGACCGAGAGAAGCTGGTCGACGGTCAGCATCCAACCGCGGTCGTATTCGGGTGTGGTGACTCCCGAGTGGCCGCCGAGATCATCTTCGACCAGGGGCTCGGCGACATGTTCGTGGTCCGCACGGCCGGCCAAGCCGTCGATGACTCGGTGCTCGGATCAATTGAGTTCGCCGTGGAGATCCTGAACGTGCCGCTCATCGTGGTTCTCGGGCATGAGGGCTGCGGCGCCATCAAGGCAACTTTGAACGCCCTGGACAACGGCGAGATTCCGAATGGATTCATCCGCACTCTCGTCGAGCGCGTCGCGCCGTCTATCCTCATGGGGCGTAACGATGGATTGACCACGCCCGACGAGTTCGTGGCTCGCCACGCAGTCGAGACCGGCGCGCTGCTGGAGCAACGCTCCCGCATCATCGCGGACCGTATCGCGAACGGCACCCTGGCTGTTGCGGGCGTCACGTACAACCTCTCGGACAGCCGTATGCACCTGCAAGGCGTGGTCGGAGACATCGGCGAAACGGTCGGTTGAGGCGACACGCCGCACCTGGTGAGCGATACCGGTACTGCCCCGAACTACCGTTGACGTCGTGCTAGAACCTAATGGACCGTTGCCCCCCGAGATCTACAGGCGTCGCCGTGCGCTGGCGATCGGTGTCGGCGTCGTCGTGCTGGCCCTCGTGGTGTGGTTGATCAGTTCATTGGGCGGCGGGGAGGACAACCCCGAGGCCGATGCTGCAGCGGCGACGTCGTCGCTCACCTCGGCGCCCCCGACCTCGGCCGAGCAGGCCGAGGAGAAGAGTGCCGACGGAGACGCCGACGATTCCGGGCGTTCGGGCGAGCCGGGTAACGCTGCTCCCGGTGCGGGTGGTTCCGACACGAGTGGTTTGGAATCGTCCTCCGCTTCGTCGACGAGCGGCGAATCGACGAGTGCGGAGCCGGTCCCTGCGGGTCAGTGCCCTGACCAGTCGCTTGCGATCAAGGTGGGCGGCGACAAGCCCACCTACAAGCTGGGTGAGGAGCCGACCTTCACCACGGTTGTCACCAACATCGGCACCGCACCGTGTGAGCGTGACCTCGGTAGTGGTCTTCAGCAGGTGCTCGTCTACACGCTCGACGGCAACCAGCGGCTGTGGTCCAACATCGATTGCTACCCGCAGTCGGAACCCGATGTTCGGACCCTTGCGCCCGGCGAGCAGGCCGTCTTCTCGGTGAAGTGGTCTGCCAAGACGTCGGCCCCCGATTGCCTGGAAAAGCCCGAACCGCAGCGTCAGCCCATCGGGCCCGGCGCCTACACCGTTGTCGCGCAGCTGGGACAGCTCCGCAGCAGCCCGGAGCCGTTCAACGTCGGATGATCCGGCGCTGAACGACTCCGGTCCAGCTCAGCCGCGGCCGGGAACGATGGAGATGGTTCCCTTGCAAACCGCGGCCTGCGGGTTGATGAAGTGCCATGCTGCGCCCGTCTCGATGGTGACGGTGAAATCCACCGTTCCCGTTCCGGTCCAGGTGCGGTTGATCGGGATTCCGGGCTTCTGCTGCCAGGCAGTGGTCTCGCTTTCGCTGTGGCCGGTTTGTCCCGTCGTGACGTTGTGCCAGTCGACGGAGACTCGGTTGCCGTACCAGTTGGGACCGATGCTCGGCAGGAGTCCGCTCGGAGGTGCCGGCAGTTCGTTCCCACCACTCAGCAGGAGTGAGGGTTCGAGATGGTCAGCGCCCGGACGGAGCGATTCACCGGAATCAGCCCTGACGTTCCACGTGAAAGACGGTGCCCAGAACAACGGATTCGCGCTCGCGCACGACATTCCGGTCGACGTCGGTGGTTGAGCATTGGCGACAGCCCCGCCGCCGGTCGCCAAGGCGGTACCCAGTCCGGCAGCAGTGAGCACCGTGGCGAACGTACGGCGCATCGTGTGGTTGCCCATTATCAAACTCCCCTGTGTCGGTTGCTGCGAGAACCCGGACGGTCACCGCACCAGTTACAGCGGCGAAGACCACCGATCCGTTACAGACCGTATGGTCTGGATCGTCGTGGGGCAACAGATTCAGGCCGGACCTCGGTCGCACGGCGCACGTTTATGGCAGGGTGGCCCGCTATGGACGAGATCGTGAGCGAAGCGAAGACCTACCGCGATTTCGAGTGGGTGGTCAGCGAGTATCCGTGGGTTGAGAACGGCCTTTTCGTGACCTACGTGCGCGATGCGGATCCGACCACGGTTATCGAGGCGATGACTGTAGAAGATCTGGGAACGGCCGAAGGCCTGAGCGGAGTCAATGAGCTCGGATGGCAGGAGCCATCGATTATCGGGGCCGCGGCTCTCGGTGAATGGACGATCGCGATAGCGCCCATGGCAATTGCAGGTGTGTCCGATGAACTGATGCGGCCGCTCTCCGTGGGGCGTGAAGTCTTGACACACTCCGAAGACGTCGAATCGGATGCCTCATTCCTTGTGTGGAAGGACGGGGAATCCGCGGTCTACTTCGATCCATTGCTGCGTTGCGGGTACGGACTTGATCCCATGCCAGCGGCTTGGAAGACGCGAATGCGTGAAGTCGGTATCGACCCAGACGAGGAAGGGCCCCTGCCGGATGGCGAATTTCATGTGACCGAGGGGTCGTTCGCAATGGCGGCGAATTACACCGGCACAAGCATCACGCCGGAATTCCTGTCCGCTGCGACCTTTTTCATCGGTAACACCGACTGACCTGCAGTCAAGGCTGTGCTCCCCGGGGATTAATGCACGGGACTATTCGAGCACAACCAGGGGTAGCTCCGGAAAGATGCGATACAGCAGCATGTCGTCGATGTCCACGCAGCGGCTATCTGCCAGCCGTTCCAGGACCTGTTTAGACGGGTCCACTCGATAGACGTGGCCGTCGTTGCCGACCACACGATCGGAGGCCGATAGGTCGGAGCTGGCGCGCAGAGAGAGCGCACGCCTTGACCAAAACGGGGTGGGGAGCTCGATTCTGTCGTCGACGCTGTTCCCGGCGAACGTTCCCACGTACGAGGCGGGGACTGACGTATTTCGGTAGAAGAACTCTTCGGCGTTGAAACCGAACGATCCCCCATACATCAACAGGGGATACGCCCCAACAACGAATCTGACGCTCGGTCCGGAGTCATAGACACGGGTGGCAGTTGCGGTCCAGAACTGGCCATTGCGATCGATGACTATTGCACCGTCGTGGCAGTCGCGGACATTCACAGAAATCACCCTCTATGCTCACGGGACTCATAACAAGTCCTGCGAAGTATGGTCCGAACAGGGGCCCAGGCAATGGAATTTCTACGTGTTCAGTCGTAAGGACCGGAGATCGAGGCTTCCGCGAGTCGTGACAGACCTTCGCGAATGTGGCGCGCCCACAGGCCACCGATGCCTTCGACGGACTGCAGGTCCGCGGCAGTGGCCGCCAGCAACCCCTGCAAGGTGCCGAACGAGCCGACCAGGCGATGAACCTGGTTGAACTGAAGCCGGGGCACGCGGGTGAGCACTCGGTACCCACGCGGACTCATCGGAGCCTCGAGCGCTTCGAGGGTCCCGGGGTAGCCGAATGCGCGGGCCAAGGTGGTCAGATCCAGGAGTGCGGTGTCGGTGATCGCGTCGAGGGCTTCGAGCGCCGCATTGACCTCGTCCGTGGTGGCCGGCCCACGGCCTGCGAGGTAGTCGCGCACGATCAGCTGCCGTGACACCTCGTTGTCGCCGACCAGCTCTTCGAGTTGCAAGGCCAACTGTCGACCGTCTGTCCCCAGCTCGAGCACATCCTGCTCGATCTCCACCGAAACTCGTCGCACCATCTCGAGCCGCTGCACGACGGTCAGCGCATCCCGGAGAGTCACGAAATCTTCGATCTCCACGACCGACAGCTGACGTGTGACCTCGTCGAGGCGTGCCTTGTAACGCTCGAGCGTGGCAACGGCCTGGTTGGCGCGAGACAGGATCGTTGCCGAGCCGTCGATGACGTGGCGGATGCTGCCCACGTAGACGGTGACGATGCTCATGGACTGGCTGACCGACACCACCGGGTATCCGGTCTGGATGGCCGTGCGCTCTGCCGCACGGTGCCGGGTGCCGGACTCGATGGTCGGAATCTTCGGGTCGGGCACGAGTTGCACGTTCGCGCGCACGATCCGGCGGCCGTCCGTCGACAGCACCACGGCGCCATCCATCTTGGACAGTTCCCGCAGGCGGGTGGGGGCGAATTCGACGTCCAGCTCGAAACCGCCGTCGCACAGCTGCTCGATCTGGTCGTCGTAGCCCAACACGATGAGCGCGCCGGTGCGTCCGCGGAGGATCCGTTCCAGACCGTCACGCAGCGCTGTGCCCGGTGCCAGACGGGCGATGGTTTCACGCAGAACGGCCGAGGAATCGGCATCGGTCATCGCGAAACTCCTGCTGAGGTCGGCGTCACTTTCTCCAGGTCCGTCAGCGGAGCGCTCGTGGACCCAGGTTTAGATTACCTAGCTATGAGCAGTACTTGGACTTTGCCCGACGACGCCACGCTGCCGGAACGAGCGGCCACATTCCCCGCCGCTGGTCAGCCGCTTCCTCAGCACTGGTCGAAGTGCTTCGGCTGTGGTGACGATCAGCCGTCCGGCATGTCGATGAGTTTCACGGCCGGCGAGGGCCTCGAGGTGTGGGGCAGGCTCGAGGTCGCTCAGCGATACCAGGGTGGTCCCGGGGTCATCCACGGCGGAATTCTCTCCACCGCGTTCGACGAAGCCCAGGGTATGGCATGTCATGCCAGCCACAGTCAGGTCGTCACCGGGCATCTGGAGATCGACTACTCCCGGCCGATCCCCCTCGGCTCCGTGCTCGAAATTCGTGCCCGTATCGACGGCACGGTGCGGCGGAAGATCTACACGAGTGCGGAAGCCGTCATCGTCGAAGGCCCCGGAGCAGACCCGAACACCGTGGTGGGAACCTCGCGTGCCCTGTTCCTCACCATCACGGACGAACACTTCGTGAAGGTCCAAAAGAGCGTCGCCGGAGAAGGCGCCTCCTCGATCTGAGGTCGGGAAGGCCGGCTAAAGCCCCAGTGTGCGCAGTGCGTCACCGAGGTCGGAAACTTCGGTTACGCGCATGCCCTTCGGGGCATCACCGGAGTCCATCGGCACGATCGCGCGGGTGAATCCGAGCCGGGCGGCCTCCGCCAACCGGCGCCCGACGCCAGGGACGCGTCGCACCTCGCTCGCAAGACCCACCTCGCCGAGAACGACCATCCCGTCCGGAACGGGTCGTTCCTTCACTGCTGACGCCACGGCCACGGCCAGGGCCAGGTCTGCGGAAGGCTCGGTCATCCGCATGCCGCCGACGGTTGCGGCATAGACGTCGTTCTTGGCGATCGGCACTCTGCAACGCCGGTCGAGCACAGCCAGAACCATTGCCACCCGGGCGCTGTCCAGGCCGCTCACTGCCCGCCTGGGCGCGGGCATGCTGGTGGCTGCGACGAGTGCCTGTACCTCGCCGAGCAGCGGGCGCTTGCCGTCCATCATCACCGTGACAGCCGTTCCGGGAACCGACTCGGCCCGATGATGCAGGAACAACCCGGACGGGTCGCTGATACCGGCGATTCCGTCTTCCCTCAGCTCGAAACAACCCACTTCGTCGGCCGCACCGAAACGATTCTTGACGCCCCGAATCATGCGGAGCGTGGAATGCTTGTCCCCCTCGAAGTGGAGCACCACGTCCACCAGGTGTTCGAGCGATCGCGGTCCGGCAACGGCACCGTCCTTGGTGACGTGACCGATCAGCAGAACGGGTACACCGCTCGCCTTCGCCAACGACGTGAGAGCGCTCGTGACCGCCTTGACCTGGGTGACACCCCCGGTGACCCCGTCGACGTCCGCGGCGAGCATCGTCTGCACCGAGTCGACGATCAGCAGGGTCGGCCGAACTTGCTCGACATGACCGAGCACGGTAGCCAGGTCTGATTCTGCGGCTAGGTAGACGCGTTCGTGGACCGCACCGGTGCGATCGGCGCGTAACCGCACCTGACCGGCGGACTCTTCGCCTGTGACGTACAGCGAACGGTCGTCGTCGCCGCGCCGGGCCCACTGGTGAACGACCTCGAGTAGCAACGTGGATTTGCCCACCCCGGGCTCTCCCGCCAGCAGAACCACAGAACCGGGAACCACACCGCCCCCGAGAACACGGTCGAGTTCGTCGATGCCGGTCGACTTGGCACGGGTGCTGGTTCCGTCGATCTTCGTGATGGGGCTGGCCGGGGTGGACGGCAGCACCGCCGCGGCGCCCGCACGAGCCAGAGATGCACCGGGACGGCTCGACACCGCAGCAGCGACCGACACCTCGTCCATCGTGCCCCAGGCACTACATTCCGGGCAGCGCCCGACCCACTTGGGTACGGCGCAGCCGCACGAGGAACAACGAAAATTCGTCTTGATCTTTGCCACGCGGTCAGCCTAAGCAGACCCGCAGACAAGACCAGCGATCAGGCAGAACGGCTCAGTGTCCGCCTTCAGCCTGCAGAGCTCTCAGTGTCCGCATTCGGCCTGCAGAGCTCTCAGTGTCCGCCTTCGGCTTCCACGGGCGACTTTTCGGACACATGGCGATCCATCACGGGACCTGCATCGATCGGAGTCTCGACGGTGACCTCACCGGCGTTCTCGAACGAGAACGTGATCGGGACCGTCAGGCCGGGACGCACGCCTTCGTTCAGGTCTTCGAGTGTCACGAGGATGACGTCACTGGGTGCGTCCGTGTCGCCCTCGGTCTGGCTTTCCGCCTCGCCGGTTTCCGTGGCGTCCTCGGTGGAGGTGCCTGCGCTCAGCGCGCTCTGCGGGGCGATGGTCGTGCCGCCGGCCTCGTCGCCGATGGTTACCGAACCGGCGAAGTCGGTGGAGATGTCGGTCAGGGTGACCGTGTCGGACTCGCTCTCGTTGATCGCGGTGAAGGCCAGGACGGCGTTTCCGCCGGCTTCGAGGCTGTATTGATCACCGGTCGGGTGCACGATGTGCACGTTGCGAAGCTCGACCGATCCGACATCTGCAGGGGTGCCGTTCACTGCGGCGACCTGCGTTGCGGTCTGGCTGATCTGTCCTGCGCCACAACCGGACAGCGCGAGAGCACCGCCAGCGGCGAGAGCGACGGCAGTGGCGACTCGGCGAGTCGACTTGTCGAGAGCTGTCACGGTTTGTCCTCCATGGCGTCAGATACGAACTCCACTAGGGAGAGTAGTAGTTCTGCCGTAGCCCCTGCTCGTCGGGTGCCGAAGCGGCGTGCCGTGATTGCCGTAGCGGCATGTCGCGGGCGGCCGCAAAGGCTTGCTGGAGTGCATGTTCGGGGCAGTCGGGGGCAACCTTTCGGACGCCCGGAATGCACGTATTGGCGCCCTTGTCAAGCCCTGCGATCTGCGCTGGGTGCCCCTGACCTGCACCGTTGATGCGACGTCGTTTTGGTCACGTGTTAAACTCGTAAGATCGAAAGGGGCACGGGACAGATGATTTTTAAGGTCGGAGACACCGTCGTATACCCCCACCACGGTGCGGCGCTGATCGAAGCAATTGAAACCCGCACCATCAAGGGTGAGCAGAAGGAATACTTGGTTCTCAAGGTCGCCCAAGGCGATCTCACCGTTCGGGTTCCAGCAGACAATGCGGAGTACGTCGGAGTCCGGGACGTCGTCGGCCAAGAAGGTCTCGACAAGGTTTTCGAGGTGCTGCGGGCACCGCACACCGAGGAGCCCACCAACTGGTCTCGTCGGTACAAGGCGAATCTCGAGAAGCTTGCATCCGGTGACGTGAACAAGGTCGCCGAGGTCGTTCGTGACCTGTGGCGACGTGAGCAGGATCGTGGACTGTCCGCCGGTGAGAAGCGAATGCTTGCCAAGGCTCGTCAGATCCTGGTCGGTGAGCTCGCATTGGCCGAAGGCACCGACAGCGACAAGGCCGAGACGATCCTCGACGAGGTTCTCGCGGCCGCATCGTAGTAGCCACACAAAACAGTGACCGAACTGAAAAGTCCGGTAGTAGCTCTGGTTCCCGCCGCAGGTCGGGGAGTGCGATTGGGTGAAGATCAGCCCAAGGCATTCGTCGATCTCGGCGGGAAAGCCATGCTTGCGCACGCGGTCGACGGACTCCTGGCATCAGGAGTCGTCGACCGCGTTGTCGTTGTGGTGCCGGCAGACATGATTCACACGGTGGCCGCTCTGCTTCCCGACGGTGTGCAGGTCGTCGTCGGCGGCCGCGAACGCACCGATTCGGTGCGGGCAGGTCTGGATGCGGCGCCGGACGCCGAACTGGTGCTCGTGCACGACGCCGCCAGGGCGCTCACCCCACCGGACCTGATCAGACGAGTCGTCGCCGAGCTGCGGGCCGGCAGCGATGCTGTGATTCCGGTCCTTCCCGTCGTGGACACCATCAAGACCGTGGACGGTGCGGGCGTCGTCGTCGGAACACCGAACCGTGCGGATCTGCGGGCGGTACAGACGCCTCAGGGCTTTTCCGCTCGCGTCCTGCGTGATGCGTACGAGGCGGCCGGTGAGACGGCGACCGACGACGCGGGGCTCGTGGAGCGAATGGGCCAGAGCGTTCGGACCGTGGCGGGCGAACCGCACGCATTCAAGATCACCACACAATTGGACCTGCTGCTGGCGCGTGCGTTGGTGGGGGAGGGAACATAGTGCGAGTCGGTATCGGCACGGATGTGCATCCGATCGAGCCGGGACGTCCGTGCTGGATGGCCGGGCTGTTGTTCGAGGACGCGGACGGCTGCGAAGGCCACTCCGACGGCGACGTCGCGGTCCACGCCCTGTGCGACGCCTTGCTCTCTGCCGCCGATCTGGGTGATCTCGGCTCGGTGTTCGGGACAGGACGCCCGGAGTGGGACGGTGTCACCGGAGCGGCGATGCTGGCCGAGGTCCGCCGCCTTCTCGACGAGGCGGAGATGGACGTCGGGAACGCAGCCGTTCAGGTCATTGGCAACCGTCCGAAGATCGGCCCCCGACGGGCTGAGGCACGCAAGGTGCTCAGTGACATTCTCGGAGCACCGGTATCGGTGTCGGCAACCACCACGGATGGCCTGGGGCTCACCGGCCGCGGCGAGGGCATAGCCGCCGTGGCGACCGCATTGGTCATGGCGCGCAGTACGGGCAGGTAGGATCGCTGGTCGTGACCTTGCGCCTGTTCGACACCGAGACCAGGGCCCTGCGCGACTTCGTTCCGCTGGCCCCAGGCCGTGCATCCGTGTATCTGTGTGGTGCAACGGTGCAGGGCGACCCCCATATCGGGCACGTGCGCAGCGGCGTGGCGTTCGACGTTCTCCGCCGGTGGCTGCTCGCCCACGACTACGACGTCGCCTTCGTCCGCAATGTCACCGACATCGACGACAAGATCCTGAACAAGGCAGCGGAAGCCGGCCGCCCCTGGTGGGAGTGGGCGTCGACGTACGAGCGCTCGTTCTCGTGGGCATACGACCAGCTGGGTGTGTTGCCTCCGTCCGTCGAGCCGCGGGCGACCGGCCACATCACTCAGATGGTCGAGATGATGCAGCGCCTCATCGACAACGGTCACGCGTACGCGGCCGGCGGCGACGTCTATTTCGACGTGCTGAGCTACCCGCAGTACGGCAGCCTTTCCGGTCACAAGCTCGACGACGTCCACCAGGGCGAGAGTGTTGCCGAGGGTAAACGCGATCCACGGGACTTCACGTTGTGGAAGGCGGCCAAGCCGGGCGAACCCTCGTGGCCGACCCCGTGGGGGCGTGGCCGTCCCGGTTGGCACCTCGAGTGCTCGGCGATGGCCGAGTTCTATCTCGGTGAGGCGTTCGATATTCACTGCGGTGGCATGGATTTGGTGTTCCCGCACCACGAGAACGAGATCGCGCAGGCCAAGTGCGCGGGCGACGGCTTCGCGCAGTACTGGATGCACAACGGCTGGGTCACCATGAGTGGCGAGAAGATGTCGAAGTCTCTCGGCAACGTGCTGTCGATCCCCAATGTGCTGAAGAAGGTGCGTCCGCAGGAGTTGCGGTACTACCTCGGTAGCGCCCACTACCGGTCGATGCTCGAGTACTCCGACACAGCGCTCGAAGAGGGCGCTGCGGCATTCCGTCGTATCGAGTCGTTCGTCGTGCGTACCGGGGAACGCGCGGGAACCGTGGTCCTCGGTGAGTGGACCGAGGCGTTCGCCCGCGCCCTCGACGACGATTTGGCGGTTCCAGCGGCGCTCGCCGAGGTGCACGGTCTGGTTCGTGAGGGCAACACCGCGCTCGATGCGGGCCGTCTCGACGATGCACGCGATATCGCATCCCAGGTTCGCGCGATGATGTCGATCCTCGGAGTCGACCCTCTGGACCGCCATTGGGCGCAGGACAGCGCCGACGCATCGGCGGGCCACAATGCGCTGGACGTACTTGTACGCGCAGAATTGGATCGACGTCAGCAGGCACGTGCCGAGAAGAACTGGGCAGTGGCCGACGAAGTCCGTGATCGGCTTGTACAAGCCGGTATCACGGTGACCGACACACCCAATGGGCCCGAATGGGCCCTCGAGGCAGGGCAGTAACAATGGCAGGAAACTCGAGTCGTCGCGGAGCGGTCCGCAAGGCTGGAACGAAGAAGGGCCAGGTGGCCGGCTCCGGTGGTCGTCGGCGCAAGGGACTCGAGGGCCGCGGGGCAACCCCGCCGGCCGAGGCTCGCACCAAGCATCCCGCCGCGAAGCGTGCGGCACGTGCCGCGAAGGCTGCCGACACGTCGCCTGCCGGCAGGGGGCGTCCGCCTGGTGGCGGCAGGCCAGGTGGGCGCAAGCCCGCCGACGGACCCGAGAACGTTCTCGGCCGCAATCCGGTGCTCGAATGCCTGCGTGCGGGTGTTCCGGCCACCGCGTTGTACGTGGCGGTCGGCACCGACAGCGATGACCGGCTGAAAGAGTCCGTGCAGCGGGCCGCTGATGTCGGGATCTCCATCCTCGAAGTGCCGCGTCACGAACTGGATCGGATGAGCGCCAACGGAATGCACCAGGGTGTCGCCCTGCAGGTGCCGCCGTACCGCTACGCGCACCCGGACGACCTGCTCGCCGAGGCGCGCAAGCATCAGGAAGCTCCGCTGCTCGTCGCGCTCGACAACATCACCGACCCACGCAATCTGGGTGCGGTTGTGCGGTCCGTCGCAGCGTTCGGTGGTCACGGAGTGGTGATTCCGGAGCGTCGAAGTGCAGCCGTGACAGCGGTGGCGTGGCGTACCAGTGCGGGTGCCGCGGCGCGTTTGCCCATCGCGCGTGCCACCAACCTGACTCGCACCCTGAAGGATTGGGCTTCGAAGGGTGTTCAGGTCATCGGTCTGGACGCCGGTGGCGACACCACTCTGGACGAGTTCGACGGAACAGGACCGGTTGTCGTGGTCGTCGGATCCGAAGGGAAGGGTCTCTCGCGTTTGGTGCGCGAGAACTGCGACGCGATATTGAGCATTCCGATGGCCGGCCCGGTCGAATCCCTCAATGCGTCGGTTGCCGCCGGCGTGGTGTTGTCGGACATCGCACGCCGGCGGCGTTCCTGACAGAACTGCCGTTCCTGACCGGTAGCTGCTAGCTTCCGTTCTGGAGCACCCGGCTGATCACATCGCCGACGAACGCGGCAGGGTCTTCCAGCACAGCGGAACCCGACCCGCCTTCGCCGTCTGACGATCCGAATCCGGCCCCCGCCGAACCGGAGGTGATGGTTTCGCCGATGTTCTTGTCGCGGATCTGCACCCAGGTATCGGACACTGTCTGCTTGTTACTGAAGAAGGCGACGTCCACGTCCGAACGGGTTTCGAGATACGTGCCCACCACGGCGTCGTCCGGAACGAGGTAGGTCACTTCGAGGGTCAGCGTCTTGCTGCCGATTGTGTCCACCGGCCATGTCCCGTGCACTGTCACGGTTCGGTCGTTCACATTCACGGTGGGGCTGACGGCTTCGGTCTTCTGACCTCCGAGGACGTGATACGCATTCACTTTCGCACTGCCGTGGACGTATTCGAACCCGGCGGGGTGGTGATCGGTGACCGATTCGATCGAGCGGACCGGGATGCTGGTCGCCGCGATGGTTGTGCGGAACGTGACCTTCTCGCCGGCCGCTGCGGTTCCGTCGCCGACCACACTCCTGGTAATGGTCAGATTGCTGGTCGTGATCGAATTCGAGCTGGGGTGTTCGGCGTCCGCCGATGCTGTCGCGGAACTTGCGAGGACGAGGCCGGTGGCGGTCGCCAGAACGGCGGTGCTTGCGACGAGACGTCGCAAGGAGAAGAGGGGCATGCAGGTTCTCCGTTTCAGTGCCTGACGTGATCGCGGCGGGGACGCCGTTGGGTTGAATCACAACCTCGAACAGAGAGTTTTGTGATCTGCCTCATACTTATACGGACGTCCAACTCAAAAGGCAAGACCCGGAGAATCACCAAGAAATCCACTCGACCTGCGGAATCCTCGGTCCCCACCGCGTGGCGGAGCGTCAGTGGTGTCGGGCGAACTGTTCTCGCGAGGTCTGAACGAATCGGACGTGACGACCGGGGCGTAGTTGCGCCGCGATCGGAAGATCGTCCGCGGAGACGACGGCGATCACGGGGTAGCCGCCCGTCGGCGGGTGATCGGCGAGGAAGAGGATGGGCTTCCCGTTGGGCGGGACCTGTAGTGCGCCGGCCACCATTCCCTCGCTCGGGAGTTCGCCTCGCTTGCTGCGATGAAGGGGTCCGGGGCCTTCGAGCCTGGCGCCGATTCTGTTGGTGTCGTTGGTGATCGACCATTCTTGCTCGAGCAGTGCGCGGATCGAGGCGGGTGTGAACCAGTCGTCTCGGGGACCGAGATGAACTCGCAGCGGGACAGGGCTTTCCGGCGGCACCGGGGGAGGAATGAAATCCTCGGCGGGCCAGTCGTCCATCTCCGTTCCAACGAGGAGCTGGCTACCGGGTTCCACAGGATCAGGGCCGAGTCCGGCCAAGGTGTCGGTGGCCCTGCTTCCCAGCACGGCGGGAACGTCTATCCCGCCCCGCACGGCCACGTAGGTGCGGAGCCCGGAGTCCGGAACGCCGATCGCGAGAACGTCTCCGGTGTGCAGGTGCAGCATCGCGTAATCGGGAGCGGGCTTCGAATTGACGGTCACGGCTGCCCGCGCGCCAGTCACTGCCACCGATATCGAACCGACCGAACGCAGCGCGAGCCCACCCACGGTTGCTTCGAGGGTGGCGGCATGAACCTTGTTGCCCACCAAACGGTTTGCGGCATCGTGAGATTCACGATCGACGGCACCGGATTCACCAACGCCGATCGCTGCGTTCCCTGGCCTGCCGCGGTCCTGGATCGTGGTGAGGGCGCCTTTTCGCACTACTTCGAGCCATGCCATCGCTCGATTGTCCCGCATCTGGGTGCGGACTGAAAGGTGTCACACGGCGTGAAAGCGCACGGTGACCCCGGGACGAAGCAATGCTGGAGGGGTTCGCGACGGATCCCACATCTGCTCGTCGGTCCTGCCGATCAACTGCCATCCACCCGGCGAACTGCGCGGGTAGATGCCACTGAACTCGCCTGCCAGGCCCACCGCACCGGTGGGGACACTGGTACGCGGTTCGGATTGTCTCGGAACGCGTAGCCGTGTGTCGCCGCCGGTCAGGTAGCCGAATCCGGCGGTGAATCCACCGAAGGCGACGGTCCACGGGGTGTCCGTGTGCGCTGCGATCACCTCGTCGGTGCTCAGGCCGGTGAGTTCCGCGACCTCGCCGAGGTCGGGGCCGTCGTAGTGCACCGGGATCAGGATCTCCTCCGCCGTGCTGTCACCGGCTGCCGTGTCGGGGGTGGTGGAGCGAACCCAGCGGACCACCTTGTCTCGGCTGATCGTGTCGGGGGCGAAGCGCACGAGTACGGTCCGTGCCGCCGGAACCAACTCCCACACGCCGACGGGCCGGGCACGATCGAGCGCACGGAAATGCGCCAGCGTGGAGTCCAGATCGCCGAACTCTACGAGCACCGCGGCTGTGCCGACTTCGAGAAGTTCCATCACACAAACGGTGTCACGTCGATACCTTCCGCGTCCAGAAGGCCACGGACGGCTCGTGCCATGGCGACGGCGCCGGGACTGTCGCCGTGCACGCACACCGACTCGGCAGGTGAGCGGAGCACCGTGCCGTCGACGGCTTCGATGGTGCCGTCGGTTACCAGTCGCCGAACCCGCTCGGCTGCTGCGGCCGGGTCGTGGATGACGGCGCCTGGCTCGCGTCGTGACACGAGAGTTCCTTCCGGGGTGTAGGCGCGGTCGGCGAACGCCTCGGCGACGGTGCGCAGACCTGCGCGTTCCGCTTCTTCCAGGAACACCGAGCCGGGCAGACCGAGGACGGGGAGGGTTTCGTCGTAGGCGCGGACCGCGTCGACGACGGCGCGGGCCTGCTCGCGGTGGTGGACGATCGCGTTGTAGAGCGCGCCGTGCGGTTTGACGTAGGCGACGGCGGAGCCGGTGGTCTGGGCGAGACCGTCCAGTGCCCCGATCTGGTAGATGACATCGGCTGTGAGGTCGGAGGGTGCGATGTCGATGAAGCGTCGACCGAATCCGGCCAGATCGTGGTAGCCCACCTGGGCGCCGATCCGCACGGTGCGTGCGGCCGCAGAACGGCACGTGGTCAGGATCGTGGACGGGTCACCCGCGTGGAATCCGCACGCCACGTTGGCGCTGGTGACCACGTCGAGGATGGCGTCGTCGTCCCCGAGGGTCCACGCCCCGTAGCTTTCCCCGAGGTCGCTGTTCAGGTCGATAGTCGGCACGTATTCGATACTAGGTATGTGCCGGCGCCGCGGGGGAGTTGGCGACGATCCTGCCCGTGTTTGCGCGTCGCGACTTACCGATCAGGCGGCAGACGATGTAGATCAAGAACGAGATCGCGGTGACGAAACTCGACACGGGCACACCCGGCGCGAGGGAGAGCAGGATTCCGCCGACCGCGGCGATTTCGGCGAAGACGATGGACAGGACGGTCGCCCGCAGCGGGCTGGCGGTCACGTACGCGGCGGCAGCAGCGGGAGTGATGAGCAGGGCCATCACCAACAGTGCGCCGACGATCTGCACACCCAGCGCCGCCGTGACGCCGACCAGTACGGCGAACACGATCGACAGCTTGCGCACCGGAACGCCGCGGGCCTCTGCGACTTCCGGGTCCGTGCTCGCGAACAGCAGTGGGCGATAGATGACGATGATTGCGCCGATGACGAGGACCGCACACAGCGTCAGCAGTTCGAGTCCGGTGCTGCCGGGGGCCACTATCTGCCCCACCAGCAGGGAGAAGGCGGAGCCAGCTCTGCCTTCGTACGCCCACATGAACAGCACCGACAGGCCCAGTCCGAACGCCATGATCACACCGATCACCGAATCGCGGTCGCGGGCTTTGGCGCCGAGCAATCCGAAGAGGACGGCCGCGACCACCGAACCGGCGATGGCGCCGAGTCCGACGCTCGTGCCGATCAGCAACGCCGCCGACGCACCGGTCAGTGACAGCTCACTTGTGCCGTGTACGGCGAACGACATCTGACGGCTCACGATCAGCGGCCCGATCACACCGGCCAACAATCCGAGAATTGCGCCGGCGATCAACGCCTGCTGGACGAAGTCGTATTGCAGCAGTTCCACGGTGGTCGACACGTCGAACATCCGCGAGAGGGCTTCACCGAACTTGCCGTTCATCCGTGGTCCTCGTCTGTGTGGTGCACACCTTCGCCGGGACGCAATCCGCCTGCGCTGCCGAGCGCATCGATCGCGTCACCGGTCCCGATCACCACGAGTCGGCCGCGCACATGCAGCACCTCGACGTCCGTGCGATACAGCTCCGACAACACCTCCGACGTCATCACTTCCTCGGGTGTGCCGATCCGGAACTGGCCGTCCACGAGGTACAGGACTCGGTCGACGAGCGGCAGGATTGGATTGATCTCGTGGGTCACGAAGAGGACGGCGGTGTCGTGCGTGCGTCGGCGGCGGTCGATGAGCGAGGACACCAGATGCTGGTTTGCCAGGTCCAGGCTCAACAGCGGTTCGTCGCACAGCAGGATCTTCGGGTCGCCGACGAGGGCCTGCGCGATCCGGAGTCGCTGTTGCTCGCCGCCGGACATCGAACCGATGGGCGCGTCTGCGAAAGCTTCCGCGCCCACCTGGCGGACGGCGTCGTCGACGATTTTCCGGCGCGAGTGGCGACGGAAGATGCCGGTGCCCCAACGGTGGCCGTCGATGCCGAGCCCGACCAGGTCGCGGCCACGGAGCGGTAGTCCGTCGTCGATCGACTTCTGCTGCGGGATGTACCCGACGTGTGCGTTTCCGGTGCGGGCCGGTTCGCCCGCGATACTCGCGGTTCCTGCGCCCAACGACAGCTGCCCGAGCAGAACCTTGAGCAGCGACGTCTTGCCGGAGCCGTTGGGTCCGAGAACGGCGATGAACTCGCCGGGCTGCACCTCGAGATTCAGGTCGTTCCACAGGGTGCGGTCACCGAACGACAACCGCGCATCCGTCAGTTCGAGTGCGGGTGCGCGGCCGGGGGCAGGTTCTGTTGGCTGACTCATGCAGGGGTTTCCAGGGCTTCGGCCAGGGCTGTGGCGTTGGCGGTTTGCCACTGAATGTAGTCCTGGCCCTCGGGCAGGGTCTCGGTAACCTCAACAACCGGAATGGACGCCGCTTCGGCCGTGCTGCGGATGTCCTGGGTGACGCGGTCTTGGGTTTGGACGTTGTAGATCAGTACTCGGACCTGCTTGTCCGTGAGGATGCGCCGCGTGTCGGCGATCGCGGCAGGTGCGGGCGCATTGCCCTCTTCGATCGCGCTGGTGAAGTCCTCTGGCGTCAGGTCTCGCGCGCCCACCGACTCGAGGAGGTAGTGGGCGAGCGGTTCTGTCTGTGCGACAGGCACGCCCGGGTGGGCCGCGGCGATGCCGTCCGTTATGGCCGTGATCTCCTGCAGGTCTGCGTGGAATGCCTCGGCCCGCGCGCGGTAGCCGTCGGCACCGGCCGGATCGAGTTCGGCAAGCTTGTCGGCGATGGCGGTCGCGGCGGCGTCGACCGTCGGCACGTCGAACCACACGTGCTCGTTCACAGCGCCGTGCTGGTGGCCCTCGTGCTGGTGGCCTTCGTGGTCGTGTCCGGCGTGGTCGGATTCGGTGTCCTGCTCCTCGCTGTGGCCGTGATCGTGCTCGGCGTGGATGCCCTCCATCAGCTCGAACGCGTTGACGGTTTCCCCACCGGGGCCGGCGGCCTCGAGAATGTCGTCGACGAAGCCGTCGTAGCCGCCGCCGTTGTAGACGAGCAGCGAGGCGTCCGAGATCTTGGCAGCTTGGAGGGGGCTGGTCTCGAACGAATGCGGATCGGCCGAAGGCTCGTCGATGATCGAGGTCACCTCGATCTCGTCGCCGGCAATGGCCTGGGCGACGCTGCCCCACACGTTGGTGGAGGCAACCACTGTCAGCTTTCCGTCATCGGGTGAGGAGCCGCAGGCGGTGACGGTGAGTGCCGCGACCGTCGCGGCGACCATGACCGTCGCGGCGCGTAGGCCGGTGGCGACGTGCGCTGAAACCACTGAGAACTCCCGTACCCGCACTAATGCTATTGGAAACCGTTACCGTTACACATTAGCGGATCAGTGCAGGTGGCGCACGTTCGGTGCCTCACTGGCCTCCATGAGTCGCCCGGAACGTACTAGCGTCCAGGCTTCGCCCGTACCGGACCCGAAGGTGGAGAAGGAAGTTGAAGTTCAACGACACTCTTGTTTCAGAGTAAGGACGCTTCTCGATGGGAGTCGAAGAGGTTTCCGGCCGGCACTACGTTTCGTTCCCGGTCAGCAACGGCGCGGTCGATTACGAGGAGTACTACGAAATCGACCGCGAAACCTATGACCACATTCGCTCGAACGCTGCCGCGGCCTCCGCCTTCGTTGACGAATGCCGACGTCGCGAGCGAGATTCGTTGCTCATCCTGACGCCGGGGCGGAACCGCGGCACATCGGTGTAATCGCCCCAGGTTAAATCGTCAGGGATGAGGCATTGCCGTTCTCGTCCGCGTGGGAATCCGCAGCACAACCAGCACAACGCAGCCGGCAACCACGCCCCAGAACGCCGAACCGATGCTCCACACGGTCATCCCGGATGCAGTGACCGCGAGCGTGACCAACGCTGCTTCAGTCACGGCAACCGGGCTATTCACCGAAGGGGTGAACGAGTCTTTGAGTGAAGAGAGCAACGCACCGATCAAGGCAACGCCGGCAAGGGCCGTCACCATATCGGTGGGGATCGCAGTGAACAGGGCCACCAAGCTCGTGCTCATCGAACCGAGGACGAGGTAGAAGATCCCGCAGAACACCCCGGCCACCCACCGTTTCGCCGGGTCTTCATTGGATTCGCGACCCGTGCAAATCCCGGCGGTAATCGCCGCGAGGTTGATGGCGTGGCCACCAAAGGGCGCCATCGCAATCCACGCGGTGGCGGTCCCGCCCACCAGTAGACGATCGTTGGGCTTGTAACCGCTGTTTCGGAGCATTTCGAGCCCAGGTCCATTTTGCGATGCCATCGTCACGATCAGCAGCGGCACGGCGATACCAACGATTGCCCCGACGTTGAAAGTAGGTGTGGTCCAGTGCGGCCCATCCAGGGACAACGACGCGTGCGGGTTCACCAGGTCGCCGTTGAGCGCACTCAACACGCAGCCGACCACCAATGCACCAAGTACGGCGTATCGGGGAAAGAATCGGCGTCCCAGTACGTAGGTGATCACCAACCCACCTGCCACCAG
>JAAZAD010000153.1 GCA_012514505.1 Rhodococcus sp. (in: high G+C Gram-positive bacteria) | reverse complement strand
GCCATGATGGTGACTTTGTTGTCGGTGTCGTGGGGGGGAACACGCTGTTCGTCGGCAAGAGTGGAGACCGTGTGCAGGTCGATGACCGGAAAGCTCGTCGACCTGAATCCGACGCCGAGGTTGCCGACGTCGATACGTGCTATGTCGTTCCAGGACAGGAAAACCCGGGTGCGCTGTGTGATAAGAAGGATCCTCCGCGCCGTGATGCGTTCGATTCCGTCCGGGTAGATGCGGACCGTGGTGTCGAGCCGAGACGTTGCCACGAACAGTGCGACGGTGATGAGGACGACTGAGCCCGATGCGAGATAGACGGCGCCGCCTGCTGTGTTGCGACCGAACGGCATGAATGCGTCGCCGTGTCCTGTAGCCCATGCGACGGCCGCAGCTGTGCCGTACATGCTTATACCGATCGGGGCAGCGACGAGGATTCTGTTGACCCATCTCTTTCCGGGGATCGTCACACCGGTGCCGTGGTGCGGATCGTGGTACAGGGTGATTCCGGGTGGCAGTCCGATGTGGCGGATGCCGGAATCGTGGAGTGCGATGACGGCGACCAGGGCGAGTGTGCATGCGCCCCCACCGAATCCCAGGGCGAACTCGACGTCACCGAGTATCGCTCGGCGGAAGCATTCGACGATGATGGCGATGGACAGCGCTGTGAGCATAACGAAGCACAGGATCCCGGTGAACTTGAGGGGCTGCGGCCAAGGCTGGTCGTGCACATTGTCTCCGTCGGGTAAATAGCGTTCGGTAGCTGGATTGTGCGCGGATACTCATCTTCCGCGCGTGATGTCACCCTGGTGTCGATGTCGTGCGTGGACGCTAGCGCCATAGGTATTGTGTGGCTTTCGAAATGAACCAGGTAGTACCGCCACCGATCACGGCTCCGGCACCGATTCCGACGGCGGTTCCGACGCCGGGAGCGACAAACGTACCGATACCGCCGCCGATCAATTTCCCGAGATACGTACCAGTGGCGAACCCTGCGGCTGTGCCCACTCCCTCTGTAATCACAGCTTTCGTTGGGTCCATACCGCCGTCGATATCATTGGCGATTGCCGGTATCGTACCCAGGACTGCGCCGACGGGGCCGATTCTTCGTGCGATTCCCGAAGCTAGATCGTCTCCCGTTGCGGCGGCTGCGCTTGCGAGTAGTCCTCCTGTGCTGTCTGCCATTGTTCCTATCGCGACAGCAGCGGTTGTTGCTGGTACGTCGGGCTGCCATGAGAATTCGCCGTCGGCCGACTTCATCACGTGACCGGGTCGCGGCCAGGGAGGCTGTCGCCAACTCTTCGTAGGCAGCCGCGATGCGTGCGTGGATCGTGCTGGAGGTTCCGACAGCCCCAACCCAGGCCGTGATGATTTCAAGGCTCAGCTCGGCGGCATCGTGATGTATTTGAACCAAGGCCGTGTCACGCGGTGCACCGGGCGGCAAGAGTCGTTCGATCCAGGCAATCTTCGCGGCCGCATCAACGATTCCGTCGTCCCGGACGGCATAGCCTTCCTCCTCGGCGATGCGAAGAGGCTGAAGAATTCTGTCTCGTGCACCTTCGGCGAGAACGGCACCGGTTCGGTAAGCTTCATCAACACGCAAGAGTGCTCCGGAGATACTGCTGCACAATGATTGTTCACGGACCACGCGTGTCGCGGCAGCCGTCGCTGCGGTACCGGTCCACGACTCGGCGAGGACGTTCTGGTCGGCGGTCATGCTGCGCAGTTGCCCGTCTATTCTCTCGACAAGGTCTTCGAGATCGTCGGCGGTGGAACGAAGTCCGTCGGGATTCCATGCAGCGACATCCTTCACCGTCGGCTTCATTGCACCTGCTCGGCATCGAAGACACGGCAACGCGTGGACTGTATGCTGACGACCGTGCACATGATGTTGCACTTCGACACCATGGAACCCCCCAATAGACTCCAACAGTTCACCCGCAAAAATAGCAGAGGAAGTGACCGCTGATGGTTGGGGGTGTGCGGACGGGTTCGGGTGACTACCGGTCGGGAGTTCGTATTTCCGTGTCCATTGCCGAGAGAGCCGCGGCGAAGTCTTCTTCGGTGATTTGGTAGTTGTCTGCGGTTCCGTTGGCGATATCGACAACTTCGAGTAGTCGTAGGCAGACGTTTCCGAGGGCTGTCGCGGTGAGCTGACTTCCGTTCACCGATTGCTGTCCGAGGCTGGTGCCGGGCATTGCGGCGAGAGATCGTTCGAATGGTGTTCCGATGTCCCACTCGGCCATTCTGTCGGTGATACTGGTCAATGAGGTCGCAAAGGTTCGCAGTGCATCCGGATCGACTTCCATGTCCAATGTTCCCCTGCCAATCGGTGATACCGGTCGATCCCCTACGATAACAGGCAGGTTGAGTTGAGTTTCGGTCACATGGCTTCGCTGGAATCTGCTTGTCGAGGACGACACTCGGCTTGGAAACGGTGCATTCGACGCGCGCATAGAAGCGCTCCACGAACGCATGTACGGCCGGAATCCACACCAGTTTTCTGAATCGGTGGTTGCAGGAGTTCGACTGTGTCGGGGGCGGAGGCGCGATCGTGGTCCTGCATCCCGGGCCACAGTCCATTCGGGAGTGTGAATAGGGTGTTCTTTTCTTACACAAGGGGACAGGCTCGGATCATCATCCAATCTTCGATGTCGCGAGGTGTTCGTCTCTTTCGGGGGCGCAGGTATCGTGGTGCGAATGTTGATGACCGGTTGTTCGGCAAATGTCTCGGCGCTGGTGCCCGTGATCCCCTTCCATCGAAGGAAAGTTGTCGCAACCGGTCAGCTGGTTCGAAGGGGCCAGGGCTGTCCGGTGGTGAGTCCGGTGAGGACGTCGAGTCCGTCGATACCGTGCTTCGCGGTGGTCGCGAGGTAGCTACGTAGGGATG
>JAAZAD010000016.1 GCA_012514505.1 Rhodococcus sp. (in: high G+C Gram-positive bacteria) | reverse complement strand
CGGGTGCCGTGCTGAATCTCGAGATGAAACCCGACATGATGTCGCTGATTCCTGCGAACTCGCCGGTCGAGATCAAGTCGAAGACGGTGTTCGGTGCGAAGTACGTCAGTTTTCTGATGCCGGATGATCCGTCGGCACAGCACCTCACAGCCGGAGCGACCATCGGGTCCAACAGCGTGACGGTGGAGTTCAATACGTTGTTCGAGCACCTGTCCAACGTTCTCGCACAGATCCAGCCGGAGAAGCTCAACGCCACCCTCGGTGCCGTTTCTTCTGCGTTGCGCGGACGTGGCGAGGAACTGGGGCAGCTCCTCGAACAGGGCGAGCAGTACCTGGGGAAGATGAATCCCAGCCTCGAACAGATGCAAGCCGACCTTGCCAAGGCCGCAGATGTCACCAACCTTTATGCGGACACGGCTCCGGATCTGTTGCGCACCGTCGACAACGCCACAGCGATCGGTGGAACGGTCGTCGACGAGCAGGAGAATCTGAACAATGTGCTGCTCAACGTGATCGGGCTGGCAGACAACGCCAACAGCGTGGTGACCGAGAACGAGGCGAACCTGGTGTCGGCACTCGATCTCTTGGAGCCCACAACGGGCCTCCTCGCCGAATACTCACCTAGTTTCACCTGTTTCATTCAGGGACTGAACAACGCTCGGCCCCTGGGCGAGGCGATCTTCGGTGGTATGCAAGAAGGCATCGCGTTGAACGCAAGCTTCATGTACGGCATGGAGCCGTACACGTACCCGAAGGATCTGCCGAAGGTGAATGCCAGTGGTGGCCCAGGCTGCTACGGCCTACCGAATCCAGATCCCAACGTTCACGCCGACTTCGTGGTCACCGACCAGGCCAATGTTCCATTCGTGCCTTCGACCAAGACGGAACTGCATGTGCCCAAGCTCTTCCAGCTCCTCTTTGCCGGCATCTACCCGGAGCAGGGGGAATAGTCGATGAGAAGCGTGTCGATCAAACTGCTGATCTTCGCCACGGTGATGGCGATGATTTTCGCGGGTCTCGCTTTGGTCTTCAGCCAGTACCGGTTCGCGTCGTCCAACGACTATCACGCGACCTTCACCAGCGTGTCCGGTTTGGCGCCTGGCGACAAAGTGCGGATTGCCGGCGTCCCGGTGGGTGCGGTCGAGAGTGTCGAGATCAACGACGACAACCTTGCTGCCGTCGAGTTCACCGTCGACACGAAGCACACCCTTTTCGAGGGAACGAAAGCCACGGTGCGCTACCAGAACCTGGTCGGCGACCGATACCTGGAGCTGTTCGACGGAGCCGGTTCCATCACGCCATTGCTCGACGGTGGATCGCTTCCCGTCGAGAACACCTCGCCCGCACTCGATCTCGACCTTCTCCTGGGCTCGTTCAAGCCGCTGCTCAAGTCGCTGAACCCGGCGCAGGTGAACCAGTTGTCGGAGTCGCTCGTACAGGTCTTCCAAGGTCAGGGCGGCACGCTGGTCTCATTGCTCGGCAGCACGAGTTCTTTCACGAATACTCTGGCGGACCGAGACCAGCTGATCGGTGACGTGATCACCAACCTCAACGAGGTTCTGGGCACGATCAACGACAGGGGCGATCAGTTTCGGTCGACCCTGGATCAGCTTCAGCAGTTGATCAGCGGGCTCGCGCAGGATTCCGATCCCATCGGCGCGGCGATCCCCAAGATGGCCACGGCAACCGGTGATCTCGCTCAGTTGTTGGAAGGTGCTCGGCCGCCGCTCCAGAGCACCATCGCAGAGGCCAACCGTCTTGCGACACAGCTGAACATGGGCGAGGACGACATCAACTGGGTATTGGAGCGGTTGCCTGAGTCGTACCGGAAGCTCATCCGTCTCGGTGGTTACGGAAGCTTCTTCCAGATGTACGTCTGCAGCACTGCCTTCAAGTTCGCCGCGCCGGACGGGCAGGAAATGGTGATCAACCTGCCGGGTAATCAAGAAACGGGAAGGTGTGCGCCGGAATGAAAGCAGAACGCAATCCCGTACAGGTCGGCATCATCGGTGTCGCGATCTCCGCCATGATCGTCGTCGCCACGCTGCAATACGACCAACTCCAGTTCATTTCGGGTGGAACCACCTACCACGCAGAGTTCGCCGACGCCGGTGGGCTGGCTGTGGGGGACAACGTCATGATGGCCGGTGTCGAGGTCGGCAAGGTGTCCGAGATCGAACTCGAGGGAAGTCATGTACTCGTCACGTTCTCGATCGAGGACGGAATCGTGATCGGCGACGCAACCGAGACGAACATCAAGACCGAGACCGTGCTGGGTAAGAAGGCACTGCAGGTCGATCCCCTCGGGTACGAGGCCATGGACGTGGGTAGCACCATTCCGTTGGATCGCACCAACTCTCCGTACTCGCTCAACGAGGCGTTGGGGGACCTGACAACAACGGTCTCCGAGTTGGACACCGACCAGTTGAACGAGGCGTTCAATG
This sequence comes from Rhodococcus sp. (in: high G+C Gram-positive bacteria), assembly GCA_012514505.1. Taxonomy (GTDB): domain Bacteria; phylum Actinomycetota; class Actinomycetes; order Mycobacteriales; family Mycobacteriaceae; genus Rhodococcus_F. Next base: position 43,399 of record JAAZAD010000016.1, on the reverse strand, counting down.
CGATGGCCGGCGCATTGGAAAACACGCCCCCGGAGCTGCGAACGGCGCTCGAGGGGATGACGCGTTTGTCGCAGAGCATCAACTCTCGCGACGAGAGCCTGCGGCAATTGTTGGAGCGTGCCGAAGGCGTGACCGGGATTCTGGCGGAGCGCAGCGGTCAGATCAATTCACTGATAGTGGACGGCAACAAGCTGTTCGGCGAACTCGAGCGGCGCCGCCGGGCCATCAGCCAGCTGATCGTGAACGTCTCTGCGGTATCACGTGAGTTGAGTGGCTTGGTTCAGGACAACCAGGAGCAGATGAAGCCGACGCTCGACCAGCTGAATCATGTGGTGGGCATCCTTCAGAAGAACAAGGACAACATCGGGCAGGCGTTGGACGGACTGGCTCCCTACGCGACGTCGCTGGGCGAAGCGGTCGGCAGCGGCCCCTTCTTCATGGCGTATCTGCAGAACATCGGAGTCAGCAAGTACCTCCAAACGATGTCCGACGCCGTGACGTGGCCGGAACATGTGCCCGAGGATTTGCAGGAGTTTCTCAACCCGCCACCGTCCGTGGAGTTTAAGGATCCGAACCGATGACAGCGACCAGCGTGAAGACGCGTAAGAAGTGGCTCGTCCCGCTCGGGATCGCAGCGTTGATCGTGGTGATCGTGGTTGCGGCAGCTGTGTATTTCCTTCCCGGACTGGGCAAGGACAAGATTGTCGCCTATTTTCCGGCCACGACCGGTTTGTACGAAGGTGACGAGGTGCGGGTGCTGGGCGTGCCGGTCGGAGAGATCTCGACGATCGATCCACGTGACGAGTTCACGAAGGTCACCATGTACGTGGATTCGTCGATGGCGATTCCTGCCGACGCGAAGGCCGTGATCGTCGCACCGAGTCTGGTGTCCGGCCGGTTCATCCAGCTCACGCCCGTGTACGTGGGCGGCGACAAACTGGGAGACGGTGGGGAAATTCCCATCGAACGAACCGCGATCCCCGTCGAGTGGGACGAGATCAAGAGCGAGCTGAACAAGCTGTCCGAGGCGTTGGGCCCGCAGGGTGCCGATCCGCAGGGTTCGCTGGGCAACTTCATCGATGTCGCTGCGGACAACCTCGATGGCAACGGTCAGAGCATTCGCGATACGTTGCGTGAGCTCTCGGACACCATGCGCACCCTGTCGGATGGGCGGACGGACTTGTTCGGAACGATCCGTAATCTGCAGACATTTGTATCGGCGCTGTCGTCGAGCAATCAGCAGATCGTCCAGTTCGAGGGGCGTCTCGCCTCGGTGTCGTCGGTGTTGGCCGACAGTTCCGATGAATTGGGGCGGGCACTGTCGGACTTGGATGTGGCACTCGGAGACGTTCATCGATTCGTGACCGAAAACCGTGCAGCACTGACGGAGCAGGTCGGTCGCCTGGCCGACGCCACCCAGGTTCTTGCCGAGAAGCGCCCCGAAATCGAGCGTGTCATGCACGTCGCGCCCACGGCGCTGTCGAACTTCAACAACATCTACAAGCCCGCGCAGGGATCGTTGGTCGGGTCCGTGGCGTTCCCCAACTTCGGAAACCCGGTGCAGTTCATGTGTGGTGCCATCGAGAGTCTCGAAGCCAACGAATCTCAGCGCAGCGCGGACCTGTGTGCTCAGTACCTGGGGCCGGTCCTCAACTCGCTGACCCACAACTACCTTCCGCTTCTGACGAATCCGGCAACGGGGCTCAATGCGTTCCCCGATCAGATCCAGTACAGCCCGCCGAGCCTGGAGGGGCAGGTGCCCGCACGCACCTCCAACATGCCTGAGGTGGCGCCGCTCGAGCTGGCTCCGTTCGTCGGCATTCCCGAGGGGTTGGCCGGATTGCTGCAGCCCGGAGGTGGACGATGATGACAAGGCATGATCGCGTTCGTCGGGGAGCTGCCGCCGTTGCGGTGGCGACCGCACTGACCGTGACTCTGAGCGGATGCGAGTGGGAGGGTCTGAACTCTCTGCCCTTGCCCGGCACCCAGGGGAAGGGCGAAGGCGCCTACACCGTGAAGGTCGAGATGCCCAATGTGACGACACTGTCGGAGAATTCGCCGGTCCGTGTCAACGACGTCACAGTGGGCACGGTGACCGATATCGACGTCGAGAACTGGCATGCGCTCGTCACGGTATCGATCAACCCCGGCGTCGAACTGCCGGCCAATGCCACTGCCAAGATCGGGCAGACCAGCCTCCTCGGCTCTCAGCATCTCGAACTCGCACCGCCCGCGGACTCGAATCCCGAAGGCGTACTTGCCGATGGCGACACGATTCCGCTCGAGCGTGCCGGCGCCTACCCGACGACCGAGCAGACGCTGTCGTCCTTGTCGGTGGTGTTGAACGGCGGTGGTATTGCGCAGATTCAGGACATCACGAGGGAATTGAACGATGCTCTCGACGGCCGGGAAGGATCGATTCGGAACCTGCTTCCCAGGCTCGACGAACTGGTAACCAGTCTCGACGCGCAGCGTCACGACATCGTGAGCGCGATGGAGGGAATCGACCGGCTTGCCGTCACGGTGAATGCCGAACGGGACGTGCTCACCGAGGCTCTCGACAGTATTCCGCCGGCTTTGGAAGTGCTGGTCGGGCAACGACAGAATCTGACGAATGCCCTCGTCTCGTTGGGAACCCTCAGTGACACGGCAACACGCGTAATCAATGAGAGCGGTGAGGATCTGAAGGCGAACCTTCGGAATCTGACACCGACACTCCGTGAGCTTGCTGATTCGGGTAACGCGTTGACCGAGGTCTTGTCGATCGCCCTCACCTATCCCTTCCCGATGGCGACGATGGACAACGCCATCAAGGGTGACTACGCCAACTTGATGATGAACATCGACATGACCCCGGACCGTATCGACAACAACTTCCTGATCGGGACTGCGTTGGGCGGCACTCTGGGCGGTGTCCAGGGTGCGGTCGGATCGTTCGCAGGCACGGCCGGCGATGCCGGAAACCCGCTGCAGAGCCCACCGCCGCCTCCACCACCGAGTCCGGCACCGGCACCGCCGATTCCGGGTCTGCCGTCGATTCCGGGTCTGCCGTCGATACCCGGCATTCCGGGACTGGGAGGGGCACCGACACCATGAGACTTACGAAATTTGTCCGCGCCCAATTGATCATCTTCTCGATACTGACGGTGATCGGGCTCGTTGTGATGTCGCTGCAGTACATCAAGGTTCCGGCGATGTTCGGGGTCGGACGGTACGACGTCACGGCGCAACTGTCGTCCACCGGCGGTCTCTACGAGAATGCGAATGTCGCCTACCGCGGGACCAATATCGGCAAGGTGAAGGCAGTCACGCTCACCCCCGATGGGGTCGAAGCGAAAATGTCCATCGACAGCGATTACGCGATCTCGTCCGACCTCGATGCCGTAGTCAAGAGCGTATCCGCGGTGGGTGAGCAGTACGTGGACCTCATTCCGCGCTCGTCCGGCGGCGACGTGCTCGGCGACGGTGACGTGATTCCCGAGGACCGCACGTCCATTCCACAAGACGTCGGTGAGATGCTCGACCAGGCCGACGAACTATTGGCGAGTATCGAGGACACCAGGCTACGGACGGTGATCGACGAGGCGTTCCTCGCGTTCAACGGTGCAGGACCGGATCTGCAGAGGCTCATCGATTCAGCCCGCCTGTTCGTTCAGGAGGCCGACCAGAACGTCGATGCCACAAAGACTCTCATCGACCAGGTCGGTCCGCTGCTCGATACGCAAACCGTCAGCAGCGATGCGATTCGCTCGTGGACCAAGGACTTGGTCACGTTCACCGATCAGCTCAGGGAGAGCGATCCGCAGCTCCGGTCCATCCTTCAGAAGGGCCCGGGTGCGGCGCAGGAGGCAAATGCCCTATTCCAGGATCTTCAGCCCACCTTGCCGCTCCTGCTGGCGAATCTTGTCAGTGTGGGTCAGGTCAGCTCGATCTACCACAAGGGCATCGAGCAGATTCTGGTTCTGTATCCGCCGTTGACGGCAGCGCTGACCACCGCGGCGACGGGCGGCCCGCTCGAGGAGGGCGCCATCGTCGACTTCGCGCTGGCGCTTCATGATCCGCCGCCGTGTTTGACCGGATTCCTCCCTCCAGAGGAACGTCGCTCGGGTGCCGATGTCGCGCCGATTGCGACTCCCAACGACCTGTTCTGCAAGGCTGCGCCCGATGATCCCAGCGTCGTACGCGGTGCACGTAACCTGCCGTGCATGGAGTTCCCCGGCAGGCGGGGTCCCTCGCCACAGGCATGCCGTGATCGGTACGCACCCGAGGGAAACAATCCTCCCTACGGGCCGATCAATCCTCCCGACGTCCCGTCGTACACGCCGGTCCCACTCGTTCCGGCGTCTGTACCCTCGGACACGACAGTTCCCAGTTCCTACGAAGGCTCCTCAGATGTGCCGGCGACGGCGGTGCCGTACGACCCGAGCACAGGTAGCTTCATAGCGCCGGATGGGAAGGCATATAACCAAGCCGACCTGAAGTCCGGCGCGCCCAGAAAGGACCCGACGTGGCAGACGATGATGACAGCTCAACAGGGCTGACTTCCACACCTACCGACGCGCAGAACTCGACCGACGGACAGAATGACGGTGTCGAGAAGGGATCGGCATCGTCCGATGCAGCGGCACCGCGGCAGCGCAGAAGAGCCGTCCGTAGGGCCGGTTCGCCAGTAGGTGCTTCTTCGGAGCGCCCATCGGACATTACGGTCCCGAAGTCGGCGGACGCCGCCCCCGAGGCCACTGCCCCGAAGGCAGCTACCGCAAAGGTGGGCGACGTCGGCGCGTCCGAAAAGGCCATCAAGGCTGAGAAGGCTGAGAAGGCTGAGAAGCCCAAAAAAGGTAAGAAGGCCGACAAAGCGGAGAAGGGGCGCAAAGATTCACTGCTGCGCGGCCGCTCCAAGAAGTCGCTTGCGGCGGTCGGCATTGCGGGCCTGCTCGTTGTCGGTTTGATTGCCGCGGCGGTGTTCCTGGCCGTCATGCGGTATCAGACGGATGCCTACAACGACGAGCGGCAGGCGTACGTCGACGCTGCGAAACAGGCCGTACTGAACCTGACCACGATTCATCCGGAGTCGGCGCAGAACGACGTCAACCGGATCATCGAGGGCTCGACCGGTCCCTTCCAAGCGGACTTCGAAGCGCGCAAGGATCCGTTCATCAGCGTGATTCAGGATGGTCAAGTGCGCACCGACGGCGAGATCGTTTCTGCCGCGGTCGAGAAGCAATCCGATGAGTTGGCGCAGATCCTCGTAGCAGCAAAAACCACCGTGAGTAGCGCCGAGCAGCCTGAGCCCTCGGATCGTGCCTTCCGGATGCGGGTGACGATCGTGGACCAGGACGGAAGCTTGAAGGCATCGAATGTGGAGTTCGTCCCGTGACCGAAGTTGAGAACCAAAGCCAAGAGCCGAACCCTTCGACCGGCGGCATGAGCCGGGGGCGGAAGATTCTGGCTTCGATTGCCGGAGTCCTGGTGCTCGTGCTGATAGGGCTTGTCGTGTGGCAGGGCCTCGAATACCGCAAAGACCGGCAGATCGAGCAGGCGCGCGAAGAAGCGGTGGCCGCCGCGAGCGAGCAGGCAATCGAGATGCTCGCGTACAAGTTCGACACAGCCGGCGACGAACTGTCCAAGGCCGCTGACGGGCTGACCGGGGATTTCCGTGACGATTACACAAAGTTGATCCAGGACGTGATCGTGCCGGGAGCGGAGGAAAAGCAGCTCACCGTGCAGGTGACGGTGCAGGCCGGGGGAGTGATCTCGGCGGAACCCGACAGTGCGTCCGTGCTCCTGTATCTGAACCAGATCACCACCAGTGCAGAGGTGCCCGAGGCGCAGACTGCGGGCAGTCGCGTCATCGTCGATCTGCAGAAGGTTGATGACCAGTGGCTGGTCAGCAGCCTGAAGCCGGTGTAGCCATGGTTGCCGAATCAGCCCTGATCGACCTCGTGGAGGGATCGCCCAGGACGGTCGCTGTGCACGATCGGGCTGCCTGGTTGAGACTGTTCAGTTCCGATGCCGAAGTGAATGACCCGGTGGGATCTGATCCGCACGTGGGTATTCCGGCGATCGGGCGGTTCTACGACACGTTCATCGGCCCCAACACCATCACGTTCGACGTGGCCCGCGATGTCGTGTGTGGCATGACGGTGGTGCGGGATCTTCGCGTGACGACGGTGATGTCCACCGGCGCGACCCTGCGTATTCCGATGCATCTGCGGTACGTCGCAAGCGACGCCGATGGAACCTTGAAGATTTCGCGGTTGTACGCGCACTGGGAACTGCCGTCGATGGTCTTCCAGTTGATGGCCGCCGGCGGCAAGGGCCTCTTGGCGTCTGCGAAGCTGACGCCCCAACTTGTGTCGAATCTTGGTGTGAGCGGTGTTCTCGGGTTTTCCCGCGGCTTCGTGCGTGTCTCCCGCCGCGGCAAGAAATCTGCAACACGTTTCCTTTCTGCTGTGGCTGGTGGGGAAGCTGCGAATCTCGAGAAGTTGCTTGCCGATGGGGCTGTTCTCGAGTGGGGTGACACCTCGGTAGGGGTGGACGAGTTCGTCGCTCGTGCCGCAGGAATCCGCTGGGAGAAGATGATTTGCGCTGGTAGGGCGGTTACGACGACCGTCGAAACTCATGATGGAGCCGGTGTTGCCGCGTTCGACTTCGGTCCCAGAGGGCGTGAGATCCGCGCTGTACAGATGTTGGTGAGTTGTAACTAAAGCCTTCCCAGTTGAAACATGTTCTAGTACTCTCGCTCAGTGTCAGGCCGACGTGAGGTGCACAGTGCGGACCGTCCAGGCCAATACCTAGTGCAGGGAGTCGTCAATGAAGGTTGCAGTCACCGGTGCCGCCGGCTTCGTCGGAACCAATCTCGTGAACCAGTTGGTCGATCAGGGCAACGAAGTGATTGCGATCGACCGCACGCGATCCGTCAACGTACGGCAGGACGGCGTCACATGGGTCGACGGCGACGTTCTCGACAGAGCGTCGATGGAGAAGGCGCTTGCCGGCGCTGAGGTCGTCTACCACCTGGTCGCGATGATCACCCTCGCGCAAAAGGACGAACTGGCGTGGACCGTCAACACCAAGGGTGTTCGCACGGTCGCCGAAGCGGCGCTCGCCGTGGGTGTCCGGAAGATGGTGCACTGCAGTTCCGTCCACTCGTTCGATCAGGAGAACTGCAACGGAATCCTGTCCGAGACATCGGCTCGCTCCGTCGATCCTGCTCGGCCGGTGTACGACCGCTCCAAGTGGCAGGGTGAAATCGAACTCCGCGAGGTGATCGACTCCGGGCTCGATGCCGTGATCTGCAATCCCACAGGTGTTTACGGTCCCGCCGACTACGGTCTGTCCCGTGTCAATGGACTACTGCGCACCGCAGCACGAGGCCGGATGCCGGTGTTCGTGGGCGGCGGATTCGATTTCGTGGATGACCGTGACGTCGCGGCGGGGCTGATGGCCGCGGCCGAGAAGGGGCAAACGGGCGAGAACTATCTTCTGTCCGGGCACATGCTCGAGCTCACGAAGGCCATGCGGATCGCCGCCGGTGCAGCGGGTCGTCGCGGCCCTCTGTTCGGCATCCCGTTGTGGCTGTTGGAGACGGTCATTCCGATCCTCGAGCCGATCGGTACAAAACTCGGATCGGATGTCCTGTCGAAATCCGCGATGTCGGCAATCCTTGCGGCACCGGAAATCGACGGCTCGAAGGCACGCGCCGAACTGGGCTACGCACCGCGCCCGGCAGAGGAAACGATTCGTGACCTGATCGCCTTCCTGGTGTCCTCCGGCCAGCTCGGAAGCTGACCGGAGGACAGGTCAGCTCTTCTCGTTCGCCTCGCCCGGGGTGATCAGGGCACGCCCTGCAACACCGTCCTGGGCGAGGGCGCCGAGGAACGAGCGCGCCCATCGGTCGACGTCGTGTGCGAGTACCTGCCTGCGGAGTGCACGCATGTGGCGCCGACCGTCTTCGCGAGGCTGGTCGAGTGCCTGTTCCATGGCGTCTTTCACGCCGTCGAGGTCGTGCGGGTTGCACAGGAACGCTTGACGAAGCTCGGATGCGGCTCCGGTGAACTCGCTCAGGAGCAACGCCCCGCCGAGATCGCTGCGGCAGGCCACATACTCCTTGGCTACCAGATTCATGCCGTCGCGGAACGGTGTGACCAGCATGACGTCGGCGGCGACGAAGAACGCAATCAGTTCGTCGCGGGGGATGGGTCGGTGAATGTAATGGACGACAGGACGGCCGACTTCGCCGTACTCGCCGTTGATACGTGAGACCTTGCGCTCGATGTCGCCGCGCATCTGAACGTAGCTTTCGACCCGCTCGCGGCTCGGGGTGGCCAACTGCACCATCACCGTGTTCTTCGGATCGACCCGGTTCTCGTCGAGCAATTCGTGAAGGGCTGCGAGGCGGACGTCGATGCCTTTGGTGTAGTCCAGGCGGTCGACGCCCAGCATGATCCGTTCGGGGTTGCCGAGTTCTTTGCGGATCTGCTTCGCGCGGTCTCGGATCGCCTTGGTCCTGGACTGTTCGTCCAGTTTCCCGGAGTCGATGGAGATCGGGAATGCGCCCACGCGGACGTTCCGGAAGCCGACCTGGACGACGCCGAGCTTGGAGCGAACTCCCACGGTTGCCCGGGACGTCGGTTGGCCCGCGAGCCGACGTGACAGGTACAGGAAGTTCTGCGCGCCGCCCTGGAGGTGGAAACCGATGAGGTCCGCACCGAGCAGGCCTTCCACGATCTCGGTACGCCACGGCAACTGCATGAACAGTTCGACCGGTGGGAACGGAATGTGGAGGAAGAAGCCGATGGTCAGGTCGGGCCGCAGCATCCGCAGCATCTTCGGAACCAACTGCAGCTGGTAGTCCTGGATCCACACCGTGGCGCCGTGTGCGGCAGCTTTCGCCGTCGCTTCGGCGAATCGCCTGTTGACGTCGACGTACGAGTTCCACCATTCGCGGTGGTACTCGGGTTTGACGATGACGTCGTGATAGAGCGGCCACAGTGTGGCGTTGGAGAAGCCCTCGTAGTACTGGGCGATGTCGTCGGCGCTGAGGGTTACCGGGTAGAGCTCGAGACCGTCCTCGACTATCGGGTCGAGTTCTGCGTCGGCAACACCGGCCCAGCCGACCCACGCGCCGCCCTGGTTGCTGCGCAGGATCGGCTCGAGGGCGGTGACCAGGCCGCCGGGGCTGCGCTTCCAGCGGGTGGTGCCGTCGGGGAGTCGTTCGAGGTCGACGGGAAGCCGGTTGGCGACGACAACGAAAGTCGCCTGCCCGGATACTGCATCTTTCGACGCTGATTGCGCCGGCTCGGAGCCAGCTGACGTTTCCGGACTGACGGCCACATGCTTCCTTAGAGTCGAGTGAACGGGAACTATCAGTCGATCTTATTCGCGGGGCCGATTCCGAGCATGGAGAGCAACATCCGGCACTCGTCGGCATCTGAAGCATAAGCAGCAACGACGCGCTGCGCCTGGTGTGCGGTTTCGTCGGCGACGGGTTCGAGTTCGTCTTCCGCGATGTCGTTCTCTGCGGTCGTCTTGGTGGCCATGCGTTCCTCTCGGGGTGCTGCTGCCCCGTGGTCGGTGAATCGGGGCAAATGATTCGTACGGGCGACTCTATGAGAAGCGAGCGGTCCGATGCCAGTCCTCACTGGGTTAGGGTGTGCTTGGTTGGCTCGTCGAACGGCTTGGAGTGCTCGTGCAGCGTGGTGGAGCGGCGATTCTGCGCCGTGTGGTGGTGCGTAACCGCCGCAGTCTCACAATGGGTACTGCGCTGGTGAGCGTGCATCAACTTGCCGAGACGATGGTGCCGATCTCGATCGGTGTGATCATCGATCGAGCAGTGGTGACGGGAGACACCTCGGCACTACTCGTGTCCGTCGCCGCTCTGGCGCTGTTGTTCGTGGTTCTCACCTCGGCCTGGCGTATGGGGGCACGCTTCACGGTTCGGGCGATGCAGTCCGAGGCGCACGCGCTGCGGGTCGAGGTCGCCCGCCGCATTCTCGATCCGCGGGGCGTGCGGACGGATCTTCGGTCGGGGGAACTGCTCACCGTTTCGACATCGGATGCGGACCAAGCGTCGTGGCTGTGCGACGTGGTCGCGCGTGGCGCGGCAGCATTGACGGCCGCGGCAGCTTCGGCGGTGGCGCTGCTCGTCATCGATGTCCAGCTCGGGCTTGCGGTCCTGATCGGCACGCCCGTGATTCTGGGCCTGTTGCAGTTGTCGGCGCCGCTGATCACCAGGCGGGCAGCAGATCAGCAGTCGGCTATCGCACGGGTATCGGCGATGGCCACCGATCTCGTGAGTGGGCTCCGGCCGTTGCGGGGTATCGGGGCCGAATCGGCCGCCTCGGCCCGGTATCGCGACGCCAGTGGGCAGGCCTTGGGTGCCACCCTGCGTACCGCGAAAAGTACCGGCGTCTACACAGGCGTTGCGATGACGGTCAGCGCTCTGCTGTCGGTTGCCGTGGCCGCACTCGGCGGTTGGTTCGCTCTCGAGGGTCGGATAACCATCGGTGAGTTGATCACGGTGGTCGGGTTGTCGCAGTTCTTCATCGAGCCACTCGGCATGTTGGCGAGCATGCCTGGGGTCATCGCGGTGTGCCGCGGATCGGCCGACCGGCTCGCACTCGTCCTGGATGCGGATCCGTTGCTCCCGGCAGGAACCGGAGCCCAGCCTGCAAGCAATGAAGTGACGCTGCGCGACGTGCACCACCGTTCGCTGCAGGGTCTCGATCTTTCTGCCGCTCCTGGGGAGTTGCTCGGTGTGCTCGCATACCGACCGCAGGACGCCGAGGCCCTGGTAGCTGTTCTGTCGAGCCAGATCCCGTCGGATACGTACTCCGGTGACGTCCTGGTGGGCGGCACCCGTCTAGAGGATGTCGGCCTCGTGCATGCCCGCCGAACCGTGCTGGTCGAACCGCACAACGCCGACCTCTTCGCGGGTTCGATCCGGGAGAACGTGACTGCGGCAAACCGCCAGGCCCCCGATGAGCATGTCGAGACGGTCCTCGAAGCATCGGCCGTGGGCGATGTCGTGGCCGCCCATCCCGCCGGCCTCGATCACGAGGTGACCGATCGGGGAGCGTCGCTGTCCGGCGGCCAGCGGCAGCGTGTCGCCCTGGCCAGGTCGCTGGTGGCGGGTTCTCCGGTCCTGGTGTTGCACGATCCGACTACGGCCGTCGACGCGGTGACCGAGCAGACCATCGCCGACGGTATAGCCGACGTAAGACATCGGGGCGCCACGGCCGGGACGCAGACCACGGTTCTGGTCACGAGCAGTCCGGCGTTGCTGTCGGTCACCGACCGGGTCGTGGTGATCGACGACGGAATCGTCGTCGCGGAGGGCACGCACGCCGGCCTCGTCGAGTCGGACGAGAACTATCGGAAGGCCGTCCTGCGATGAGTGAAATTCTGCCCGTTGCGGGGGCTGCCGACACCTGGGCCTGGCTGAGGGGCGAGTTGTGGAAGCGGCGGCTCGCCACCGGTACGACGTTGGTCGTCGCTGCTGTTGCGGCGGCGCTCGCGTTGGTACCGGTCTACGTCTTCGGGATCTTCGTCGACAGGGTTCGGGAGGGTGTCGAACCGTCCAGCGTCGTGTGGATGCTGATCGTCATCGCAGCGGCGGCAGTGGCAGGCGGCCTGTGTACCGGATTTGCGTCCTATCTGATCCGGCGTCTCGGAGAAACGATGCTCGCGCAGATCCGCGAGCGCACAGTCGACCGCGCGTTACGGCTTCCCATCGGCACGGTCGAACGGGTAGGTAAGGGCGATCTCCTGGCCCGTGTCGGGGACGACGTCGCGGTGATCGGGAAGGCCGTCGCCGACGTCGTGCCCAACCTGGTGGCTGCGGTGCTGCTCGTGGTGCTGAGCATGTCCGCCATGCTCGGAATCGACTGGCGCCTCGGCCTGGCCGGAATGGTTGCCTTGCCGATGTACGTGTTGGCATTGCGCTGGTACCTGCCACGTTCCGCGCCGATCTATGCGGCCGAACGCGTGGCGATGGGTGAGCGTTCGCAGGCCCTCATCAGCAGTATGCAGGGTGTGCGCACCGTGCGGGCCTACGGACTCGAGACCGAGCATCTGGCCAGGATCGACCAGGCGTCCGGCAAGGCGCGAGACCTGGCAGTCGGGGTGTTCAGCCTGTTCACGAGACTGGCAGGCCGGGGAAACCGGGCAGAATTCGTCGGGTTGACGGCGATTCTGGTGGTCGGATTCTTCCTCGTGAAGAACGACATCGTGACCGTGGGGGCGACGACCGCCGCGGCACTGCTGTTCCACCGATTGTTCAACCCCATCGGCATGCTCATGTACACGTTCGACGAAGTGCAGTCGGCGGGCGCGAGCCTCGCACGATTGGTCGGAGTCATCGACATCCCCGACGAGTCCCGGCCGGTGTCGAACACGCAGAGTTCGAACCCTCGCGCGCCCGGTAGGGATGTGGAATTGATCGACCTTCGGCATACCTACGACGGCGAGCACGAAGTGGTCCATGCCGTGAACCTGCACATCGCCGCCGGTGAGCGTGTGGCGTTGGTGGGTTCGACGGGTGCCGGAAAGACCACGGTCGCCGCGATTGCGGCCGGATCGATCGAACCCACCTCGGGTGTCGTTCGCATCGGAGGGGTTCCGCTCGCAGAACTGGGCGACCTGCGGCGTCACGTTGCGATCGTGAGTCAGGAAGTCCACGTGTTCGCCGGGCCGCTCTCGGACGACCTCCGCCTGGCCGCCCCGAACTGCACGGACAAAGACATCACGGCAGCACTGACCTGCGTCGGTGCGTTGGATTGGGTCGAAGCTCTCGATGACGGCATGCACACCGTCGTCGGCGAAGGTGGGCACGACCTGACCGCGGCCCAGGCCCAGCAGTTGGCCCTGGCGCGATTGGTTCTGGCGGATCCCGCAGTGGCCGTGCTGGACGAGGCAACCGCCGAGGCAGGTAGTGCCGGAGCCCGCGATCTGGAGTGGTCGGCAGAAGCGGCCACCCGAGGACGAACCACACTCGTTGTCGCGCACCGGCTGACCCAGGCAGCGTCGGCCGACCGGGTTGTAGTGCTCGAACACGGACGAATCCTGGAACAGGGCCCACACGACGAATTGGTCACGACCGGTGGCCGATACGCCCAGTTGTGGGCCGCCTGGTCGGGGACGTCGGTCGGTGGGAATGTGCTGGGCAGCCGTTAATTTTCTGAGCTGTGCGCGATGCGCAAGTTCTCGTCGTCAGCGCGGCGTGACTTTCGCATGTGCAGGGCTGTGGCGACGGACAGCAGGAGGAGCCCTATCAGCAATACAGCCTGGCCGCCGAGGTTGATCGCGAAGGGGTCGCCGTCTTTCGGGATGATCCAGTCCGTCAGCCAGAACACAAGCCCGAAGACGGATATTGCCGCTCCGTATCCGAACAGATTCGTCTCGAACGAGCGGTTCTTCACAGGCGATCCTAACGGGGTGCTTCGGTTTCGGACGATGCAGGCTAACAGCAGGCACGGCTTCCGAATCCCGTTGGTGACGTCTAGTTGTGCAGCGAGTCGGGCGGCGCCACGCCGTCATACCACTAGGATCGACGGACGAACCGTCAACATGGGGGATCCGTATGCCGACCGTAGATCCGAGACTGCTCGCCGCTGCCCGCGAATCGGTGAATTTCGGCTCCCTCGCGTCGATCGAGCCGCTGCTCACCATCTATGGGGCAGGAGCCGAATCCGGTGTCTACACGGATCCCAACGGCGCGCTCATCAAGTGCCGGCAGTTCGGTGAGGTCCTCGCCGAACAGCTGATTCGGCGCAGCGCCACCCGATTCGACGGGTCGAAGCAGATCGAGCGTATCCAGGCGCTCGAAGGTGCCGGCGTGCTCACCTCGACGGCGGCTGCTGCGCTGCACAACATCCGCACGGTCGGTAACAAGGCAACCCACAGTCACCTGTTCAACGTCAATTCTGCTCTGAAGTCGGTCGAGCAGTGCTGGCAGCTGGGCAATCTGCTCCGACTCGCGCTGTCCGACGATCAACAGCCGCGTACCTTCATCGCGCCACAGCCGCCGTCGCCGCCACGGGCCGTCGAGGCCGAGGATCAGGCGCAGCTCGAGTCGATCAACCGTAAGCTCGCCGAATCGCAGACCGAGCTGACCGAGGCGTTGACGGTGCTCGGCGCCGCTAAGACTGCGCAGATCGCGGAGAACGAGGCACGCCGGGCAGCTGAGGCGGAACTGGCAGCGACTCGGGATCGCGAACAGTCGGTCGCTAGTCGGTTGGCCGCCCTCGAGAAGCAGCTCGCCGAGCTTCAAGGCAACGGCGCACTCGCTTCTACTGAACCCGTCAAAGTGTCGGCCGCGACGGGCAGCGCGTTCTCCAAAGCATTCCGTCGTCGACCTCCCCTCAATGAGGTGCAGGCACGCCGCGAAATCGATGCCCAACTGGCCGCGGCCGGTTGGAAAGTTCAGGACTACACCGACGTCAATACCCTTGCCGGCGTGGGAGTCGCGGTCCGCGAATTTCACCTTGCGACAGGCTTTGCCGACTACATCCTGTACGTCGACGGCAAGATCGTCGGCGTCATCGAGGCCAAGCGTGAGGGCACCGCACTGATCGGGGTCGAGCAGCAGACCGCGAAGTACTCGGCGGGGCTGCGCAAGGAACATCAACTCGCGGCCTGGCGTCGCGACGAGCCGCTTCCCTTCCTGTACGAGTCCACAGGCGCGGAGACTCGATTCACCAACAGACTCGACCCGAAGCCGCGTTCTCGGGAGGTTTTCACATTCGCGCGGCCGGAGACGGTCCGAACATGGATGCAGCAGGCCGACGAGCGACCCGATGCTCCGACATTCCGCGCCCGCCTTCAGCACCTTCCGGCGCTCGATCCGGCAGGTTTGCGACCCAACCAGATCCAGGCGATCGAAGGCATCGAGAAGTCGTTGACCGAGAATCGCCCACGCGGATTGGTTCAGATGGCCACCGGCGCCGGCAAAACGTTCACCGCCGTCACATCGAGCTATCGCCTGATCAAGCACGCGCGCGCCTCTCGAGTGTTGTTTCTCGTCGACCGCAACAACCTCGGCGAGCAGGCCCAGTCGGAGTTCGACAATTTCGTGCCGACCGACGACGGTCGACGATTCGGCGACATCTACAACGTGCAGCGTCTCGCCGGACACGCAGTACTCGGTTCGACGAACGTCGCGATCTCCACCATCCAGCGCCTGTTTCTGATGCTCCAGGGTAAGGATCTGCCTGACGCAGACGTCGATGACGACGTGGACGGAGACCTGATCGAGCCGGAGTCGCCGGTCGATGCGGTCTACAACCCGAACGTGCCGCCGGAATCGTTCGACCTGATCATCATCGACGAGTGCCACCGTTCCATCTACGGACGCTGGCGAGCCGTGCTCGATTACTTCGATGCGCCGATCATCGGGCTCACGGCCACACCGACCAAGCAGACTCTCGGCTTCTTCGACCAGAATCTGGTCAGTGAATACACCTACGAGGAGTCGGTGATCGACGGGGTGAACGTCCCTTTCGACGTGTACAAGATCCGCACCGAGATCACCGCACAGGGTGCGACCATCGACGCGAAGACCGTTGTTCCGGTTCGAGACAGACGAACCCGAGCGCAGCGTTACCTCGAACTGGACGAGGACTACGCCTACTCGGGTAGTGCCATCGGCCGTGACGTGATCAGTGAGGACCAGATTCGGAAGGTGCTCACCACGTTCCGGGATCGCCTGTACACAGAGATCTTCCCGAATCGCTCCGCGGTGCCGAAGACATTGATCTTCGCCAAGACCGACGCGCACGCTGATGTGATCGTCGAGCAGGTGCGCGAGGTGTTCAACGAGGGCGCCGACTTTGCCGCCAAGATCACGTACAAGTCGAAGAGTGAGGGTAGGGACCCCAAGCGGCTATTACAGGATTTCCGCAACAGCCCGTCGCTGCGCGTCGCGGTGACGGTGGACATGATCGCCACCGGAACGGATGTGCGCGCGATCGAATGTGTCTTCTTTATGCGCTCGGTGCGCTCTGCCGTGTACTTCGAGCAGATGAAGGGCAGGGGCTCGCGCATCATCGGCGCAGACGACTACGCAGCGCTCACTCCGGACACGCCGAAGGGTTTCAAGAAGGATCGGTTTGTCATTGTCGACGCAGTGGGTGTGACCGACTCCCCGTTGGTTGACGCGACACCGATGGAACGTGATCCGTCGGTATCTCTCGAGAAGCTGCTACAGAAGGCCGGCACCCTCACCATCACGCCCGACGAAGCGTCGAGCCTGGCGGTGCGCCTGGCAAAGCTCGCCTCGCAGCTCGAGCCCTCGGAGTCTGCTGAGTTGGCCGAGGTTGCTGACGGCGTCGGGTTGCGTGAGATCGCCAAGCAGATCGCGGAGGCCAGCGACACCGACGCAATACTCGAGGCCGAGGAGCGCGGCGGCAAAGCCGAGGTGGCTAAGCAGATTCACGAAGGCATCGCCCCACTCTCCGGCAACCCCGAGCTACGCAAGGCGATTCTCGACACCCGGAGGAAGAAGGACCTGATCTTCGATCAGGTGAACGCGGACACTCTTCTCGGCACCGAGCGTGTCGCCTACGGCAACGGAACCCACGAACCCGTGCGTTCGTTCCGCGAGTATCTGGCCGAGCATCGCGACGAAATCACCGTGCTGCAGATACTTCACGGCAGCGCACCGGGCAGGCCGACGTACAAGGAACTCAAGGCCCTCGCCGAGCAGGTCGCCCGCGTTCCGGCGATCGGAAGCATCGAAACACTGTGGCGTGCCTACGCCGAGCTTGGCGAGCTGGCCGATCCGGAGCACAAAGTGGAAGTGCCGGACCTGGTGACCATTCTGCGCTTCGAGCTCGCGAAGGATAATGGTGCCGCAACCGATTTGAAGATCAGGCCTTTCGCCTCGGAGGTGGAAAATCGACTTGCAAGCTGGCTTACCGAGCAAGAGCGGCGAGGCGTGGACTACACCGATCAGCAGCAGCGATGGCTCGGCACCATCGTGGACGTGGTGAAAACCAATGTCTCTGTTGAGATCACTGACCTCGACCGGATTCCGTTCAGCGATCTCGGCGGCAGCGCTCGCTTTGCAGCGGACTTCAAGATCACGACCAGAGACGCTGCATTGCAGTTGTTGAATGAGTTGAACACGGAGCTGATCGCGTGACCGATCGAACACTTCCTGACGGTTGGGCCTGGACGACGCTGCGGGAAGTCGTCCGTCCCGTGGACAAGGCCGATCCCGCCGGGTTCAGCAGGCAGACTTTCAAGTACATCGATATCTCAGCAGTCGATGGAGACACTCAACGTCTCGGGGAGGTGCCGACGGTCGAGATCACTTCAGCGCCCTCGCGGGCGCGTCAGGTTGTGCGAGCAGGCGACACAGTGTTCTCCACCGTGCGCCCATACCTTCGCAAGATCGCGTGGCTACCCGAGTTGTTCGACGGCGAAATCGCATCCACAGGATTCTGTGTTTTGCGCCCATCTAAGGCTATCGACAGCCGATTTCTATACTTCACGGTGACCCGCCAAGCGTTCCTCGACGAGGTGATCGCAAAGCAGCGCGGCGTCAGCTACCCGGCCGTACGCCCTGCCGAGATCCTCGAGGTGCCCATTCCGCTCCCCCCACTCCCCGAACAGCACCGAATAGTCGAGGTCCTCGAGGACCATCTCTCCCGCCTGGACGCAGTGGAACGGGTCCTAGAGGAAGCGCGCGTGAAGATGCGCCGTATGCGTGCCCAGCACCTAACTGCTGCCCTCCGCAGCAGAGAACTTATCGCCTCCAGCACAATCGGCGACGAATGTGAAGTCTTCGTTGGGACAACGCCATCTCGAGCGAACCCCAAACTGTGGAACGGAGACCTTCCGTGGGTCTCTAGCGGCGAGGTCGCGTTCAATCGCATTGCGACGACGCGGGAACGTATTTCACGCGAGGCTGCCGGGAACGCGAGGACGCGCATCCACCCTCCCGGAACTGTAATGATCGCGATGATCGGCGAAGGTAAGACGCGCGGCCAGGTCGCGATTCTGGACATCGAAGCCGCCCACAATCAGAACTGTGCGGCAATTCGAATAGACTCGTCGAAGTTCCTTCCTGAGTTTGTTTACCACTCCCTCCGCAGCCGCTACGAACACAACCGCAACTCGGGTGCTGGCGGTGTTCAGCCCGCCCTGAATAAGCAGAAGGTCCAGCGGATCGAGCTGCCCGTCCTTACCATCGGCGACCAGCGTGACGTTGTTGCCGAGATCGAAGAATTCGAAGATGCCCACACCCACGTCATGATCGCGATCGATAAGGCGTCGATACGGTCCGCCGCTCTTCGCCGCTCACTTCTGCGTGCGGCCTTCAACGGGGAACTCGTCGACCAGGACCCTACCGACGAACCCGCAGAAGCCGCGCTGGCGAAGCTCCGGACAGCGGCGAAGGCGCCCACAGGCCGTCGCAGGAAGGCCGTCGCGGCACCGTGATTGACTTCTGGAAAGTACCGATCGACAGACAAAACCAGTAGCGATGAGTGTCCGATGGCGAGTTGAGACAGTCGACAAGTGGGTACTGTCATCTTCGGACGCGGACTTCCAGATCGCTGACGAGCCACTGGGCACCAAGGAGAAATTTTGGGTCGAGGCGCCTGACGGTTATCGGTACTTGTTCAAATACGCGAGGGTTCACGATGACCGCGTGATGGGTGAGGACTGGGTCGAGTGGGCCGTACACGAACTGGCCACACTGCTGTCGATACCAACGGCCATTGCCATTCCCGCGGTGCACAACGGTCGGCGCGGCGTTCTGTCACGGTCGGTCTCGCCCTCAGGTGATCGCCTGATTCACGGAAACGAACTGCTGGCTGGCGTCGACCCGGATTACGACTCCCAGATTGCTCGAAAAAACCCGCGCTATACGGTCGAGGCAGTTCGAACTGCACTCGATGGGGTGGCGGCGCCCGCGTCGTCTAGCCAACCCATTCGCACCGCCTTCGATGCGTGGGCCGGGTACCTGATGCTCGACGCTTGGGTTGCCGGCCGAGATCGGCATCATGAGAACTGGGCGGCAATCGAGCACGGTAGCGAGCTTCGCCTCGCACCGTCCTTCGACCACGGCAATGCGCTCGGCTTCCAAGTGCCGGAGGATGAGGTTCGGACACTCGCTGCCGACGAAGTGCGCTTGGCACGATGGGCCAAGCGGGGTCGGAGCCACCACTTCTGCGACAAACCAAGCCTCGTCAGCCTTGCCGACGCTGCATTGCACCTCGCAGGCAACGAGGTGCGCGCCTACTGGCTCGAGAAACTGGCAAGCATCTCGACCGACGACATAGAATCGGTGATCGACGCAGTTTCGCCGGAATATCTGTCGGACGCTGGGCGTACCTTCAGGAAACAGCTACTGTGCCTCAATCGGGAAAGGATCATCCATGGTGACTAACGCGCCGTCGAGGGTGTCGTCCACCTCCGATATCGGGGTGGCCCGAAAGCTGTTCCTCATCTGGCAAAACCCCAAGTCCCGGCAGTTTGTCCGAGTCGGGGCTCTGTCCGAACTTGTCGATGGTCGGTACGGGTTCGAGTACACCGATGACGCACGATCTGCCACCGATTTCCACCCACTCACCCAGTTCCCCGATCTCGATCGGAGCTATGTTTCGGCTGGCCTGCCGGCCTTCTTCGTCAACCGACTGATGTCGCGCAAGCGCGAATCTTTTCCCGAGTATTTGCAATCGCTCGGCATCGACACTGCTGACGTAGATACCCCGATGGAGCTACTCGCCCGGACCGGCGGCCCCCGAGCAACCGACACCTTCCATTTGGTGGACGACTTGACTGCCGACCCGGACGGCACCGTGACCAGCCGCTTCCTCGCCTCCGGGGTCCGCTACGTCGAGGGCTCCGCGGCGCGACTGTCCACCATCCAACCGGGTCAACACCTCCAGCTTCGGGCCGAACCGGACAACCCCGTGAACGCACGAGCGCAGCTGATCTGCGTGGCCAGCGGGGAGCCCGTGGGATACGTACCCGACTGGCTACTCACCGACCTCGAAGACCTTCAGTCGCGTTCGAACACCTTCGTGGTCATTGCGGAACGAGTTAGCCCCGACGCCCATCCGCACCTGCGTTTGCTGTGCCGGATCGAGGCCGACACTTCGCGACGGTGAGATCGGCGGGCAAAACACCCGTCTCTATTCTCCAAGCTTCCCGAAGGTCAGCGCGATATCCCACGGGTCCACACCCCACGATTGGATAGCAACGCCACCGAAGACGCCTACCGCGGGCAACGAGCCCTCATCGGCGGGTGCGGTGACGGTGCTGCCGGGCTGATTCTCCGGCACCTCCGGCCAGAACCCGGTTCCTCGTGGCGCGGGTGCGGCCTCGATTACCGACACAGGTCCGCCACCCTGGTCGAGGACTGCAAAGAGGCAGTAAGGCTCCTTCGGTGCATCCCATCCGCCCAGCTCGGCAACCCAGAAATCACCGCGATCAACAGCAGACTTCGCTGCGTCATTGAGGAAGTCTTTCAGTTCCATCCATGGAGCGCGCTCAGGCCTGTTTGCCGGCCGCAGCTGGAAGATGCTGGCCTCCACCTGCGCCGAACCCTCAGCCGTTCCCGTCGGGTATCGGTTCTGGACTATCAGCGTTCCAGCGTCCACATTCAGGAACGCGGCCTCGCGAAAGCGGCTATCGGGAACCGGAGTGCGGGCGATCAGACCGCGCCCTATGACCTCACTCAGCCCCTCAGGGTCGTTGACGCTCCACAACGCCGTCCCATCGTGCGTCCACGTCCGAATCAATCCTCCGACCAGAGGGCTGATCATGGCCGTGGTCATCGTCGCACCTGGTTCGATTCCACGCGGCACTTCATCCATCGTCATGTCCTGTCCGATCCGTGTCGTAGCCTCGTTGCCAGCCAACCTTCAAGTCCCGCCCACCATAGATTGGCGCACCGACAGGACCGCTGCACCGCGCCGGTCCTGGCAGCCATCGCGTCGGAGCTGCCGACTACGCTGCATCCGTGAGTAATTCCGCCGAACTTCGTCGCCTGGTCGATAAACTCTGGAGCTACTGCGACGTCCTCCGTGACGCCGGGGTCTCTGCTATCGACTACGTCGAGCAGCTCAGTCTGCTGCTGTTCTTGAAGATGGCGGACGAACGGCAGCAGAACCTCTTCAACCCGGTGCAGGTACTGCCGGAGAGCCTGGACATCTCCTGGGACAGGTTGACCCAGCTCAAAGGTGCCGAACTCGAGGAGGAGTACCGGCGGGTCCTCAGTGAGCTAGGTAAAGAGCCCACCAACCTCGGTGTGGTCTTCCGGAAGGCACAGAATCGAATCCAGGAACCGGCACTGCTGCGCAAGCTGGTCGTCGATTTGATCGGCTCCGAGAACTGGTCGAGCATCGGTGGCGACCTCAATGGCGACGCCTACGAGGGCTTGCTGCAAAAGTCAGCCTCGGACGTGAAGTCCGGCGCTGGGCAATACTTCACCCCGCGCACCTTGATACACGCCATGGTGAACGTGATGCGTCCGACCCCGGCTGACACCATCGTCGATCCGGCTTGCGGGACCGGCGGCTTCTTGCTCGCCGCAATCGAATACCTCAACACGCACCATGGCGACTCCACCACCCCGGAACAGCGAACGGCACTGAGTGAGGGGCACACCGTTCGTGGCGTCGAACTGGTCGACGGCACCGCTCGTCTGGCGACGATGAACATGTTCTTGCATGGCATCGGACAGGCCACCGGTGACCCGGTCATTGACGTTCACGATGCACTGGCCACCAAATCCTCACGCCCGGCGTCGATGGTGCTGGCGAACCCACCGTTCGGAAAGAAGTCATCGATCACTGTGGTCGGAGACGACGGCCGGGCCGAGCGTGAAGACGTGGCTTACAACCGGCAGGACTTCTGGGTCACCACCACTAACAAGCAGCTCAATTTCGTCCAGCACATCGCATCGCTCCTCGCGATCGACGGCCGCGCAGCAGTCGTCGTCCCAGATAATGTGTTGTTCGAAGGCGGAGCCGGCGAGACCATCCGCCGTCGCCTTCTCAAGGAATACGACGTCCACACCTTGCTACGACTGCCGACTGGCATCTTCTACGCGGGCGGCGTCAAAGCCAATGTGCTGTTTTTCGACCGCAAGCAGGCGCGCCCCAGCCAGCCATGGACCGACAAACTCTGGGTCTACGACTTCCGCACCGGCGAGCATTTCACCCTGAAGCAACGTCCCCTGCGCGACGAGCATCTTGCCCCGTTCATCGAGGCTTTCAACGCCGACGACCTTTCGGCCCGCGTCGAGTCCGAACGATTCAAGCCCTATTCGTACGACGAACTGATCGCGCGGGACAAGGCTAACCTCGACATCACGTGGCTCAAGGACCCGTCGCTGACCGATGCCGACGACGGGGTACCGCCGGAGATTATCGCCCAGGAGATCGTCGAGGATCTCACCGCAGCGCTCGCCGAATTCAGCGCCGTCGCTGACGCCTTGACTGCCCGCGCGGCCGAGGTCGCCGACCGGACTTGATCAACGCCGACAGTCTCAGCTGTAGGTAGCCGTCAGGCTGCCGTCCTCACGGCAGTTTTTGCTTCCGGTCAGGTCGTCCTGGAACGCGCCGCGCTTCGCCCGTTCACGCACGGTAGGAGTCGCCAATTCGATAGGCGCGACGCCGAGAGCAATCGCCGATGGGCCGTCGGGGTCTGGGGGTGAGGTGATGTACGGCTCAGACGAGTCGATGATGCAGGTTGCGAGCACCACAAGCGTTGCAGGGTCGTCTCGGGTGTTCGTCGGTCCTGTCTTCCCCGGTACGTCCTCGAGTGGAGTAAGCAAGAGACGGTACCGATCGACGGGGAGTTCGCCCGGATACCCCAAGATTGCGTAGGCATCCTTCAAGGAATGCCCGATCGTGGTGGAGACGTCCACCGTCTTGTGGTCTGCGCAACCAGCCACGAATCCCAGGAGAAGTGCGACGCCGATCGCGGTCAGGCTCCGTGTCCTCACCTTTGTGCCTGTTCTACCGCGTTCTCGAGAATCGATCGAAATTCGGCCCGCCCGGCATCATTAATACTCGCGCTGGACTGCGAGACTCGGACCATTGCTTCATCCAGCCAGACGAAGGCGTCCCGCTGTCCGACAGTAGTCGGAGGCGACGTGTCCCCGGGGAGTTCGGTGTGCGTCTCGTTCGTCTGCTCGTACATCAATGTGTCGGTCGGACTGTCCAGAACTGTTGTAGCCAGTCGGCTGGTGCCGACCGCAACTCCATTGTTGTAATAGGTTGCTGCTACCTCTGCGCAGCTGCCAGTCACAGTGTCGGCTAGCAGTTCTCGAGGAATCGTTCCGTCAATCACCGAGACGGCGTATCTGTTGCCACTAGGAGTGACGGCACTCCGCACTGACGACGAGCGCTCGGCGGATAATTGGGCGAGCTCGACTCGGGGCGCCTTGCATTCCGCGGGTTCTATCGTCGAGCTTTCCAGGTTTGCGGCAAGACCGGAATAGTACTCCTCCGGGTCCGTCGACTCGCCAAACTGAGTTCCGTCTGGAAATCCGTCCTCGGACAGAACCCTTTCTGCTAGTCCATCGGTCCCCGGACGCTCCTGCGACTGCTCATTCGAGCACCCACCAGCAATCGCGATTGAAGCGACCAACGCGACGGTCGTCAGTATTCGACGGCATTCCACGGGTTAACTGTCTCCTTGATGTGAAGAATGGGCGCGATGTCTCGGGACCCCGATGTGCTAGTCGAGCCGGGGCACGGGAACCCCCATCTGAGCAAGCTTCTGAACGTCTTCGAGTGACGCATCCTCCCACTCGCCATCAGCGATGATTGCATTGCCAACGAACGAGTAGTTGTACAGAACCTGATATTCGTAGCGGTAGTGGACCGCAAGTTCTGGCAGGCCGCCGTACTCGACCGTCGACATTGCGTACGGTTCGGCTGCCACAATCCGCAACGTGGCCCCCATCTCGGCATCGATATTCAATGACTTCGGTACCCGGGTCGAATATCCGTTGGGCGTTACGAGGCCGGCGCCGGCCCCTGGAACACCGATACTCGGGGTGTTGGTCAATGGGTTTGGTGTCAC
The DNA here is from genome assembly GCA_012514505.1 of Rhodococcus sp. (in: high G+C Gram-positive bacteria). Taxonomy (GTDB): domain Bacteria; phylum Actinomycetota; class Actinomycetes; order Mycobacteriales; family Mycobacteriaceae; genus Rhodococcus_F. Next base: position 19,351 of record JAAZAD010000016.1, on the reverse strand, counting down.
GATGTTGCCCGAGTATCCGCCTATCGCTCCCGGAGTCTTCTCCGGGTCGATGATGATCTTTTTGCCGAATTGGTCCGCGAGCGGAGAAGTCATGTTCGGATCTGAAAATCCAGCGGGGAAGGTCTGACCTGGGACAATTCGTGTCGTCCCGAAGGGGTTCAGGGCTGCGGGGGCACCATCGAGAGGCACGGGTGTACCGGGTAATAGATCCGTTGGTCCGGCGTCGGACGAGCCGCCGACAGGTTGTTCGGCAGCCCCCGAATCCGTACCCCGGTCACCGATTCTGTTCCCGCAAGCGCGTACTTCGTCCGCAGCTGCGGAGATTCGGGCTGCCGCGGTCGCTGCGGCGGCGCAATAGCTGCGGTACCCCTCGTTGATCACGCTCTGGTGCGCCTCCGCGACTGTCGAGTCTTCGTGTTCGACGACCCAATCGTCGCGCACCGCACAACCCACGGATTCTGCTCCACCCACCTTGCCGATCAACGCGTCACGCCACGCAACCAACTCGTTTCCGGCGTCGAGCATCGTGTCTGCGAGGTCGACGACTTCGTCAGTGAGTTTCGAGCCGGCATCACGCTCTGCCGAAACACAGTCGTACGCAGCATCGTATGCAGCGCCGCTCCACGAACTTCCGGATGAACGAACCTGGTTGACCATTACGTCGAGTTCGGATCCGAACGACTCGTCGCCATCACGCAACTTGTTCCCCGCATCGACAAGCGCGTGAGGGTTCGACGCATAGAGCATGCTCTTGGTGAGCGTCACGTCCCATGCTCCATTGCAGTGAGACGTTCCAGGAATTCGCCCTCCTGTACGTCATAGTTGCGCGCGTTGCCCTGCGCGATCTGTGAGATCTGACTTATCCGATCTGCGACGCGTAGGTAAGCCCCTTCGACGAACTCGCCGGCCTTTGCAGCTGCCGCCCCGAGATCGGTACCCGGGATCGCGGCCGCGACGGCGTCGCACTGCGTCCGAACCTCGATGGCGTCCACCGCAGAACTGACACCCTCGAGAACTCCGGCCAGAGCCCGTAACTCTTCTGGATCGACTTTCATACCGCCCCCATCACCCCGTACGAAATCTGCCCGCCAGCATAACCGGACATGTATTCGAACGCGGGGCTGGTCTGTGACGACACCTCTGACGCGCACAACCAGTACGCGTGCAGTCGCGACTAGCTGAGGTACCCGCCGCCGTGCGGGAAGAATTCCTTGCCGGGCAGTTCGGTTCCGTCGTCGAGGAGGACCCGCTCGATACGTAGGCCCTTGTTGCGGCCGGTGCGGGCGTCGGGTCCGGCGACGATGACCATGCCGTCACCTTCGTGGATGAACACGCGACCGGGGGTGCCGCCGAAGTTGCCTTCGGACACGGAGGCTTTCAGAACGCGGATGCGCTGACCCTTGAAGTGGGTGAATGCGTTGGGGTACGGGTCGGACTGGGCGCGAACGAGGCGTTCGATTGCGTCGGCAGGCCACGTCCAGTCGATCAGACTGTCGATCTCGGCACGCTTGTGGAAGAAGGTGGCCTGCGAGCGATCCTGCGGCGTCCAGTCGGTGCGCCCGGACTCGATGAGTTCGAGTGCGTCGATGGCGATAGGCCCGATCATGTCGACCGTGCGATGGAACAGGTCGGTGACGGTGTCGGTCGGACCGACGGGGGTGGAGCGCTGCAACACGATGTCACCGGCGTCGAGTTCCTCGTCCATGAGGTGGGCAGTGAGACCGACCTCTTCTTCACCGTTGATGAGTGCCCAGATCAGGGGCGAGAAACCCGTGTACTTGGGCAGCAGTGAATCGTGAATGTTGAGCGTGCCGTACTTGGGGGAGTCGAACACGTCCCGGGGCAACCAGGTGCGCCAGTTGTTGGCGACGATGATGTCCGGGTCGGCCTCTTTCAGCGCGGACTTGAATGCCTCGTCCGGTTTGGTGGCAATATGAACCGGTACGCCGTTTTCGGCTGCCAGATCTGCAACGGAGTCTGCCCACATCTGTTCGTAGACGTGGTCGCTCTTGGGGTGCGTGATGGCCAGGACGACCTCGTGTTCCGAACCCAGCAACGCCTGAAGAGTACGGTGACCCCAGGTCTGGTATCCGAGCGTGGCGACTCTCAACGCACTTCTCCTAGAGATTTGTAGATTGGCGCCGCAGGAACACGACGACAAGCTGAGCATAGGCTACCCAATCTTTTAAAGGGTCGGCGGACCGCCGAAAGGAAGGCAGATATGACGATCGCCACGATCAACGGGATTCCTCTGAACTATCAGGTCAAAGGGTCTGGTGACCTCGTGGTGCTCATCATGGGCACCGGTAGCCCGGGGCGGGTCTGGGATCTGCATCAGACCCCCGCATTGGTCGCAGCGGGCTACACGGTCTGCACATTCGACAACCGTGGCATCGCCCCGTCCGGCGAAAGTGTCGACGGAATCACGATCGATCAGATGGTTGCCGACACTGCCGGCCTCATCGAGCACCTCGGACTCGGTCCCGCCCACGTCGTGGGGACGTCGCTGGGAGCGCGTGTTGCTCAGGAGTTGGCGTTGGCGCGCCCCGATCTCGTCCGCAAGGCGGTCTTCCTGGCGGGGCACGCTCGCATGGATCATTTCCAGCAGACGCTCACCGAGGGTGAGCGCGACCTCGTCGACAAGGGCGTCGAGTTGCCGCCGAAGTACCGGGCGGCCGTCACAGCGGTCATGAACCTGTCGCCGGCGTCGCTGGTCGACACGAACACGGCCCGCGACTGGCTCGATCTGTTCGAGTTCAGCGGAGGCAAGACCTCCCAGGGTGTGCGTGCGCAGATGGGTATGGACCGGGCTTTCGATCGTCGCGCTGCCTACCGGGCCATCACCACGCCGAGCCTGTCGGTGGGATACGCGGACGACCGCATGATTCCTTCGTACCTGTCCCGCGAAGTGGCCGACGCCATTCCGACCGCGTCGTACTACGAGATCCCCGACGTGGGGCATTACGGGTATCTCGAGCAGCCAGAGGCCGTCAACAAGGTGGTCGTGGAGTTCTTGGCCGACTGAGTTCGTGTGAACCGAGTGTGATCCACGTCGGGGTGCGTCCCCGAACTTGGTGCCGGTGGGTAGCCTAACCTAAACTCCTGCGCGGAGAAGGTTTGCCTGCCCAACCAGCGTCGCCACTCACGATCGGATTCACATGTCGCCGGACCACTCGTCCTCAGCTGTACCCGCACTCTCGGGGACGCCGGTGTCCTTGCCGGTCACCGCAGCGCAGTCCGAGATCTGGACGGGTCAGCAGGTGCGTGGCGAAGGTTCGGCATACAACCTGTCGGTGGTAGCCGAGATTTCCGGACCGGTCGATCTCGATCGCCTGCACGCCGCCATCCGCGCCACCATCGAGCACGCAGAAGCACTGCACGTTCGGTTCTCGTTCGCCGACGACCGGACCCTCGTCCAGACCCCAACTGCACCGGACGCCTGGGATTTGACGGTCATCGATCTCCGCAGGGACGTCGATCCGCTCGCGGCCGCCAACCGGTGGATGGATCAGGACATGCGGACGAGCGTGAGCCTCGATGCGGACGAACCACTCTTCCGGCAGGCACTCCTGCGTACAGCGGACGAGACCCTCTTCTGGTTCCAGCGCTATCACCACAGCGTGATGGACGGGTACGGCATGAGCCTCCTCGTCGACGACGTCGTCAAGAGGTACGAGGGGGATGGCACCAGCTCGGCCGGTTCGTGGTCGGTGGCGCGGCTCGTCGAACTCGACCGTGACTACCGTGAGTCCGCCAGGTTCGTATCCGACCGAGAATTCTGGCTGTCGCAGGTGATGGACGGTGCGGAGCCGCCGCGGTTGCTGCCGGCGACGACAGGAGAGGGCGGCGCTCCCGAACTTGCCACCGTCGAAATCGGTGGCGACGACGCCGATCGCCTGTACACGTTCGCTGCCGAATCCGGGATTCGCAGAACCCGCCTGCCCATGGCCGTGCTCGTCGCGTACCTGCACCGGATCACCGGACAGCGCGACCTGACGGTGTCCTTGCCGATGACGGCGCGCGTGGGCCGCGAGATGCGCAGCATCCCCGGGATGGCGTCCACGATCCTCCCGCTCCGGGTGCAGGTGGATCCGTCCACGACCGTGGTGGAGCTGGCGAAGCGGGTGGATGCCACCCTCGTCTCGGCGCTCCGTCACGGGCGGTACCGAGGCGAGGATCTTGCTCGCGACGTCCGGGGCATCGACCCGGACCGGCAAGTGTTCGGACCGGGCGTCAACTCGATGATGTTCGAGACCCCGCTTACGCTCGGCGAAGCCACCACGAGTGTGCACAACTCTGCGACCGGACCCGTCGACGATCTGGACTTCACGGTGCGCGGCGGACAGGACGGGGTACCGATCCGAATCGACCTGCGCGCCCCGTACGGGATGCGCGACGAACTCCTCGGGCACAAGCAGCGCCTCGAGCACTTCTTCGCCCAGTTCATTTCCGCGCCGTCGTCGGCCATTGCTTCCCTCGACCCGCTGACGGTGCAGGAACGTCACCGGTTGATGGTGGAGTTCAACGACACCGAGACCGATCAGGTGCGCAGGACGGTCGACGAACTGTTCGCGGCATCGGTCGCGGCGACCCCCGATGCAGAGGCGTTGGTTGCGGGGAATACCCGCCTGACGTACCGCGAGCTGGGTGACCGAGTGGCGCAACTGGCCCACGAGTTCCAGGCGCGAGGACTCGGGCCGGAAGGTGTTGTGGCGATCGGGCTTCCGCGGTCGCCCGAGATGGTGGTGGGAATCCTCGCCGCGGTGGCCGCCGGTGGCGCCTTCGTCCCGCTCGATCCGTCCTGGCCGACCGATCGTCGAGAATCCGTCCTCGTCGAGTCCGGTGCTGCGTTGATCCTCACCGGTCCCGCAGGTTTGGAGGACGACGAACGAGCTGTCGTCGCCGACCTGGCGAACTGGGCATACTCGCACCGCCCCACCGAGTTTCCCCCGGTTTCCGTGCATGGCGGCTCGCTGGCGTACACGATCTTCACGTCGGGTTCGACCGGACGCCCCAAGGGGGCGATGATTCGGCACGAAGCCGTATGCGCCCGGTTGCTGTGGCAGCGCGACGAAATCCTGCACTTCGGTCCCGAGGACGCCTCGCTGTTCAAAGCTCCGCTGGCCTTCGACATTTCGGTGAACGAGATTCTTCTGCCACTGATCTCGGGTGGTCGGCTGATCATCGCGGAGCCCGACGGCGAGCGCGATGCGCAGTACCTGCTCGACCTGATCGCAGGCGAGCGGGTCACCTTCGTGTACCTGGTGTCGTCGATGCTCGACGTGCTCCTCGACCTGGCGCGGGGCACCGAGGCGCTCGATCGCTTGAAGCACGTGTGGTGTGGCGGTGAAGTGCTGACGCCCGGTCTCTTCGAGCGATTCCGCAACCAGCTCTCCACGACGCTGTATCACGGTTACGGTCCCGCGGAAGCCACCATCGGTGTGTCCCACGTGATCTACCGTGAGGATGCGAAGCGGATCGCCACCTCCATCGGCGTCCCGAATCCCAATACGCAGCTCTACGTCCTCGATACGAATCTCCAACCCGTGCCGATCGGTCACGGTGGAGAGCTGTATGCCGGTGGGTTCCTTCTCGGCCGCGGCTATACCGGCGCCCCCGGGCTCACCGCTTCCCGATTCGTGGCGAACCCCTTCGCGTCGGACGGATCCCGCCTCTACCGCACCGGCGATGTTGCGCGGTGGACCGCCGACGGCACCCTCGACTTCCTGGGCCGTGTCGACAATCAGGTGAAGATCCGAGGAATGCGTCTCGAACTCGAGGACGTCGAGGCAGGGCTCAGCTCGCACCCGGATGTGCGGCACAGCGCCGTCACCGTCCGCCAGACGCCGAACGGTGGAAAGTACCTGGCCGGCTACGTGGTCGCCGAAACTGCAGCAGTCGAGACCGAGAGCGGTCTCACCGCCGAAGCGCTACGAGCCTGGGCATCCACGAAACTGCCCGAGTACATGGTGCCGACGGCTTTCGTGATCATGGGCGAGTTTCCGCTCACTCCCAACGGCAAGGTGGACCGGCGGGCTCTTCCCGAACCCGACCTCGCGACCGCCGGCGATGGTGTGGCGCCGCGCACCGACGACGAGGCGTTGGTGTGTCAGCTCATGGCCGACGTCCTCGGCGTGGACTCGATAGGTGTCACGGACGACTTCTTCGCCCTCGGCGGCGACAGCATCGTCGCCATCCAGTTGGTGAACCATGCTCGCGAGCGTGGGGTGTCGATCACCCCGCGAGAGGTGTTCTCGCTTCGCACCGCGGAGGCGATCGCGAAGGCGCAACAGGGCCGGGCTGCCGTCCTGGTCGACGAGCACGATGTCGCGATCGGCGACGTCGACCCGAGTCCGATCATCGCCAGGACGCAGGCGAACTTGGGCAGCGCGATCGCCGGGTTCCATCAGTCGGTGCTGCTGCGCGTTCCTGCCGACTTCACACTCGAGCAGGCACGCGTCGCGCTGTCGGCAGTCGTCGAACGCCACGACGCACTTCGAGCTCGTCTGGCACGCGACGACCGGTGGACGCTGACCGTCCCGTCGGTTTCTCCGCTCCCGGACGTTGTTCACGAGATCGCGACCGAGCACATCGATGACGACGTGGTGCGCCGCGCGAGCACGGAAGCCGTCGGTGGGCTGGACCCTGACCACGGGGCGATGGTGCAGGCCGTCCTGATTCGCGTGGACGGGCAGCCCGGGCGGTTGCTCGTCGTCGGTCACCACCTGGTGGTGGATGGTGTGTCGTGGCGAGTGATCGTCGAGGACGTGGCACGCGCGGGTCTCGCCGCGATGGCAGGTGCCGAACCGGAACTTGCGCCCGTCGGAACGTCTTTGCGCCGGTGGACCGAACTCGTGAACGAGCAGGTCGCCGCCGGAGCGTTCGACGACGAACTGCCGTACTGGCAGGAGGTGTCCGCCGCGCCGCCCGTGCAACTCGGCTCGCGCGAACTGCAGCCGACGGTGGACACGGTATCCACAGCAGAATCCCTCGAACTGACGCTTCCCGCCGACGTCAGCGCGCCACTTCTCTCATCGGTACCGGCAGCTTTTCACGGGCGCGTCAACGACATCTTGCTGACCGCACTCGCAGGCGCGATGCGGCGGTGGCGTGGCGCCGACGGACCGCTGCTCGTCGACCTGGAAGGGCACGGCCGAGAAGAAGAGCTGGGCCGAGCACCCGGTGCCCCGGGTATCGACTTGTCGCGAACGGTGGGTTGGTTCACCACGGTGTTCCCGGTGGCGCTGGATGCCGGGTCCGGCGAGCTCACGTCGCCGAGCGATTTCGGTGGTGCGGTCAAGCGGGTGAAGGAGCAACTGCGTCGCATTCCCAACGCCGGATTCGGTTACGGCGCACTGCGCTACCTGGCTGGTCGCGACGACCTCGCGGTGGCGCCACAGGTGCTGTTCAACTATCTCGGTCGCGTTGCCCGCAGCGATGAGACGGACTGGCTTCCGGTGGACATGAGTGGCGCAGGCGATCCGAGCATGCCGCTCGGGCACGCCATGACACTCGATGTGATCGCTCTCGAGGGCTCCGGCGGCGCGACGCTGCGAACCACTCTCACTTGGGCTCCCGGTGTTCTCGAACGAGCCGAGATCGAGGCATTCGCGCGCGAATGGACCGCTGCCCTCACCACATTGGCGAAGACTGTCGAGTTCGGCGGCGCGACGCCGTCGGATTTCCCGCTGGTACCCGTCACTCAGTCGGACCTCGAATCCTTCGATTCGGCATCGATCGATTCCAACGTCGTCGATGTGCTTCCGCTGACCCCGCTGCAGGAGGGGATCTACTTCCAGTCGGTCTTCGACAAGGCCGGGACCGATCCTTACGTGGTGCAGCAGGTCGTCGAACTGACGGGACCAGTGGATGCGACCGCATTGCACCGCGGGCTGCAGGCCGTCGTGGACAGGCATGCAGCGCTTCGGACCGGCATGCAGGAACTTGCCGACGGAACCGTGGTGCAGGTTGTGCACGACGAGGTGAGCGTCCCACTCGACACCGTCGACTTCCGTGGGGTCGCGGACATCGATGCCGACATTCGGCAGGTACTACACGCCGAGCGTGAGCGCGGATTCGATTTCGGTCGGCCGCCCTTGCTTCGCTACACGTTGGCGCGAGTGGACGAGTCGAAATACGTTCTACTGCAGTCCATCCATCACATCGTTGCCGACGGCTGGTCGGTTCCCGTGATGCTGCGTGAGTTGATGGCGCACTACGGCGTGGCGGAGGGGCAATCACCGCTGCCACCTGCCACCCCGTACGGCTCGTACCTGTCGTGGCTTGCTTCTCGCGATCGTGAGGCGTCCCACGAAGCCTGGCGGACCGCGGTGGCCGACGCCGGTGACCCGATCGAACTGCCGAGTGGTTCGCCCGATCCGGAAGCGGACGGTGAAGTGCGAGTGGAGCTGCTTCGTGAGGACACGGCTGCGCTCACTGCCGCAGCACGCACTCGCGGACTGACGCTGAGCACCCTCGTGCACGGCGTCTGGGGTCTGCTGCTGGGCCGCATGACGGGTGCCGACGACGTGGTCTTCGGGTCGACGGTGTCGGGTCGCGGTGGCGATCTTCCCGGCATCGAGGGCATGGTCGGTCTTTTCATCAACACCGTGCCGGCCCGAATCCGATTCGCGGCAACGGAAAAGGTTTCCGATGTGCTGGCCCGGTGGCAGGACGAACAGTCGCTGCTGCTCGAGCATCAGTACCTGGGTCTGCCCGAGTTGCGCCGCGTGGCCGGGTTGAAGGACCTGTTCGAAACCCTGGTGGTCTTCGAGAACTACCCGATCGGAGACGGTGGCATCGCCGACCCGACCGGCACCGTGCACGTCACCGGTATCGACTTCGACGAGAACCCGGCGTACCCGCTGACGCTGATCGTGGTGCCGGGTGATTCGCTCACGTTCGATCTCAAGTACGACGTGACGCGGGTCGATTCGGAAACGGCACACCGTGTTGCCAACGGACTGATCGCGTATCTCACCGCAGTGGCGGAGGATATGGACCGGACCGTGGCGGAGGTCCGGTTGGCACGGCTCACGCACGGTGCGGCCGGAGCAGACGAGGTACCTGCCACAACAGTGAAGGCGCTGCTCGAGGAGCAGGCGCTCCGGACACCGAACGAGCTCGCCGTTCTGTTCGAGGGTGAACGACTCGACTACGCACAGCTGCATCGTGACTCGAACAGGCTGGCGCACCTGCTGATCGAGCGCGGTGTGACGCCCGAGTCGATCGTCGCTATCGCGTTGCCTCGTTCTACCTCGCTGATCGTGGCTATTCTCGCTGTGGTCAAAGCCGGTGGCGCATACCTGCCGTTGGACACCGGATATCCCGCCGACCGCCTTGCGTACATGCTCGGCGACGCGGCACCGGTCTGTGTGCTGACCGATGCCTCGGTGCGGTTGCCGGCAACCGACACCCCGACAATCCACGTCGATCGGACGGCACTGCAGGACTATTCGGCAGACCCCGTGGACGTCGACCTTCGTCCGGACCACCCGGTGTACGTCATCTACACGTCGGGATCGACCGGTCGGCCCAAGGGCGTCGTGGTCCCGCACCAGGGTGTCGTGAATCGGCTCGTCTGGGGCCAGTCGGTGAGCCCGCTGGGCACGTCCGATCGGGTGTTGCAGAAGACGCCGTCCAGCTTCGACGTGTCCGTACCGGAGTTCTTCGGGCCGTTCACGGCGGGAGCGGCGCTGGTCGTCGCGAAGCCCGATGGCCACAAGGACCCCGAGTACCTGTCCGGGCTCATCCGTTCGGAATCGGTGACGCGCACACACTTCGTGCCGTCGATGCTCGAAGCCTTCCTGACCGAGCCCACGGCCGAGCAGTGCACCAGTCTGCGGGTGATCAACTGCAGTGGTGAGGCACTGCCGGTGCACGTGGCACGCCGTGTGGCCGAGCTGCTTCCGGACGTCCGAGTCGACAACATGTACGGCCCCACCGAGGCCTCCGTGGAGGTCACCCGGCACGCTTCGGTGCAGCATATTGACGCCACCGCACCGTCCGTCCCGATCGGTTCGGCCGCGTACCGGACGGGTCTGTACGTACTGGACAGGTACCTGCAGCCGGTTCCACAGGGTTCGCCGGGTGAGCTGTATCTGGCTGGACCGCAGCTGGCACGCGGCTACCTCGGTCGCCCAGCGGTGACGAGCGACCGCTTCGTCGCCGACCCGTTCGGGCCCGCCGGTGCCCGCATGTACCGAACCGGCGACCTGGCCCGCTGGAACGACGACGATGTTCTCGAATACCTGGGGCGCTCCGACTTCCAGGTCAAGTTGCGGGGCTTCCGCATCGAGCTCGGTGAGATCGAGGCACAGCTCGCACAGTGCCCCGGAGTGTTGCAGGCGGCCGCGCTCGTACGGTCCGACCGTCCGGGCCATCAGCAGCTCGTCGGCTACGTGGTCGGCACTCCGAACTTCGACGATGTCCGGGCACGCCTCGGCGCAGCGTTGCCTGAATTCATGGTGCCTACTGCATTCGTGACGATGGAGGAGCTGCCGCTGAGTCCCAGCGGCAAACTGGATCGCAAGGCACTTCCGGCGCCGGAACTGCCCAGAAGCGCCGACAGGCAGACGGTCGCCACCACGGTCGACGGTGCGGGCGCGGCTCTCGCCCGCCACTACGCGGAGATTCTCGGCCTGGACTCCGTGAGCACCGCAGACGACTTCTTCGCATTGGGCGGCGACAGCATTCTCGCCATTCGGTTGGTCAATCTCGCACGGCGCGACGGCATCACGATCACCCCGAGGCAGATCTTCGAACAGCGCACGCCCGAAGCGCTCGCCCGGCTGGTGGGCGACGTTCCGGCCGAGACGATCGCCGTTCCGGTCGAGTCCGGGGTGGGAGAGTTGCTACCGCTTCCGGTGGTTCATCGTCTGTCCGAGTGGAGTGGCGGCAAGGATCGCTTCAATCAGTCCGTTCTGGTGCGCACCCCCGCGATGACGCACGAGACAATCTCGGCGACCGTCGATGCCGTGGTCGCGCACCACGATGGATTGCGTCAGCGTCTGACTCGTCATGCACACGGCGTGTGGTCTCTCGAGATCGCCGAGCAGGCCTCCGTGCCGGTGCGACGGGTCGAGACCGGCGGCCTGGACGAGCAGGCGCTGCGCGACCTGGTTGCCACCGAATCGGAAGCGGCAACCGAGCGCCTCGACCCGGACGCCGGAATCATGCTGTCCGCAGTGTGGTTCGACGCCGGAGCAGGGGAGCAGGGGCGGCTTCTGCTGGTCGCGCATCATCTGGTGGTCGATGGTGTCTCGTGGCAAGTGCTGCTCGAGGACCTGGCCATGGCGGCTGTCGCGACTGCGAACGGTGAGACACCGGCCTTGGACCCGGTGGTGACACCCTTGCGGGCCTACTCACGCATCGTCACGCTCCAAGCCCAGGAATCCGCCCGTATCGCGGAGCTCGAACGGTGGACAGCGGTCACCGCGCCTGGCGCCGAACTGGTTCCGGCAGCGTCCGGGCACGCGGTCGTGGGCAGTGGTGCCCGCCGCACCTTCACGGTGGACGCGGCGACCACGGCTGCTGTCCTCACGGCAGTGCCGGCGATGGTGAACGCGGACGTCACCGACGTTCTGCTCGCAGCACTGCGACTCTCGGTCACCGAGTGGTTCACGTCGAAGAGGCGTCGGGGCGATCTGCTCGTCGATCTCGAGCGCCACGGCCGCGAGGAACTCGCCGCGGGTGTCGACCTGTCGCGCACCGTCGGCTGGTTCACGAGCGTTGCGCCCGTTCGCCTCACGGACGGTGACGAGGCCGTGGATGTCCTGAAGAACGTCAAGGAACGCCTGCGCGGCGCACCTGACGGCGGCATCGGCTACGGCATGCTCCGGTACCTCAATGCGCGCACCACAGGGGCTCTGAGCAACGGCTCGGAGTCTCAGGTGCTGTTCAACTACCTGGGCAGAATGCCGGCCGTGGGCGACGGCCCGTGGACGCCAGCCCCCGAGTCGGATGCATTGTCGACGGACCCCGATGTGGATCTCGGCGGGCCGTACCGACTGGTGATCAACGCGGTGTGTGAAGACGGCGGGGACGGGCCCGAGATGCGAGCGGTGTTCGCATGGTCCGATGCCGACCTCACCGCCGCGGATGTCGACGCCCTCGGCGAGGGCTGGATCACGGCTCTGCGCGAACTGGCGGCCGCCGCAGGCAGCCATGTTGGGCCGTCGATGCTGACGCCGTCCGACGTTCCGCTGACCGCCCTCAGCCAGACAGACATCGACCGGATCGTCAACGACAGCCCCGCAGGCGTCGACACGGTGCTGCCGCTGTCACCGCTGCAGGAAGGCCTGTACTTCCAGGCCACCCTGGACGACGGTGCGGACATCTACACGGCACAATTCTCGCTGGACTTCGGTCACCGTCTCGACGTCGACCGGTTGCACGCCGCACTGCGGACGCTGCAGCGCCGAAACCCCATGCTGCGCGCCGGGTTCGTGTCCTCCGGGCTGCCGGAGCCTGTGCAGTTCATCGGTGCCGGTCTCGACGTGCCGGTCGTCGAGCACGACCTCCGGCACCTCGACGAGGATGAGCGAGAGGCCCGAGCCGCCGAGTTGGGCGCACTGGACCGCGCCACCCCGTTCGACCTCACTGCGCCGCCGTTGTGGCGGGCGATGCTGCTGCGCCTGACCGACCACCACGACCGTCTCGTGGTCAACCGTCAGTTCTTGCTGTGGGACGGCTGGTCTAACGGCCTCGTCGTCAGTGCGTTGCTCGGCTTGTACGAGTCGGGTGGCGACGACACCGGTTACGCCGAACCCGAAGGCACGTTCGAGGACTACCTGCACTGGCTGGCCTCCCGTGATCAGGACGCCGCCGAGGCGGCATGGTCCGAAGCGTTGAGCGGTCTCGACGAGCCGACGTTGCTGGCCAATCCCGTGAGGGGCGAGCCGCAGCTGCCGCAGCGCCGTGACCGGGTGCTGTCCGAGGACCTCAGCGAGAAGCTGCGGACCGTTGCACGAGGCGCCGGCGTCACGTTCAACGCAGTGCTCAACTCTGCACTCGCGGTGACGATCGCGACCGCCACCGGACGCAAGGATCTGGTGTTCGGCACGACCGTGGCGGGACGTCCGCCGGAGGTTCCGGGCATCGACGCGGTGGCCGGCATGTTCCTCAACACCGTGCCGGTGCGCATGACGCTGCGTGCCGACGAAACCGTCGCCGACCTGATGCGCCGCACCCAGACGGACCGACTCTCGTTGGGCCAGTACGACTATCTCGGTTTGGCGTCCATCCAGCGCAGCTCGCCGCACCGCCAGTTGTTCGACGTCCTGTACGTTCTCCAGAACTTCGTGGACGAGAACCAGGTGTCGGCGCTCAACGCTGCACACGACATCAGCGGCGGCGACAGCATCGACCACACGCATTACCCACTGACGGTCGTCGTCACGCCCGGTGCGTCTGTGAAGGTGAAGTTCGAGTTCCATCCCGAGTCGATCGACGCCGACCGAGTAGAGGCCATGCTCGAACACTTCCTCGGATTGCTCGAGGAATGGTCGCAGTCCGTCGAGGGATTGGTCTCGCGCGCGTATGTACCGGCTCTGCCGGAGGTCGAGGACACCGACAACGCTCTGCCGGAGAGCACGATCGCGGACCTGTTCGGCGATGCCGCCCTGCTGCAGCCCGACGAGACCGCACTGGTCTTCGGGGAACGGTCGATGACCTACGCGGAACTGGACGGTGACATCAACCGGCTGGCGCGGCTTCTGCTGGAGCGCGGCGCGGGACCCGAGAAGATCGTCGCACTCGGGCTGCCGCGCACCATCGAGATGGTGGTGGCGCTGTTCGCGGTGCTGCGTACCGGATCGGCCTACCTGCCACTCGAACTCGACCATCCGGAGGAACGCCTCGTCGGGATGATCGAGGATGCTCGCCCCGTCGTTCTCCTCACGACTTCGGAGGTGGCGAGCACGCTCGCGGCGGCGCCGGTTGATGCTGTTCTGCTCGACACGGAGGACTGGCGGTCACTGCCCGCCGCTACGTTGTCGCCGGACGAACTGGGGGCGTTCGCCCCGGGTACGCCGCGGCGATTGGAACACCCGGCCTACGTCATCTACACGTCCGGTTCCACTGGCAAGCCCAAGGGCGTTGTGACGGCGTACCACGGGCTCACGAACATGCAGTTCAATCACCGTGAGGCGATTTTCGAGCCGGTGATCCGTTCGACGGGCGGTCGCCGACTTCGGATCGCGCACACGGTGTCGTTCGCCTTCGACATGTCGTGGGAAGAGCTGTTGTGGCTCGTGGAGGGCCACGAGGTGCACATCTGCGACGAGAATCTGCGTCGCGATGCAGAGGCCTTGGTGGCGTACTGCGACGAGCACGCCGTGGACGTGGTGAACGTGACGCCCACCTACGCGCAGCACCTCATCGAAGAGGGACTGCTCGACGAGGGGAACGGACGTCATCGTCCGCCACTCGTATTGCTCGGTGGTGAGGCGGTGTCCGACCGCGTGTGGAACAGCCTGCGCGACACGGACGGAACGTGTGGCTACAACCTCTACGGTCCCACTGAATACACGATCAACACCCTTGGTGCCGGCACGGACGACAGTGCAACTCCCACCGTCGGTAAACCGATCTGGAACACCCAGGCGTACGTGTTGGATTCGTGGTTGCGGCCCGTTCCCGACGGCGTTCCGGGTGAGTTGTACATCTCCGGTATCGGCCTTGCCCGTGGCTACCTGAACCGGTTCGCGCTCACTTCCGAGCGGTTCGTCGCCGACCCGTTCGCACCGTCCACACGTATGTACCGGACGGGCGACCTCGTGCGCCGGGGAGTGGACGGCAATCTCGACTTCCTCGGCCGTACCGACGACCAGGTCAAGATTCGCGGTCACCGCATCGAACTGGGCGAGGTGGCGTCCGTGCTGGAATCGTTGGACGACGTTCGGCAGGCCGCTGTGGTCGCGGACAAGGGGCCGGGTGGTTTCGACAGACTTGTGGCATACACCGTGCCTGTGCGCGGTTCGCGAGTCTCTGGACTCGCCAACCACTCACAGGCGTTGCGGGGGCTGTTGCCGGACTACATGGTCCCCGCGGCGATCATCGAGATCGATTCACTGCCCATGACCGTGAACGGCAAGCTCGACGTCAAGGCGTTGCCTCCGGCGTCGTCGGTCCTCGGGAATGGTTCGGGTGAGCAGGCCCGCGCCGAGAACGCGACCGAAAAAGCCCTGGCCGAATTGTTCTCGACCACCCTCGATATCCCCGTCCCGGGTGTCACCGAGAACTTCTTCGATCTGGGTGGGCACTCGTTGCTCGCGACCCGTCTCATCAGCCGGGCCCGGGCTGCGCTGTCTGCCGAACTCGTGATGCGGGATCTGTTCGAGGCCCCGACGGTCCGTGAACTGGCAGCGCGCATCGACAGCCGCACGGCATCCACGAGACCGGCCCTCACCGCCGGTTCGCGACCGGACTACCTGCCGTTGTCGCCTGCGCAGCAACGACTGTGGTTGATCCAGGAGATGGAGGGCCGCTCGGCTGCCTACAACTTCCCGATCGTCTTCCGGTTGGACTACGCGCTCGATCCGTCGTTGTTCGCTCAGGCTCTGGGGGATGTCGTGGATCGCCACGAGTCGCTGCGCACGGTGTTCACCGTGCGAGGCGGCACACCTGTTCAGACCATTCTCGACAACGCCGCACCGCCCATCAATGTCGTCACGACCGACGACACCGGACTCGCGGAAGTGTTGCGCGGGGCAGTGGGCCGCCCGTTCGATCTCGAGAACGAGATTCCGGTCCGTGCCACGATCGTGCAGCTGCACGGCGGTGAGCAGGTGCTCGCGATCGTGCTGCATCACATCGCGACAGACGAGTGGTCGGACCGGCCGTTCACGCACGACCTCATGACGGCTTACGCCGCGCGCGCTGCGGGGACGGCGCCGAACTGGAGTCCGTTGGCGGTGCAGTACGCCGACTACACGCTGTGGCAGCAGGAACTTCTGGGCGACCCGAATACTGCGGCCAGCGTTGCCGGCAAGCAGCTCGACTACTGGGCTTCGGCTCTGCGCGGGATTCCGGACGAGTTGCCGCTGCCCACGGACCGCACCAGGCCGCCGCGGCCCACCTATTCGGGCGGCGCCGTGCACGTTGTGCTCGGCGACGACACCACCGAGTCGTTGCGCGAGATCGCCCGCAGCTCGGGCACCAGCATGTTCATGGTCCTGCACGCGGCGTCGGCAGCCCTGCTGCATCGCCTCGGTGCAGGCGACGACCTGCCGTTGGGGGCACCCGTGGCGGGACGAAGCGAACCCGGTCTGGACGAGTTGGTCGGCTTCTTCGTCAACACGGTCGTGCTGAGAACCGACGTGTCGGGCGACCCGACGTTCGCGCAGTTGCTGGATCGGGTGCGTGACGTCGACCTTGCCGCGTTCTCGAATGCGGACATCCCGTTCGAGTCCGTGGTCGAGAAACTGAATCCGTCGCGTACCGCGGCGCGGAATCCGCTGTTCCAGGTGATGGTCGGCTATCACAGCCGCCAGGACGAGAGCGCCGGCGGCCGTGGGTTCACCCCGCTCTCGGTGGACGAGCACACCGCCAAGTTCGATCTGGTGTTCAACTACACCGAGTACCTGGCCGACGAGAACGGTCCGGGCAGAGTGGAACTGCGCCTCGAGTACAGCGCCGACCTGTTCGACCGGACCACGGCCGAAACCATCGCGTCCAGGCAGGCGAATCTGCTCGATGCGGTTGCTGCAGACACTCGGGTCCGGGTAGGCGACGTCGACGTGTTCCTCGCCGGTGAGCGCGATCTCGTGCTGCACACCTTCAACGACACCGACTGCGAGGTGCCGGAGGAGACGTTCCATCAGGCGTTCCACCGAAACGTCCTGGCTACCCCGGACGCGATCGCCGTCGTCGACTCGAATGGTGAGTCGACCTATGCCGAGCTGTCGGAGCAGGCAGAGCGGATCGCGGGTCTGCTGTACCGGCGGGGTGTACGCGCCGAAGACGTGGTGGGGCTGGCGATTCCGCGTTCGACCGAGTTCGTGGCCGCCGTACTCGCCGTTCTCCGGCTCGGCGCTGCCTACCTGCCGTTGGATCTGAGCCACCCCCGTGAGCGAATCTCGTTCATGCTCGAGGACTCGGCCGCCAAGGTGCTGCTGAGCACGACGACCGAAACGCAACGGATCGACGACGTTCCAGAGCTCGTCCGAATACTGCTCGACGACCCGTCGACGGTGGCGGAACGCAACAGTGAATCCGCGCAGAGTTTTCCGCCGGAGCCAGACGGCCTCGACCATGCCGCGTACGTGATCTACACGTCCGGTTCGACGGGCAAGCCGAAGGGAGCCGTACTCACCCACGACGGTATTCCCAGCTTGGTTGCCACGGCGCAGGAACGTATGCGGCTCGCGGCCGGCTCGGTGGTGATGCAGTTCGCGTCCGTTGGTTTCGACGTCGCGGTGTTCGAGCTCGCGATGGCGCTGTGCACCGGTTCGCGGTTGGTGATCGTGCCGGACGAGGCGCGTGTGGCCGGGCCGGAGCTCACCGACTTCATGGCGCACCATCAGGTCAGCCACGCGATCCTTCCGCCGTCGCTGATGGCGGCGCTTCCTCACGGCTGCCTGGTTCCGGAAGGGTGCACCGTCCTGGTCGGAACCGAAACGGTGCCACCGGAATTGATCGGCAAGTGGGCCAGCAGGCTGAACCTGCTGGCGGCCTACGGCCTCACCGAGGTCACCGTCAACAACACGTTGTGGCAGGCAGAGCCGGTATGGAACTCGGTGGTGCCCATCGGCATTCCCGACCCCAACGAGCAGGTCTACATTCTCGATGCCCGGCTCGCGCCGGTCCCACCCGGGATTGCCGGCGAGTTGTACATCGCGGGTCGCGGGCTGGCGCGCGGCTACCTTGGTCGACCCGATCTGACGGTGAGCCGGTTCGTAGCGAACCCGTTCGGAACCGCACGTATGTATCGAACCGGCGACCGGGCACGGTGGCGGCGCGATGGCAACATCGACTTCCTCGGTCGTGTGGACGAACAGGTCAAGGTTCGCGGTTTCCGCATCGAACTCGGCGAGGTCATCGCTGCACTCGGAGCGCACCCGAAGGTGAAGCAGTCGGCAGCAGTGGTCGACCGCGAAGGTGATCTGGTCCGACTCGTCGGCTACGTGACCGCAACCGAAGCAGTCGACATAGATGCTGCCGCATCAGGGGACATAGATGCTGCCGCATCAGGTGACCTCGATCCGGTCGAGATTCGCGAACACGTTGCGGGTTCGTTGCCCGACTACATGGTTCCGTCGATGGTCATCGTGCTCGACGGTGCGTTGCCGCTCACGCCCAACGGCAAGCTCGATCGCAAGGCACTGCCTGCGCCCAATTGGGCGGATCTGGTGGGCGAGGGCACTCCTCAGACCGAGACTCAGGTCGAGATTGCGGCGGTTGTCGCCGAGATTTTGTACCTTCCCGGCGTCGGAATCCACGACGACTTCTTCGATCTCGGCGGTCACTCGATGGCATCCATGAGATTGGTTGCCCGTATTCGCGAGCAGTTCGGTGTGAGTATCGGAATTCGCGACGTCTTCGATTCGCCGACGGTCGCCGGTCTGGCCGATCTGGTCGACGCAGGTGGTGACGGCGGTCGTCCTGCCCTGGTTCCGGCCACACGTCCGGAAACCTTGCCGTTGTCCGGACCGCAACGCACGCACTGGAATCGGTACCGGGCTTCAGGCGGCGACGTGCAGGCGGATCACGCACTCGCGCTCACCCTGACGGATCGGGTGAATCCCGAGGCGCTCGCGCAGGCGCTCGACGACGTCTCGTCCCGGCACGAGCCACTACGGACCGTGTACGTCGAGGTCGATGGACACGTGGTGGCGCAGGAGGCGGTACGCCCAGTCCTCGAACTCGAGGACGTGGGCGACGGCGACCTGCACCGTCGGGTCTTCGAACTCGCCCAGCGGACGACGAATCCGAGTGAACAGCCGCCGCTGCGCCTGTGCTTGGTCTCCGGCTCCGATGGCACGCAGGTGCTGCTCGCGGTGATGCAGTACATCGCGGTGGACGAGTGGTCTGTCGTACCGCTGCTGGGTGATCTGCTGGGCGCGTACGCCTCTCGTGTGGAGGGCGGCGAGCCGGCGTGGGACGCGCTTCCCGTCACGTACCCCGACTACGTCTTGTGGTCGAACGAGTCGCTCGGTGATCCGAACGATCCGGGCAGCGAGCACGCGCGTCAGCTCGACTATTGGCGTGGCAGATTGACCGATCTTCCGGCCAGGCTCGAGCTGCCGTCGTCAGATGTCGCGGAGCGGCGCACCGAGATCGTCTCCGTTGACATCGACGCCGAGCTGCATCGGGGTATCGATGCGGTGGCATCTGCGTCCGGGACGAGCAT